>JBBTJN010000044.1:0-39004 GCA_038059415.1 Elusimicrobiota bacterium | reverse complement strand
AAGAAATCCGCCGACTCAGAACCATGTCGGATTTCCGATTTTCTCACAGCTTCAAGGCGATGAACGGCAATTCATCCTTTAAACACAGGAGACCCGAAGCAAATGATACACCTAGCACTCGATCACGGCAAGGAAGGTTTCTCACGCGGTTGCTCTCTCTGATACCGGCTAAGTTCTCTTCGATCAGGAGATTCTGACGACGCTCGAAGGTTTCGCGTCGATCAAGGACGCGCTTCCCGCAAACGAACCGATACAGTCGATCGTCGAAGCCGGCTGGAACTGGGGCAAGGCATTCGACATGTTTGAAGATCTCGGCCTCAACCCTAAGCTGTCGAACCCGACCAAGAGCCGCTTCATTGCCGAGTCGTTTACGAAAACGGATCGCATTGACGCGACGACGCACGCGATCATGCTGAAGGCCGGGATCACGCCGCTGGTGCACGTGCCCGGGAAGCCGACGCGCGATCACAAGAACCTGCTGCGCCACCGCTTCTGGCTTGTGCGCATCAGCGTGATGATCAAGAACCGCGTCCACAGCATCCTAGACCGCAATCACGTTCAGCCGCCGCCGCGCAGCGACCTTTTCGGCACGCAAGGACGGGCGTGGATGAACGCGCTGACCTTACGCGAGCCGGACAACAAGCTGCTCAAGGCGCACTTGGAGCTCTTCGACATCATCCGCGACGACACGCGCGAGACCGAGAAGTGGGTCGGGACCGCGCTCAAAGACAACAAGATGATCCCGATTCTGGAGTCGCTACCCGGCGTGGGCAAGATCTTCGGCGCGCTCATCGCGCTCGAGATCGACACGATCCACCGCTTCAACTCGCCGGCGAGACTTGCGGCGTACAGCGGCCTGGTTCCCTCGACCTACAGCTCCAGCGGAAAGACCTACCACGGGAGAATGATCGCCGCCAGCAATCGGCATCTCCGCTATGCCTACATCGAAGCAGCCTGGAACGTGTCGCGCGTCTCGCCGTACTTCAGCGCATTCTACGAACGGCTCAAGGAGCGCAAAGGTGCATACAAGGCGATCGGCGCGGTCGGACGACGGCTCTGCGAGATCAGCTACTTTTGCCTGAAGGAAAATCGCCCGTACGAGGAGCGGCCATATCGTTATAGGCGCTCGCTCGAACCGCCTGATTCGTTGAAGAGCAGGAATGCCGCATAACATCGGCTTGAGCGGACGGCGGCCAGGGCGGAGTTCCACTAGCCGCCGCCGCTCAGCCAGGCGTTATGCGTCCAATGAGAACTCACGGATGCGCAAGGGGCCTGCGCACCACAGTCATGGGACTTGACGTGTATATACATAATGAATTACACTAGCATTAGATGAACATTCAGTGGGATTCCCGCAAAAGCGAGTTGCTAAAACGCACGCGGGGTGTTTCATTTGAGGAGATTCTTAAAGCAACGCCGCTAGGCGCAAGGGAGAATCCGGCGAGGTCACATCAGAATATTCTCCTTTTCGAACTGCATGACTACATTTGGATCGTGCCTTATGTGGAGCGTGGCGATGAGATATTCCTCAAGACTCTCTATCCCAGCCGAAAGTTCACGAAGAAATGGCGTCAGGGAGAACTCTCATGAAGAACATTAAACTGAGTCGCAGCGAGAAGGAGATCGAAGCGGCATTAATCCGCGGTGAATATCGGCCTGTAAAAAAGGCTGAATTTGACCGAATAGCCGAAGCCATAGCCAGGCGCAAAAAGGATGCCGTACTCAATATCCGGGTCAATAGCCACGATTTGGACAGCATTAAGCAGAAAGCTAAACGGATGGGAATTCCGTATCAGACATTCGTGTCGGAACTGATTCACCAGTACGCAGTTTGACGCATAACATCGGCTTGAACGGACGGCGGTCTCATCTTGGCCGGATAGCGGGTAGCCGCCGCCGTTCAGCCTAGCGTTAGGACGCCTTGGAGGAATTGCGTGAAAGCTATCCACCGCCGCCTATTTGCGGGTTGCTGCATGGTCGCCCTTGCCTGTGCTCCTCGCTCGGCGGTCATGTCGAAGTCTGCTGATGAAAAACGACAGATGAAAGTGGTCTTGAAAAATCTGGCGTTTCACGACGTGGTGCTCGAGGGCGAGGTGGTCAACGAGTCCGCCAGCAGAGTGCGACTGGCAATAGTGGAAGTCGCATTTCTAGCCCAATGATGCCTGATTTCGAGGAAAAATGCGGTTAGCCATTCTTCTCTGCTTCGCCGCATTGTCCTCGGGCTGCGCGCCGGTGATCCTGAAAGCCGCCAGGGAGGGGGACACGGGGCGGATCAAGTCTCTGCTGGAGTCGGGCCGTGTCGGACAGAAAGACCTGGACCGCGCCCTCTGCATCGCGGCCGGGACCGAGAGCAAGGAGATGCTGGAGTTGCTGCTTAACAAGGGGGCCAATCCGAAGCTGGAATCTGCCGGGAGGATGAACACGTTTTGCCCCTGCGGGGCCAAGCTCCCCCGTCCCCCTGTTGGGAGATGCTCCGAAGATGCCTGCATCGGCACTCCCCTGATGTGCGCCGCGCTCCTCGGCCATAGCGAGATCGTTGAGACGCTCGTTTCGAAGGGAGCGCCCGTCAACGCCATCGACAATGTTCGCTGCGGCTGGGGAGGACCTCACGAAGGCAAGACAGCGCTGATCTACGCGGCGGCGTAAGGGCATGGCGATACGGTGAGGTTTCTTTTGAAGCATGGGGCCGACAGTCTCCAGAAGGACATGGGGAGTCCTCGCTGCGTATGGGAGGGTAAGACCGCTTTTGAATGGGCCGAAGAGCGGGGACACAAGGAAGTCGCGCGGCTCCTGCGCGCGGACATGGAGCGTCGCCAGCCGGGCATCCAGATAGGGAAGAAGTCAGGCCTGGGTGAAAAGCTGGGCTTATTGAAGCAGGTCACCGACCTCGCCGGAGGCTTCGTGCCTGGCTTAAGCCAGGCTAACGACCTGCTAGGCAAGGTCCAGACCGGAGTCGCGGTCGCGGAGACTGGCCGAACCATCTACCAAGCGGCGCGGCCCGAGGCGGCAGAACCCGTTGCAGAGCAGCCTTCCCCCATCGTCTCGGAACCACCGCTCCATGCCTCAGCGGACGCGGGGGACGCCGACGCGCTGCGTCGTCTGCTCGAGGCGGGCGCCGATGTGGACGAGCGTTGCGCGGAGGGCGCCACGTCCCTCATGCATGCCGCGGCCAGAGGGAGCGTCGAAACCGTCAAGGCCCTGCTCGATGCCAAGGCGGGCGTCAATGCCCGCAACGCGAATGGCGTGACTGCCTTGATGACAGCGGCCCTGATGGGCCGCGCCGAGGCCGTCTCGGCGCTTCTGGGGGCCGGAGCCGATCCCAACTTGAAGGCCAAGAGCGGCGCCGAGGCGCTCTCTTTGGCTGAGGCGGCCGGTCACGCGGACATCGCAGTCCTCCTGAAAAAGGCCGGCGCGAGACGATGAAAATGACCGCCGAACCAGGCGCTTCTGCCGATGACCGAAATGTTCCAACTGACAACTGATAGGCTGATCCTGACGGCACACACGTCGTCCGATACCGAGAAGATGAATCGGTGGGAAAATGATGTGGAATTGCTCAACCTCAGCGATAATCAGCCCGATGGTCGCGAACCTGAGAGCCTGGAGGCAACGCGCGCGAATATTGAACGTGCAATGCACGCGGCCGCAGACACAGCGAGCATCCGCTACGCCATCCGAAAGCGAGATGGCGCTGAGTTCATTGGCTACGGGATTATTGCCCACATTGACCACTACAACCAACAGTGTCGGCTTTCGGTCGTGATTGGTGAGAAGCAGGAGTGGGGCAAGGGATTTGCAAGTGAAGTGTTGCGAGCGGCCATCGACTACAGCTTCACTACGCTCGGCATGAACCGAATCGGTGCAGAGATATATGCTGTCAACGAGAGATCCATCCGACTCTTCGAGCGTCTTGGCTTTCAGCGGGAGGGCACCGTTCGAGAGTCCGTCTTAAAGAATGGCGTGTTCATAGATGAATACGTTTATGGACTACTAAGACGGGAATGGGACGAAAAGAGGCTGAGATGACCAGCTGTCTTCCATGGTGATATCTCATTTTATCACGGCTCCACGGAAGGACGGCACCAGAACTAGATGTCAGTAACTTTTAACAGCACAGTGTCCCGTTTAAGCTGCAGTTCTGCCCGCAGTTGTAGCCCATGGCGAGTTCCATGACGACCGGCATCGTCGAGGGGAGCCTTTTCATATGCCCACCATGCGGTGAAGATCTTCGCCCAACATCGCGTCGTTCGACAGCCCGTCTGCCCCGAGGATTCGCCGCCGCGCGTCGGCGCCGTAAAACAGCTTGGCGAGCACGTTGCGCTCCAGGCGGCTTTCGGTCTTAAACGACCAGGCGTCGCCGCGGGCGCAGGCTCGTCCCGATCGCTCCAGCGCCGCCGTTTCCAATGGGAAGGCCCGTTCAAAATCCACCTTGAACAGGCGCCGAAAGCCCCGTCGCGAGACGCGCCCGTCCGACTGGAGATTCCAGACCGCGTAGCCGCGCATCTCGTCGTCCGAGCTCAGTCCCGCGCCGAAGAAGGCCGGGGCGCGCCGCGCCCGGAGACGGTTCTCGTAATCGGCCAAAGTCCCCTTTTTTCCGTACCAGACCCCGAAAGGCGCGTGGGAGACCGCGCCGTAGCCGATGCCTAAAATCGCACCGAGGCGGTCCTTGGCGTGAAAGGCCTGAAGGTTCGCGGGGCGCGAGCCGTTCTCGCTGGCCGAAGGCAGCTCCCGGTCGATCGTCTCCTGCATCCAGCGATCGGTCGCCTGCCTCTCGCGCGGATCCAACGGCACTCTCGAGAGGCCGCCGCGCGCCAACGGCGTCCGGCTGTTGGGATAGAACGGATTGACGCAAATGGAATCCGGCTTAAGCTTAAGAATGAAGTCCAGGCTGTCGCGGCAGGAATCCAAAGTCTGCCCCGGAAGGCCGGTCATCAGATCTACGCCGACGCGGGGAATGCCGGCCTTTCTCGCCAGCTCGAACGCCTTTTCGACCGATGCCCGGTCTTGACTTCGCCCCACGCGCCGTAAAACTCGCGCGTCCACGGTCTGAACACCGATCGTGACCGCGTTGAAAGACCAGCCCTTCAGCGTGCGCATCTTCTCCCCGGTCACCGAGCCGGGATTGAGCTCCGCGAGCTTCTCCTCGCAGGCGCCCAGATCCATGTGGGCGGAAATCGTCCGCATCAGCCGTTGGAGCTGGGCTGCGGTCAGCAGGGAAGGCGTGCCGCCGCCGAGATAGAGGGTGCTGATCTTGAGCTTCGGCGGCAATCGCAGGAGCTCGAGCTCCCACTCAAGGCAGGTCAGATATCCCTCGAGCCTCCCCGGATCGTTCTCCCGCACCGACAGCGTGTAGCAGAACGAACACCGGCTTTCGCAGAACGGAATATGAACGTAAAGCCCAACGGGGAAGTCTCCAGCGAGCGTCCGCCACGCCGCTCTGATCCGGCTCAACGCCATGCTCCGCCACAGCGACTCCGGCGGATAGACGGGCATGCCGCCTTGCCAAACGACGGCGCGGGCGACTCGTCCGAGCTCATGAAAAAGCGGGTTGCTTTTGATCATTTTCGTGCCGGCGCGTCCGTGAAGCCCGGGAGCGCGCGTAAAAGCCCCTACAGGTGCGGCACCTGCGCTTGAAATGATATCAACGGCCTCCTGGCACGGTCGCCAGCCCGTGCGGGATCTGGGTATTGAAAAACGAGAAGCAGCCCCGGCAGGCCGGAAACAGCTTCTGACAGACACGGCGGCGCAGGGCGCGAGCCTTGGCGCCGTCCCAAATTTCCGCGAAGGCGCCCTGCGTGATGTTGCCCAGGATGTAATCGGGACAGACCCAGACGTCGCCGTTGGGAAACATGTTCGCCTGCGTCCAGGGGCCGTCGCAATAGGCCGTGCCGGTCTCCTCGCGGCGGCCCTCGTAGTAATCGCGCAGCTCCGCGGGCCCGCGAAGATCGCCGCTGAAGCGCGCGTGCGGATAGCGCTCGCGCAGGCCCTGCAGGGCCCGGGCGAAGGACTCATAATCCATGGCTTGCGGCTGATAGGCATAGCCTCTCCACAAGTTAAGCGGAAGATCGAACTCTTCCCGAAACGCTTTTTCCTGAGCGGCCAGCACGTCAGGGCGGTTGAAGATCAGATGCTGGAAAAGTATTTCGTCGAAGACCACGCCCTCGTTTTTCAGATGCTCGACGGTCTCTCCCAGATGCTCGGCGTTCGAATCGAACACCTCGCAGAGCATGCGCAGCAGAGGCTTTCGCGCGGGGTGCCGCGCTCTTAAAGCCGCCATTTTTCGCAGACCCCGGACCATGGCTTCGTAATGTCCGGGCGGCCCCATGCGAAGCTCCTCGCGCAACGAGGGCGGGCAGGCCACCGAGATGCTCACCTGATCGAAGAGCGCGGCGACCTTTTCCGCGTGCCGCTCGAGATACACGCCGTTGGTGGTCAAGATGGTCCGCAGGCCGCGCTTTTTGGCGTGTTCGGCAAGCGCCGCCCAATGAGGGCTGAGCAGGGGCTCGCCTCCGGAGAAGTTGACGTTCTGCGGACGGTAGGGGACCAGTTCGTCGATCAGAGCCAACATCCGCTTGAGCGGCACCGGCTTCGATTTCGCCTCGTGAAACCGGGCGCTGTGGCAGGCGCCACCCGCCCCCCAGAGCGAGCAGGCGCGGCAGCGCAGATTGCAGGCCATGGTGAGCATGAGATAGGCCTCGCCGATCGCGCCGCTGCGGTAGGGATCCTCGGCGCGGACACCGAACTCGCCCAGGCGGGTCGAAAGCGTCCGGCGGTCGGTCCGCTCTCCAGAGAGAACGACTGGAGAAGATGCCCGCGGCGACGGCGAATGCTTCTTCTCCGCAAGCCACAATTGCTTCATGCGTTTGCCGACCGCAAGATTATTGAGCACGAGCTTTCGCGAAGCCGCGTCGAGCGGCGCGGCGCGCAAGCGCCGAAGCTGGTCCTCAGGGCTCGCGCCGCGGCCCGGGAGGCGCTTGAGCTTGGAGACCTCTCCGGCCCGGAACGCCTTGTGCAGCTCGGGCCAGAGATGCTCCAGCACGATGGAGGTCCCGACGTAGAGCCCTCCGTCCACGTCGACCACGTGTTGGGGGCTGAGCAGGATCGGCTCGGCCCCATTGCGGCGGTTGAAAATCTCTGCGGGCGGACTGGCCGCGTCGGCTAGGCGGGCGACGGCGGAGATTTCAGCCTCTAGCGTCTTCAAATGCGCCTCGTCCCAGGAAACTCCCAGCGCGTAGGAGATCTGAAACGCGCGCATGCCCCGCTCAAGCAGAAACGCGATGCTTTTCGACAGTCGGCCTGCGGAATCCGGCGTCGCGACAAGGTTGACGGAGAAGGGCGTTCCGGAGCTCACGAGCCCTTCCAGGTTGCGCCGCAGGATGTCCCAAGATTTGGACCCGTCGCCCCTCACCGTGCGCTGCGCCGATTGAACGTCCTCACCGCCGTCGAAACTCAACATCACCGTGCCGCCGAGCTCGCCGAGCTCTTTCGCGCGCGTGGGAGTGAGAAGAAGGCCGTTGGTGGTCACGCCCAGACGCAAAGTCTTCTCCGCCTTAACCGCCCGGGCGGCCGCATAGGCGAAGATCTCGCGCACGAGATCATATTCGAGAAGCGGCTCGCCGCCCATGAGTTGAAGCTCCAAAGGACCCTCTTCCCGAAGCAGCAGATCGACGGCCCTGCGCCACACGCGCCCGCTCATCACTCCGACCCGCCTCCCCATATGGCAGCACACGCACGACACGGGGCAGGAGCGCGTTAGGATGAGGTCGAGGTTCAACGATTTCATTTCAGCCGGCATGAAGCGCTCCCACGCCGAACAGGCGCGCGTATTCCGCCGGCACGCCCAGGCATTTCCCGTCGTACAGGCAGCGCCTGCACGCGATGCTCTTCGCGCGTCCGATATCGCCGGCGGCGCCGGAGAAGTCATCGGCGTACCGGACCAGCCGTCCGATATATCCGACCCAGGCGGGCAGAGAACGGTAGTTCAAGGAATTGATAACGACGCAGACCGAGATCCGGTCGCACGGTGAGGTGAATATCCGAGCCAAAGCGGCCGCCGCGCGCGCATGCTGACCGCGAGTGCCGGTCAAACGGTCGTAGATCCGCGGCAGATGCGAATGGAACGACACGTCGAATCCCACGACGCCGAGATCGAGCAGTTTCTCCACCGCGCCCGGCCTGGCCAAGGCGACTCCGTTGGTCTGCACCACGAATTTGACGATACCGCGCCGCCGGGCCGATTCTCAGGATGCCGATCAGGCGCGGATGCGCCAGCGGCTCTCCGCCGGAGAGCGTCAAGACGCCTCCCCCGGCGAGTTCCGGCGCCAAGCGATCGAGTTCTCGATCGATGCCCTCGAAATCGCCTTTCCAGCCGTCGGACGGGATGAAGCAGAAGCCGCATTTCTGATTGCACGCGTGCGTGATGCGCAGGATGCTCTCGACCCCTCCGCCCTGCTCGTGACGCTCGGCGCGATTCATTTTGCCGCGCTGCAGCAGTTCCCGCAGCCTCTGGCGGCCTATTTTCCCCGCCAGAAGCTCGAGCTTCCGTTTCAGGGGCGCGTTGCCGGTCTTCATCGTCGCGCTCCCTTGAGCCGCTGATCCTTCATCATCTCGCCGCCCATGCGCGAAAGAAACGAATGCGCTCCCTTGAAGCCCAGAAACGCCTCGTCGTTGAGAACATGCGCGTGCTCCGAGGGGAAGCCGAACTCAAGCCAGGGCACCTTGGGCTTGATGTAGGTCAGGCCAAAGCTGTTGCACACGAGCAGATCCACCTCCCAACGGGTCGTCTCCGCGAAATAGCGGTGGAGTTCGACGCGATTCGGCTCAAAGACGGGCCCGGACCATTTCTTCAACTCCCGAAGACGAACCTCGGGAAGATGCTCCTCGCCTCCCATGACGACCGAGGCGGCGATGCGTCCTCCCGATTCTTCGATGAATTCGGCGAAAGCCCAGGCGTAATGCGGGTCGCCGGCGAAGGCGAACCGCCGGCCGGCGACGGCGCGCGAGATGAACTCGCGAGCCTGGCGCTGCGCCGCGCCGCATTCCTTCGCGATGAAATCGCGCGCCTCGGCTTCGCGTCCGAACTCGCGCCCCAGCTTCTCCATGAATCGGCGCGTCGCCCCCGTGCCGAACGGAAGTTCGGCCTCGATGAGCTTAACGCCCAGGCGCTCGGCCAGTATGCGCGCCGCGGCCCGTCCGTGGGGCAGGGAGATGACCGCGCCGGCCCGACGCGCCTGACGCAGGTGCTCGTACGGTCGTCCCGACAACCAGAGAGAGACGGACTCTATGCCCAGCGCGCGCAACATGCGTTCGAGCTCGCGCACGTTGCCCTGATGATCTCCCTCGTTGCGGTCCATCAAATAGCCCACGATCGCCGCCGTGCCGGGCACGGGCCTCGCCCGCGCGAGGTCCATGCCGGACGCTAGCGCCGCGAGGGCTCCGCCGTAGCCGTCCAGCCAGTCGCCGGAAATCGACGAGCGGCGCGGGATGAGGAACGAAGGCTTGTCGCAGCCGGCCAACGCCTCTCGCATGATTCGTTCGTAATCGCTTCCGGCGATGGCGCACATTGGCATCGCCCCGGTGAAAATTACGCCGCAGTCGGGCCAGCCCGCGATGCGCTTGAGCGCCGCGCCGATCTGGGCCTCGAAGTTTCCGGCGATGCTGAAAATATTGACGCCTGTGTACTGGATGCGATGGTCGCTCGCGCAGGAAAGGAGCGTGGAGAACAGATCGTGCCGGCCGTGGATGTGCTCACCCTTGGCGAAGACGCAGCTGGGCCCATCCCCGAGGAAATAGGCGTCGGAGACGGCGTTGAGGGCCAGGTACAGCCCATGCAGAAAGGGCTGATTGAAACGAACCCCGGGCCGACTCGGCTCAGACATTGGCCCTCCGTGTCCGCCTTCCGAGATTCTCGGCGTAGCGACGGTAGAAGGGCAGGCGGCAAACGTTCAAAAGCCGGTCCAAGGTTCGCCCGGCACCCTCAAGCCCCATCTCGAATTCCCGGCTCGAGAACCGGGCCTTGCCGGCCTGACTGATGCGCCAGTCGAAATAGACGTCGGAGTACACGGCGTCGAACGTTCCGTCGCGCAAAGCGCGCTCCATCTCCCAAGGCGTTCGAAAAATCGAGACCGAGGCTCCATCGAGCCCCGCGGGCAGGCGCGGAACGCGGCCGTGACGCTCGAAATAGAGCAGGTCGACTTGGAAGCCCATCTCACGGACCGCCGCGGCCATCGGCGCGCCATGGCCGTATCGAAGAGCCAGGAGCCGGGGCATGCTCGCCTCGGTGACCACGAATGCCAGGCGACGTTCCGCGGCTTGGCCGACCCGCGCGTTCCATCCCGGAAGAAACGCCTCGAGCTTCTTGGACCAGGCGGCCTTGAACTCGCGTTCCTTCCCGGCCGCGATCGCGATGGTCTGGAGGCACTCGCGCGTGCCGTCCACGCCATATGGCGCTCGAGCCATTACCACCGGCCGCGAGGACGCGGCCAGAAGCTCGCGGGTTTTGTCCGTGTAGAACGATTTCTCGCAAAAGACCTGCCAGCGCGCCTTCGGCAAGCTCTTGATCGAGTGGAAATCCACCGTGGGGAACAGGCAGACGTTGACGGAAATTCCGATCCCCCGGAGGAACGGAACAATCTCCTGTTCGCGGCAGCGCTCCGGGAAATGGAAGAGATTGACGGCCGCGGCGTCTCCCGGACCCTCGAAAAATCCAGGACGGCCGAGCACGGAGCGAAAATAATCGCCGAAGTTGTCCCTGCGGTCGCGATCCTTCTGGCTCCAGTTAACGGATGTCCCGCATACTTCTTTTTCGCAGCGGCGCGCGAGGCCCTGCAAATCGTCGCCCATCACGATCGGGGTGCACAAATGAGTCACGACCAGAAAATTACCGGCTTCCGCCTGCCGCCGCACCTCGGAAACGAGGGCATCCGCCTTCTCGCCGCTGCCCATGACCATGTCGTGCTCGTCGATCTCCACCGCGATGGAGGTGCCCTCGCCCGTACCCTCGGGATCGGTCGACTCGTCCGGCCAGTCGAAAAAATTCCATTTGCTGAAATTGATCTCCGGACGCGCGCAGAAGCATTCGAGATCGGCGTATTCGATCGTCACCGTCTTATTGGGAGCGGGCTCGGGAGTCTCCATCTGCACGTCGAAGTCCTGGTCCGCGAAGAAATTCCGCCACCCGGCCTCGAGCAGGCCCATGGGTCCGGCGACATAGGGGACCTGGACGCGGTCGCCGGCCGCGCCGGGCTCCAGCTCTTCGACAAGTGATTGCGGATCATCGAGGATCAGAGCGACCACCTCCCGCAGCCGGCTGCCTCCCAGACGCTTCACGGCCAAAGCGAGAAGGCGTTTTTGCGCCGGCGTCGCCTCCCCCTCCAACGCCGCGCGATCGGCATAAAGCTCGAAGGCGAATTGATAGGCTCCGTTTTTCAGGCACACGCGCACCCGCTCCGGTCCCTCGAGGCACAGGCCCTCCAGGCGCCAGTCCGCGCTCGCGCCGCCGAGGCCGAGAAGCCGGGACGCCTTCCGCAATGCCTGAGGCCCGGCGTTGACATGCCTGATCATGGCTTACCCCGCCTTCGGTAGAAGCCTTTGACCATCTCATTGGCCAAGCGAGTGGATAAGGCGAGCGCGCCCGGAAAGCCCAGAAACGGCGCCTCGTGGAGAACATGCTCGCATTCCGAGGGATAGCCGAACTCGACGCGCGCCGCATCAGCGCCGGCTCCGTCGAGCACGTAAGTGTTCGCCGCGACGAGCTCGGCCTCATGCGCTCCGGCCATCGTCCCGCCGAGCTCGTCAATGAGCTCGGTAAACCCGCGCAGATAGTGTCGATCTCCAACAAAGGCGAATCGCCGTCCGAGAAAAGCGTGCGGTACGCTCCATTGCAGCCGCAGCACCGCCGCGTCCAGCTCCGCCTCGATGAAATTCGCCGCCGCCGCGTTCCGGCCGAACTCGCGGCCGAGTAGCTCCATGAAGCGCCGTGTGGCCTCCAGGCCGAACGGCAATTCGGCCTCCACCAGCTTCACGCCGAGACGTTGCGCGAGGACGTGGCCCGCCGCGCGGCCGTGAGGCAGGGACACGATCGCGCTCGCGCGCCGGGCCTGAAGCAGGTGCTCAAGAGGCCGCCCGGAAAGCCACACGGCAGCGGGCTCGAGCTCGAGCGCGTGCAGCATCCGTTCCAATTCGCCGACGTTGCCGCGATGATCCCCTTCATTGCGCTCCATCATGTAGCCGACCACGGCCACGCTTCCCTCCGACGCGCGCATGCGGCCGAAATCGACGCCGCGGGCGAGGGCATCAAGCGCCGCGCCGTATCCGTCCTCGATGCTTCCTGAACGGTCCGGCGTGACGTCGAACCCCGGACCGCCGCGCGGACCGCCCAAAGTCGAGCCAAGATCGTGACGTTTGATCAGGCGCTCCGCCTTCGGCAGAAACTCCGCGAGGCCCTCGCAGCGCAGCGTGATGTCCGCGACCGCGTTCAGCGCCAGCGCGACGCCGTGCAGGAACGCGTCGCCGGCGCGACTCACGCGCGGCTTGGCCGCCGCCGCTTTCGGCCTCACGCGGGCACCTCCTCGCCCGCGCGCTCGGCCAGCCGCTCGTCGTCGAGCACATGTCCCAGGCGCAGTCGGCGGCGATACGGACGGACGGCGTCGGCCAATATCAAGTTCGAATTGTAGACCTCCCCGTTCGTGTCGACCACCAGTCCGTCGTTGTAGAGAGGCGTCGAGCCCCGGCGCGCGAGGTTGACGATCTCAATAATCATGAGGGGTTTATGCGACAGCCTCTGGTATAGTCATTTTTCCACATTGGCGGCAAGGACTTGTGCCTTGAAGAAATCCCAGATGACGTCGGTTGCGTTGAGCGTGGCAATGTTCTCCCCTGCCAATCGCACTGGCAGCGCTGATTTCCCGCCCGGCCAGTGATGTCCGTGACCTCCAATGGTGTATAGGACCACCTCTGGGGCCTCGCCCGGAAGACCATAGGCGATTCCGGTCGCCCCGTCATTGTCATATACGACGCGGCCCTTGTCCGGACCGCTATGCATCTCCACCCACTTCGCGATCATTCTCTGAGTCGCGGGCTTCTCGCCGAAGGTCTTTTTTCCGATGCGGATCTTGCCGCCACCGATTGGGTTCAGAGGATCGGCGGTACCGGTAATATAGATCAGGGGGACGGGGCGCTTCGGCTTGGTGTCTTGCACCCAGTCGGCCCCCGCGACAGGAGCCGCCGCGGCAATGACATCTGACAGTTCCCGCGCAACCCGAAACGTCATTGAGGCGCCATTGGAGAAGCCGGAGGCGTAGATCCGGCGTTCATCCACGCTGAAGTGACTCCTCAAGTCGGCGACCAATGCCAAAACGAATTCGATATCGGGCACCTCGCTAACGGCTGCGCCGACGTTGCGCCGCTTCGAGCCGTCATTCCACGTCTGTGGATTATCTCGGAAGCGGCCGGGGCGAGACGCATCTGGGGGCGTCCCTTCCGGGAACACGGCCAGAAAGCCATCGTTGTCGGCCTTCTCATTCCATCCCGTTTCCCACATTGCGGCCCTGGCGGTACCACCTCCACCGTGGAACATAACGACAACAGGCCACTTCGTCGTGCTGTCATAGGATTTTGGGATATAGACAAGATAGCGTCTCTGGTCATCTTTCACCGTTATTGTAAAGATGCGAAGACCCCCAACCGTGTTTTTAACCGTCGGTCTATCTTCTGCACGGGTCCATGAATCCATGCATCCAAACAAGAAGAGCGCCATCAGGCTTAGGGTGACGCATTTACGCCATCTCATCATTCGGTGTTCCTCTCCGCCGCCCAACTTATAAGTCTGCTGGGATGCACAGCACGGCGTATCAATTCGCTCACTTGCTGCATTGTAACGCGACTCCCAATATTTTTCAAGGACGAGCGCCGTCTGTTTGCTTGCCGCTAGACACTGCACGCTATGACAGCATATCTCGGCCAGGTATCCCGCTTTCCGGCGGCAGCCCAAGCTCGTCCATCGGACTTTGGACCTCTTGGCCGCCGCGATTGAGGACATGGTTGTAGATCATGGTCGTGCTGACGTCTTGGTGCCCCAAGAGTTCTTGGATGGTCCGGATGTCGTAGCCGCCTTCCAGCAGATGCGTGGCGAAGAAAAATGGGTAATGCTTAAATGGCAGCACGCGCGGAAGCCCCAGTTTTTTAAAGACTGGAACAATGATGACGGGCAAGCATCGGAACCCTGGGCCCTTATGGTAGGACCTTTGGCCCTGTCACCGACGCAACCGACGAACCATACTCTGCTCATGGGCGACTGCGCTAAACTGGTCCTTGGCTCGCTGCTCTTATTCTTTACCAGCTCACTCGCTTTGGCTGCTCCTCCCTTTGATGGATTGGTTCAGATGCCGCTGGCGAAGCTTCACGCCTCTCTGGAGGGGGCATCCGTTGAGGTCCCTGCCAGCACGATCTCTGATGACCCCTTAGCTGTTCTCCGCAAGCTCACTCCTGTCGACGGGATCGGGCCTCAGGACCAGGCCTCATTCGCACCAACCCTAGACGGGCCGTTCGAATTCACCCCGGAGGAAAAAGAACTCCTGATATCTGACCTTGACTATTTTCCAGCTATTACCCAGGGCGCGAGTCCCCGCCCGATCAATGTTCCATCCTTTTCATCCTGGACGCGGAAAACAGAGCGGCTGTCACCGTATATCTCGGCAAAATAATCGCGCGCGCTTTTCCAAAGGTCGTTTTGTGATTTCCCTGGCACCACAAAATCGCTGGTAAATTCCTTCTGTGCGCCCCTGCTTGTCTGCTGCAGCCCAGCGCACCCCGACACCAATCCGATCATAATTAACGAAACTGTGAAGCTAATCCTCATCAATCCTCCTATAGTTGCCCGATGCAGGAACACTCTGTTCACATTATGCTCCTAGTGCTCCCAGACACAATGGTTGACTGAAAACAGAAGCTCGCCATCCTTTGTATCGTGGATTATGTCCCGGTAAGGAAAACACAGAGCCCCAAAAGATGGCAAGCTGCGAATCAGTCTACCATGTACATCGGCCTTGATGTCCACAAAGAGTCCATCGAAATCGCGCTGGCGCCGCACGAGGGCGGGGAGGTTCGGCATTCCGGAAGGATAGCAGGAGATCTCGCCGCCGTCGATATCAGCGGCTGCTGACCAAGGGAAAGATGAAGAACGTGGTGGTCACGGCGATCGCGCGTGAGCTGCTGGGGTTCATGTGGGCGATCGCCAAGGAGGTGAAGCCGCTGGCCGCTTAAACGCGCGGCCATCGGACACGTGCCAACCGCAACAGATCGGCGGAGGTCGCGCGCCATTGAGCTGAGAGGTGGGCCGGGAGGATGATCCGCAGCCGGCGCGCGGTCGCCGGGCCCGGAGGATCATCCTCCCGGACGCGACTACGCGAGCTCAAATGAGGCGCGACCGTACCTGAGCAGTTACCAGGTAGCAGGAATATGGTAGTATGTTCAAAGTTCGAACAATCACCCATGACCTCCGACAATCTCGCCGAGAAAGAGTTTATTCTCATTCAAGAGATCTCTAAGAGCGACACCCACACCCAACGCAGCCTGTCCCAGAACATCGGGCTGTCCCTGGGCACGACAAACCTGCTCATCCAGCGCCTGGCCCGCAAAGGGCTCATCAAGATCACCCAACTGGACTGGAAGCGGACCCAATATCTGCTCACGCTCAAGGGTGCGCTCGAGAAGACGAACAAGATGTACCGGCACACGCTCTACACCATCCGTCTTTTCCGCCAGATCCAAGACAACATCAACACCGTCATGCGCCGTGAGTATGAGAACGGCCGGCGCGATTTTCACCTCGTGGCCCATGACGAGATTCTGGACCTGCTAAAAGAGACCGTCGGCGGGCTGAACCTGCCGCAAGCGCGCTTCGCCTACTACAAGAACTACGATTCCATCCCCGCCGAAGCCGAGTTGATCATGACCGCGACGCTCGCGCCGCCGCCGAAAGACCGAGCCGGACACTGTCTGAGTTTGGTGGATTTCAACAACATCGACTTCCGGGCGAGCTAATATGAAGAACCGCTGGAAAGGAACGAGCGTCCTAGTGACTGGAGCCGGCGGATTTATCGGCAGCCACCTCACCGAGGAACTGGCGAGACAGGGCGCCCATGTCCGAGCCCTGACCCGCTACAACTCGCGCAGCTCCCGGGGCTTTCTCGAGAGCCTGCCGGCGCCGCTCGCCCGCCGCGTGGACGTCCGCGCCGGGGACATCTGCGACGGCCATTTCGTCTCCGAGCTCATCCGCGGCCAGGACGTGGTCTTTCACCTTGCCGCGCTCATCGCCATCCCCCACTCCTACGAGGCGCCGCAGAGCTTCGTCTCCGCCAACGTCCAAGGCACGCTCAATGTCCTCGAGGCCTGCCGTCGCCGCGGCGTCAAGAAACTAGTTCACACCTCCACCTCCGAGGTGTACGGCACGGCCCGCTACACACCCATGGATGAAGCCCATCCTCTGCAGGGCCAGTCGCCTTATTCCGCATCCAAGATCGGCGCCGACCACCTAGCCGAAGCCTTCTACCGCTCGTTCGGGTTGCCCGTTGCCGTGGTCCGGCCCTTTAATACCTATGGACCCCGTCAATCGGCCCGAGCCGTGCTGCCGAGCATCGTCAGCCAGGCCTTGAGCGGCCAGCCCGAAGTATCCGTCGGAGCGCTCAAGCCCGTACGCGACTTCAACTATGTGGCCGACATCGTCTCCGGCTTTCTCGCCGCCGGCGCCTCCCCCCGGTCGGTGGGCGAGGTCATCAATCTTGGCTCCGGCCGCGGCATCTCCATTGGCCAGGCCGCACGGCTCATCCTGCGCCTCACCGGAAGCAAGGCCCGGCTCGTCGAGGACAAGCGCCGTCTGCGCCCGGCAAACAGCGAAGTTTTGAGACTCCTGTGCAACAACGGCAGGGCCCGCAAACTTTTAGGATGGAAGCCTCGCATCCGCCTCGAGGACGGCCTGGCGCGCATGGTCGCCTACATCCGCAGCCACGCTTCCGAATATAAAACGGATGTCTACAACGTCTGATGCGTCCGCAGCCCGGACGCTGATCGTATTCGGCGGCCCAAACGCCCTGAGGCCCGAAGACGCCTCCGGGGGCTGGCTTTACCTGGGCAAGCGGGATCGCCTGGATGCGCTGACCGCCGTCTTCGGCCGACCGCCCCTGCCCCTCGGCGAACGCCTCCATCTTCACTCCCACCGTCTACGCCGACCGTTCCTGGACTTAGTGTCTGATTTGGGCGTTCGCCAAAGAGACGCGTCATCCTGGTGGGCCGGCACTTTGGCCTGGAAGGACCCCGCCGCCTCGGATTTTTTTCTCCTGTGCTGCTATCACGCGCTGTGCCTGGAACTGGCAAGGGAGGAAAAGCCGTTGGGCGTTCTGCGACTGGCCGTGGTCATAGAGGATGATTGGCTCCTGGATCAACTGAAGATCAATCTCCATGGACAAGGGACGGTCGAGTTCCGCGGCGAAAGCCGGCTCGCCGCCGCGCGCCTCGCTGCGGCAAGTTTGGGCGCGGCCCGGCGGTTGAAATGGCTGACGCGAATGCTCTTGAGCCGTCTGCGCCAAAGCTGGCACTCGCGAGGACGCAAGACCACACTCGGCGCTCCGCACCAAGTCCTCATTTACAGCCATCTCCTGGCGCGCAGCCTCGTGGGGGAGTGGACGGATCACTACTTGACCGGCCTAGACGAGGAATTGACATCGGCGAACTTTAAGGTTCTACGGGTCGCCGATATCGATGTCACCGGTTTCGAGGCGGAGGTGGCCAAACGCGGCGACACCGTCGTTCCTCTCATCCTCTTCGTCTCGCCCGCGGCGTTTCTGCGCGCCCTGACCGCGCTGCCTCCGTCGACGCAAACGGCCTCTCTCGACGGCTCTTCGATCTCGCTGCTGTTGCGCCGCGAATGGTGGCATGATGTCTCGCGCGCGGGACGTTGCGCCTACCTCCTGATGGAAAGCGGGCTCGACGCATTTTTTTCCCGGGTCCGCGTGGAAACCTGCGTCTACCCGTGGGAAAACCAGCCGCAGGAACGCATGCTCCTCTTGGCCGCCAAGCGCGCCGGCGTGCGCACGGTGGGTTGTCAGCACACGACCGTGCCCGAGCTCATGCTGCATTTCTTCCCCGGCCGCGATGAAGCGAATTGGGCGCCTTTGCCCGATCGTCTGCTGACGTGCGGCGCCTACCCGCTCGAAAAACTCCGCCGGGAAGGAATGCCGTCCGAGCGTCTCCTGCTCGGAGGAAGCCGCCGATACCCGCCGGCGGTCGCTCTCGGCCGGACTCCCGGCGGCTGCGACGTGCTCGCTCTCCTGCCCCTCGACTTGGACCAAAGCCGGAAGCTGCTTGCGGCGATAGGAAGGGTTGAGAGCGCGAGAAAGAATGAGTTCCGGATACTGGTCAAAGCCCATCCCGCGGCCGGGCTCAAGAGCGCGGACCTCGGATTTACGGCCGAGTTGGCCGAAGGCCCGCTCGAAGACGTTTTAGCGCGCTGCGGCGCCGTCGTCTTCACGGGCACGACCTCGGGCATCGAGGCCTGGTTGGCCGGGCGCCCGGTGGTTCGTTTTCGCAGCGAATCTTTGCTCGACACCGATCCCTGCGACATGCTGCCCGATAGTGAATTGCCGACGGCCGACGACTGGAATCTGCCGGCGACGCTGGCCGAGGTCCTCGCCCGGCCGCGGCCTCCGGGGGCAGCCGCGCTGAGAGCCCTCGAGGGGCTGTTCGCTCCCGTGAACAGAGAACTCTGGCTGTCCGCCATCCGGGGGACTTGCTAGAATGAAGCTCCTGCATAACAAGATCAAACGCCGCGAGGTCCTCAACTCAATCCGCCGGGTCATAGGCTTGGAAGCCGCGGCCCTGCGCGAACTTCACGCCGCCGTGGATGGCGCCTATGTCGACGCGGTTGAGCTCATGGCCCGCTGCCGGGGCAAGATCATCGTCACGGGCATCGGGAAATCCGGGCTGATCGCCCAGAAGATCGCGGCGACCTTGTCTTCCACCGGCACGCCGGCCCTCTACCTGCACCCCGCCGAGGGCATGCACGGCGACCTAGGTTCCGTGGAGAAGCGCGACCTCATCGTCGCCATCGGCAAGTCGGGTGAGAGCCACGAGCTCAACGCCCTCCTGCCCTCCCTCAAGAGAATCGGCTCCAAAATCATCGCCATCACGGCCAATCCCCGCTCCCCCCTCGGCAAAAGCGCCGCGGTCGTCCTCAACGCCCCCGTCCGCGCCGAAGCCTGCCCCCTCAACCTCGCTCCGACTACCAGCACCGCCGTGGCGCTGGCCGTGGGCGACGCCTTGGCCGTCGCCCTCATGGAACGCAAGCGCTTCCGCAAGGAACATTTCGCCTTGCTTCATCCCGGCGGCCAACTCGGGCGCCGTCTGACCTTGCGCGTCAGCGACATCATGCGCACGGATCCGGAAAATCCAGTCGTCAAGATCACGGCCACGACCGCGACGATGCTCTCTGAAATGACGCGCAAGCACGCCGGAGCGGTATCGATCATCGACGGGAGGGGCCGCTTCGTGGGGCTCGTCACCGACTACGATGTCCGCCGGGTGCTGGAAAACGGCAGTCGCCTGAGCGAACTCACCATCGCCGATATCATGAACAAGCGCCCGAGCACCATCCGCGCGGACCGCCTCGCCGTCGAGGCCGTCAAGATTATGTCGGACCGGACCACCCCCTTCAACGTCCTGCCCGTGGTCGACGCCCGCGGACGCGCGGTCGGCCTGATCCAAGTCCACGATCTGCGCGCCTGCGGCCTGTAAGTATCCGTGACCACTTCAAAGACCATCCTCGTTACCGGCGGAACCGGCCTCCTCGGCAAGGGCATGGAGGAGACGTTGCCTGCGGGCTGGGATATCGTGAGCCTGCACCAGCGCGATTATAAGGTCACGGGCTCCAAAGCGCGGCATCTCATGCTCGACATCCGCGACAAACGCGCCGTCGACCGTCTATTCGCGCGGCGGCGCTTCGACGCGGTCGTGCACGCGGCCGGCATCGCGAGCGTGGACTACGTCGAAAACCACTACGCCGAAAGCCTCGAGTCGAACATCGTGGGCACGCTCAACGTGACCTCGGCGGCGCGGCGCGCGGACACACATCTCGTCTACGTCTCGACCAACGCCGTCTTCGACGGGGGGAAGGCCCCCTATCGCGAGACGGACGCGGTCAATCCGATCAACAAATACGGCCGGCTGAAGGTCGAGTGCGAGCGCCTGGTCCAAGAGACGCTGAAGCATTGGACGATCGTACGCCCGATCCTCATGTACGGCTGGAACCACGCGGTCACCCGCCCCAATCCCGCGACCTGGATTTACGAGAAGCTCATGCGCGGCGAGACCGTCTCGATGGTCACGGATGTGCATGAAAATCCTCTCTTCAACATCGCCTGCGGCCACGCGCTGTGGGCGGCGATCGCCAAGCGCCCCACGGGGATTTTTCACCTCGCGGGCCGCGACTCGGTCGACCGCTATCAGTTCGCGCTCGCGGTCGCTTCGGCGTTCGGCCTCGACGCGTCGCTCATCAAGCCGGTCACGAGCAAGGCCTTCCCCGGCATCGCCGCGCGCCCGAAGAACACGACCTTCATCACGACGCGCATGGAACTCGAACTCGGCGTCAGGCCCATGTCCTTGCGCGAGGGCCTCGCGGCGATGAAGGCCGCGATGACCGCGAGGTCGTAGATGCCCCGCGTCTCGATCGTCGTTCCCGCGTGGAACGCCGCCGCTTTCATCGCGAAAACGCTGTCCACCGTAGCCGCGCAGACCTTCCGCGACTTTGAGCTGATCGTCGTAGACGACGGCTCGACCGACGCAACGAAGGAAATCGTCGACCGCTTCCTGAAGGAGAAGGACATTCGCGGCCGGTGCATCAATCAGGAGAACAAGAAGATCGCCGGCGCGCGCAATACGGGCATCCGCGCGGCCTCCGCCGACCTGATCTCCTTCCTCGACCACGACGACCTCTGGTTTCCGCAGAAGCTCGCCCGGGTCATCGCCGAATTCGACGCGCACCCCGACGCCGACCTCGTCTGCCATCAGGAAAACGTGGTCAAGGACGGCGCCTTCATCCGCATCACGCGCAACGGCCCTTGGTCGGCGAACATGTACGAGAAGTTGCTGTTCGAAGGCAACGCCCTGTCGCCGTCGGCCGTGACGGTCAGGAAGTCCAAGCTTCTCGAGGCGGGCCTTTTCCGGGAGGAGGCGCAATTCAACACCGTCGAGGACTACGATCTCTGGCTGAGGCTGGCCAAGATTGGACGGATGCGTTTTCTCGATGAGATATTGGGTGAGTATCAGCTCGTCGAGCGCGGCGCGTCCAACAATATCGTCTACCACAACACCAACCTCGAGCATCTCCTCCTCGATCACTTCCGCTTGATCGCCGATCCCGGGATGCTCGACCGCGCGCGCATGCGCCGCCGCATCGGCGCGATGTGCCGCTCGGCCTCACGCCTGCTCATGGAGCAGGGCGACCTCGAGACCGCCGGGAGCTACGCGCGGCGCGCCGCATCGGTCTGCCCGTGGGACTGGAAGAACGCGACCGTCGTAGCCCTCTGGGCGCTTGCGCGCGCGAGGGCGTGATGGACCTCACGTCAACCGTCTACTCCCCGCCCCGCGCGAAAGCCCCGTGGCGTCTTGAAGACCTCTACACCCCCGCCACCGTGCGCCACTACGCCTACGGCCGCCAGGCGTTGACCGAGGCGTTGCGCCTTGCAGGCGCCGCAGGCAAGACCGTCCTCCTGCCCGCCTTCATCTGCCGCGAGGTTCTGTCCGCTGTCGCCGCGGCCGGGGTGCGCCCCGCGTTTTACGCCGTCGCTCCCGACTTGACCCCGGAAGAGCCCCCGGAGCGCTGGCCCGACGCGGCCGCCGTGCTCGCGGTCGATTATTTCGGCTGGCCGCAGGGTCTTATTCCCTTTGAGGCGTACGCCCGGCGCACGGGCGCCGTCGTCATCGAGGACGCGGCACACGCGTTATTCTCGCGGGACTCCCGCGGACGGGCGCTCGGAACCCGCGCGCCGCTCGGCATCCTGAGCCCACGCAAGTCCCTGCCGCTGCCCAACGGAGGGACGCTTCTCGCCACAGCCGCCAAATTCGCTCAACATCTGCCGCCGCAGGCCGCCTTCGAGCCCGTGCCGGGCCGCCGTCCCGCGCTCAAAGCCGCGGCGCGCCCGCTCCTGGCGCTCGCGGGCGCGAAAACCGCGCTCGCCGTCCTGACCGCATGGAGGGCCGCGCGAACGCAAGCCGCCGGCGAGACCTCGCTGCCCGACGCTTCTCCCTGTCCGGAACTCGGGCGCCCGCTCGTCTGCGCCGACCCCGCAATCGAGGTCTCTCGACGACGGGCGCTCTGGTCCTTGTGCTCGCCGCTCGCCGTGAAGGCGGGCGCGTCCCCCGTTTTCACGTCGCTTCCCGACGGGATCTCGCCCTACGCCTTCGCCTTCCGCGTGAAGGATCCTTCCGCCGCCGCCGCCGCCTTCGCCGCCGAGGGGCTTGCAGTTCTTCCCTGGTCCGCTCTGCCCAAGGATCTCGATCATGCCGCGCCCGAACATTATCGCAACGTTCATCTTGCGCACTTCCTATGGTGAATGGCTTTCGCGTCGTGGACGAACGGGAAGCCGCCGCGAACTGGGACGGATGGCTCCGCGCGTTCGCCGACCGCGGCATCCGCCAATCGCACGCATGGAGCCTGCACAAGACGGGCGGCTGGACGCCGATGCGCTTCGCTCTGTTTGAAGACGGACGGCCCTCGGTGATGTGTCTCGTGCTTGTTCGCCGCGCGCCTCTCGGCGCCGGGACCGTGGCCTGGGCGAACGCCGGGCCGGTATTCCGAAATCTTCCCGCCCTCGTCTCTTTTCTCAACGGCCTGCGCGCGCACTTCGCCGCGACTCCCCGCTGCGTCGTGCGCGTGGCTCCGCGAATTGCGTCCGATCCGTCCATCAAGGCCGTGCTCGCGGCCGCGGGCTTCTCTCCGGCGCGCTCCTCGCTCGATTCCGGGCGCACCGTCGTGCTCGACCTCAAGGCAAGCCTCGAGGATCTGCGCGCCGGCCTCGACCGCAAGTGGCGCAACCAGCTCAAGAAGGCCGAGGCATCCTCTCCCGTCTTCGAGTTCGGATTCGGCCGCCCGCTCCTCGAGCGGTTCCTACGCCTGCACGAGGAGACGCGCGGACGCAAGAGACTCAGGGACGGCGTCGACCTCGCGTCGCTCGAGCGCGCCGCGCGAGACTTCGGACCGGCGCTGACCTTCGCGGTCAGCTCTTCGTGTGGACGAGACGGTTGCGCGCTGTCCTGGTGGAACTTCACGGGCCGGGCGACGCTGTGGCTGTCGGCCGTCGGTGCCGAGGGCATGGCGGCCTGCCTTGCGAACGCCGCCTATTGGACCGCGATCGCGCGGCTCAAGGCCGAGGGCGCGGAAAGCTTCGACCTGTCGGGCATCGACGCGAAGCTCAATGCCGGCGTCACTCATTTTAAGCTCGGCACCGGCGGGGCCGAAATCGTCACGCCCGGCGAATGGGACTGGTCGGCCCATCCTCTGCCGCGCGCGGCGTTCAACGCCTTGCTCGGCGCAATGCGCGGAAGGCTGCCGTGATGAACTGGAAGCATTCGGTCTGGCGCGGCGTCTCGGCCCTTCATGAATGGACGAAGGGTCCCTCCGAGGCCTCCGGCGGCCTGCGAGTCCTCTGCTATCACTCGGTCGGGACGCCGCTCCCAGGGGATTCTTACGGCCTCTCGATCGGGGCATCCTCTTTCCGTCGCCAGATGGAGCTTGTCGCTTCCGGAAGTTTCGGCCGCGCCGTTTCCCTCGGCGGCGCCCGCCTCGACGGTTCATCCGAAATCGTGATCACCTTTGACGACGGCTTCAAGGACACCTTCACGACGGCGGCCCCGATTCTGGCTGCACTGAATTTGCCGTTTTCCGTCGCGGTTACCGCGTCGTTCGTCGAAGGAGGGAAGGCCCCGCACATGGGCGTTGCCGACCTCCGCGAGCTCGCCAAAATTCCTCGGGCCGAGATCGGCGCGCACGGCGCCAATCATCTGCAAATGGCGAAATGCGGCGATGCGCAGCTCGCAGACGAGCTGGCCCGCTCGAAAACGTTTCTCGAGGACGCGCTCGGATCCTCCATCGGCGTGATGACCTGGCCTCACGGCTCGGCCTCGCGCCGGACTGCAGACTTCGCGCGCCGCGCGGGGTTCACCCGCGCCGGCTGCTCGCTCTATGGCGTCAACGAGCCGGGCCGCGACCCTCTCCTGCTTAAGCGCACCGAGATCACGGGCTTCGATGATGAGCGGGATTTCACGGGCAAGGCATCCGGGACCTGGGACTGGTTCGCCTTGCGCCAAGGCGACCCCGCATCGTAATGGTCGAGCGCCCCTTCGATGTGGTCGTCCTTTCCAGCGTGGAGTGGGACGCGGCCTGGCAGAGACACCACGCCTTCGCGACGATGTGGGCGCGGGCCGGACACCATGTCTTCTTCGTGGAGAACACGGGCTTCCGCGAGCCCGGCTGGCGCGACCTGAGGCGAGTGGCGGGGCGCCTGCGGCGCGTTTGGCGGGGAGGGCGCTCGCGCCTCGCGCGCGTGCCCAAGGGGATATCCGTCATCAGCCCCCTCGTCCTGCCGCCCACCCGGCGGCTCTTTCGCGAGGCCAATGCCGCTCTGCTGGCGCCGCGTCTGGCCGATATCCTGCACGACCGGGGCCTGCGCCGCGGGCCCGTGGTCTTCGCCTACCTTCCGACGGCGACGACCTTGGCCCTGCTCGACCGGCTCTCGCCCTCGCTCGTGGTCTACGACTGCGTGGACAACTTCTACGGCCTGCCCTCGCCGCCTCCGAACCTGGCTGAGACCGAGGCGGCGCTGATCGCGCGCGCCGGGTTGGTCCTGACCACCTCCCGCACTCTCTACGAAGACAAGAAAAACCTGCATGCGAACGTCGTCGAGCTGCACCATGGCGTCAGCCCGGACTTCTTCCTGCCGCCGCACCCCCCGGGGAAGGTCCCGCGCCTCTGCTACTTCGGCACGGTCTGGCGCGCCCTCGATTACGCTCCGATCCGGGCGCTGGCGCAGGCCGGCTTCGAGATCGAACTGATCGGTCCCGTCAAGGAGATGCCGCCCCTGCCGCCATCCGTGCGTCTGCGCGGTCGAGTCCCTCACGACAGCCTGCCCCAACTCCTCGCGGGCTTCGACGCCCTGCTTCTGCCCTATGTCGACGATGAGTACAACCGCGGCGTGATCCCCGCCAAGACCTACGAATGCCTAGCCACGGGACTGCCCGTCCTTGCCAGCCCCCTGCCTGCGCTGGCGGACCTCGCAAACGTGCTGACGATCTGCGGCAATACGAAAAAGTGGGTGGAGGCCGCCCGCGCCCTGTCCGAGGATACTCCCGCGGCCCGCCGCGCCCGCGTGTCGACGGCCCGCCCGCACGAGCATGAGGCGGTCTTCGCGCGTCTCTCCACGTTGGTGGCCGCGGCGCGCAAACGCGCCCCGGCTCCGGTGGACGCTCCCCGCCGACGCGCCACGCTGCTTTCCGGGCTGGGCTGGATCGGAGTTCTCTATGGCACGGCCCGCGCCTCGACTTTACTGACCCAACTCGCCGCCGGACGCCTGCTCGGCCCCGTGGAATACGGCCGGGCCAACCTCGTCATCGCCGCCGCGGCATATCTGCAGATCATCCCAATGTTGGGCTTCCCGTTGGCCACGAGCAAGCTCATATCCGATGAACACGACGAAGAGCGCCGCTCCCGTCTCGTCACGACCGCCCTGACCTCCTTCACCCTATGGGCCATCCTGACATTGCCGTTACTGGCCGTCGCGCACCGCTTCCTTCAGCGCGCGATGGGGCTTCCCTCCACCCTGTTCGAACTCTCCGTCCTGCTGGCCATGGCCACGGCCCTAAGCCAGGTCCTCGCCAGCCCCCTGCTCGGGCTCAAGCGCTTCGCCCACCGCGGCCTTGTCGAGACCGTCTACGGCCTCTCGGCTCCTTTCCTTCTGGGGCTGTGCATCTTTATCGGGGGCCCGAATTATCGGACGATGATCCTGGCCTTCACGGGCAGCCTCC
The DNA here is from genome assembly GCA_038059415.1 of Elusimicrobiota bacterium. GTDB lineage: Bacteria > Elusimicrobiota > Elusimicrobia > UBA1565 > UBA9628 > GWA2-66-18. The sequence goes on along the minus strand of JBBTJN010000044.1, from coordinate 12,937 downwards.
TCGTCAGTTCCATCTACGCTCTCTGGACTTTGCGCCATTCCCTGCGCCCGGCCTTCGAGCCCGCCCTCTTGCGAGCCGTCGGACGCTATGCCGCGACCGCGGCGCTCACGCTTCTCTCCACCGCCTGCATTCTGGCCCCGGCGCGCCTCTTCCTCAACCGTCACGCCAGCGCGCAAGAGGTCGGACTCTTCAGCGCCTACTTTACCGCCACCGTGCAGATCGCGCTCGCCTTCCACTCCATGCTCCAAGCCGTGCTGATTCCTCTGGCCAGCGGCGCCGAGGGCCAACGCGAACTATGGTCTCTCTTCCGTCGCTGGGCCGCGACAGGGACCCTGACGTCCTGGCTGTTCTTCGGCGCCACCGCCCTGGCCAGCTTGGCCCTTTTCGGTCGCCGCTACAACCTGGATATCGGTTGGGCCGCGGCCTTCGCGGGCGCGGCCGCCTTCGTCCTGCTTCACGGCGTCGCCTCGACGCTCTACGCGGCGCGGGACTTCTCCGGCCTGCGCGTATCGGTCGCAGGCGCGCTGGCCGCGGGGCTGGGCAACGTCGCTTTGACCGCACGGTTGGTTCCTGAGTTTGGCGTCCTTGGCGCGGCCCTAGCGCTCGTAATCTCCTTCGCGGGAGGGCTCGGCTTCTACGGCCTCATCGCCTTGTGGGAGCGGGGGCGCGCGTGAAGCGTCCTTGCGCCGCCGTCTTGGCGGCGGCGACGGCCGCCGCTGGAGCGCTCGGATCCACGGCCTGGCACATCACGAGCAACGCCGCCCCTCCGACCTTCGACGATGCCTGGTACCTGGAGACGAGCTTTCGGCTATTCTCCGCGCTTAAGATCGGGCCGGGCGCCTTCGCTCAATCCTATCTGGAGGCGTTTCACATCAAGGCCCCCCTTGTCGCTCTGGTTCCGATTCCTCTCTATGCTCTGTTCGGAACGGGCGAGCGCGTCGCGGTCTGGGCGAACCTGCCGCTGGCGGCGCTCGCAGCCTGGAGTTGGTCGCGCGTCGCGTCTTGCTGGTGGCATGGACATCCCCGCGGCAAGGATGTCGCCGCGCTTGCCGGAGCGATGACCGCTCTCCTGCCAATGGCCTACGGACTCTCGCGCTTTTTCTTCGTCGAGACCCTTCTTTCCGCTCTCCTCGGAATGTGGGCATGGCGCTGCGCCGCCGCCGGCCCCGGCGATCGTCGCGAAGGCGTACGTCTCGGCCTGCTCTTGGGACTTGGGCTTCTGACAAAATCCACCTTCCCGCTGCTGGCCGCGGGCTTCGCCTGGCCCGCGCGCAAACGCCTGCGGCCCCACGCCAAAACCGCTTTGCTCATCGGCGGAGTCCTCGCCGCGACCTGGTACGCCGCGAACCTTCCGTACGTCATGGGCTTCGCCTGGAGCGCTGGATTCGGCTCCGTCGCCCGAGACTACGCGGGCGGAGGCGGCTTGGCCGCGCGCCTGGGCTGGCTTGAGTCAATCCTCAGAAACGGACTCTCCTGGCCGCTCGCCGCGGCCATGGCGGCCGTCGCGTCGGCGGCGGCCCTCGCGAGAAGAAACGCCGACGAAGGCACCCGCACGGCCCTCTGGGGCTTGGCTCCGCTATTCGTCTATGCCGCGGGCGTCAACCGCGAGCCTCGCCTGATCGCGCCGCTCCTGCCCATCGCCGCTCTCCTGGCCGCGCGCGCCGCGGCATCCTTCCGCAGCGCGACCGCCCGCGCGGCCGCGGCCGCCGTCCTGCTCGCAACCGGGCTCGCCGTCTGCGTTGATCAGACGTTTTGGGCCGGCCCCGACCGCGCCCTCGCTTTTAACGGCGCTCCAAGCGCCGACCCAGGCTGGGACCGCGGTGCGCTCGTTGACGCCGTCGCCTCCTCGGGCGGACGGATCGCGGCCGTCGCCCTCGAGGACAGCCGCCTCAACGCGAACAACCTTTCCTCGCTTGCGGCCGCTCGCGGCCTCGACCTGCGATTCGTCAGCCTCGGCTACGCGCAGAACTCCGCCGAGGCCGCGCTCATCCGGCTCAAGGATAAATCCTGCGACCATCTCGTCCTAGTGGACGGCGTGATGGAATCGGAATTGCCCGCTTTTCTAAATCGCGCCAATGCGGGCGTGCGGACGATGGCCATGTCGGGGCGCCTGCGCACCAAGACGGCGGCACGCGTGGCTCTCGCCCCCGGAGTCACGGCGATCGTGCTCCGGCTCATCTGGTAAACTCTCAGACATGCGTTCCCTGACGCCCGTCGCCGCCGGACTCTCGCTTTGCGCGCTGGCCCTGCCGGTCTCGATCGCCGCAACGAATGCGGCGCTCGCCTTGCTCAGCGTCGCGCTGCTCGTCCGCGCGCGTTCCGAACGAAGACTGATTCTCGCCTCGTGGCGCTCGGAGCCCGCGCTCTCCGCTCTCTTGCTCTACATGGGAGTGGGGCTGGCCGCCGCCTTGCTGGCCTCGCCGGCCGCGTCTCTCCGCGACGCGGCTAAGGACCTTCATCACTTCTGGTCCTTGGCCTTGTTCACGGCGGCTCTTGCCCTCGAACCTCAAACCCCGCTGCGCCCGGTTTTGGGAGTTTCGTTCGGGGCCATGGCCCTGTTTGCGATCGCCCAATGCGCTTTCGGCGGCAAGCCGGACGGGCTGATGCTGCGAGCGCACGGGTTCGTCCATCCGGTCGTATTCGGCGAACAAATGGCGGTCGCGACCCTGGGCGGGGCGTGCGTTCTCCTGCGTCCGACTCTCCAAGCATCAAGAAGCGCCGCCTCGTTGTTTACCGCCCTCACCTTCACGGCCCTGGCCCTCAGCCAGACGCGCATGGCCCTGCTCTCGGTTCTCGCCGGTTTCGCTATCGTAGCTCTGCTTGAACCGCGAGCGCGGCGTTGGGCTCTGCCGGCCCTGCTGACGGTCGCGGCCGTCGGCGTCGCGTGGGAATTTATTCCAAACGGCGGCCGCACGCTCAGAGCCCTCTTGACGCCCTACAATCCGGGAAATCCTCACCAAGCGCGATGGGCCCTCTGGAACACGGCGCTGAATATGTTCCAGGATCACCCGCTGTTCGGCGTCGGCCCAGGAGGCTATCACCGGCTTTTCGCGTATTACCATCCCGGAAAACTCGACGGTGAAAGCAGCTGGGGCAGCGCTCACAACCTGTACCTGCACCAACTCGCCGAACGCGGCGCGTGCGGAGCGATCGCGCTCCTCGTCCTGTACGCGACATTGCTCGCGCGCGCCATGCGCGCCGCCCGGAGAGACGTCGACACGCGCGCATTGTGGGCGACGGGCACGATCGCGGCCCTGCTCGTCATGTCGCTCACCGAGACGGCATTCCAAAATGAGCAGTTTTCCACCTTGATCTTGCTTGTCTGGGCGTGGGGCACAATTTCCTTGAGACCGCGCCGCGAAAACCTATAATTGCTGTCATGTTTCGAACGCTCTCAATCCTGATCCCGGTCTACAACGAAAAGGCCACGGTGCTCGAACTCCTGCGGCGCGTCGAGACGGTGACGCTCTCCTTAGCCAAGGAGATCATCATCGTCGATGACGGCTCCACCGACGGCACTCGCGATATTCTCGCCGGCCTCGGAAGTCGCGCGACCGTGATCCTGCACGAACGCAATCGCGGCAAGGGCGCGGCTCTGCTCACGGCGCTGGCCCGAGCGACCGGGGAGATCGCGATCGTCCAGGATGCGGACCTCGAGTACGATCCCGCCGACTACCCGGAATTGCTCGTGCCGATCCTGGATGGGCGAGCGGACGTCGTTTACGGATCCCGCTTCCTCGGGGGGCCGCACCGCGTCCTGTTCTTCTGGCACTATTTCGCGAACATGATCTTCACGTTGAGCACCAACGTCCTCTACAACATCAACCTCACTGATATGGGAACGTGCTACAAGGTATTCCTGACCGAAACGATCAAGGCCATCCCCCTGAAGAGCAAGCGCTTTGGCATCGAGGCCGAGATCACGGCGAAGATATGCAAGCGCCACCTGCGCATCTATGAGGTCCCTATCTCCTACTCCGGCAGAACCTACGCGGAAGGCAAGAAGATCACCTGGAAGGACGGCTTCTCCTATCTGTTTTGCCTTCTGCGCTACCGTGTCCTGGATTAGACGGCGGCCGTTGGCGGCGCTGGGGGCGCTCGCCCTGTCGTTGCGCGTCATCTGCGCCGTCGTGACCGAGATCAACCCGCTCTTCCCCGCCTACTACTACACCGACGCGACCTTGACCCATGGCTACGCGCTCAGCGCGCTCGAGGACGTTCGCGCCGGCCGCGCGCCGGTCATCAACGGCACTCTCGGAGAATGCATCCAAACTCTCATCTCGTTCGAGATTTATCGGATGCTCGGGCCTCGTCCCTTGGCCCCCAAGCTGTTCAACGCGTTTCTCAGCGCGCTCGCCGTCGTGGTATTCTCCTGGACGCTGTCCCTGGCTTTCCCCACCCAAGCGGCTTTGACGGCCGGGCTGATCCTGGCCGTTTGGCCGTCCCATATCTTCTACACGTCCCAAAACCTCAAAGAAGCCCCCGTGTGCCTGTTGGCGTATGCCGCGATCGGCGCGACGCTTGCCGCGGGCTTCGCCGCGAGCGCCTCTCATCGCCGGACCGCGTCATTGGCTCTCCTCGCGGCCGTGTGGTTTCTCGGCGCCGGCTTCTACCGGCCTTACGTCCTAGTTTGCCTGGGGGCAGCACTCTTGGCCGCGCTCGCCCTGGCGGCAACGCGGCCTCCCCGAACGAACGCCCTGCTCACCGCCGCCGTGCTTCTCTGCGCCCTCGCGCTTTACCCATCCGCGGCCCGCGGCATGCTCGCCTCGTTCCGATCCGGGACGCTCAGCGGGCCCGATCAGGGCCGCCTGATCCCGGTCGAGTACAGCGCCGACTCCCCGACGATCACGCGCCCGACCTCGCCCGAGGGTATCAGCCGCTTTCGAAATGCGCGGCAATCGGCGGACCGCCAATGGGCGGCGACCCATGCGGGCCGAGAGATCAGCACGCAGATATATCCCGATGAGACGTTCAAAACCTGGCTCGACGTCCTGCTCTATCTGCCCAAGGGCGCGCTCACCGTGCTCTTCATGCCTTTGCCCGGCTTTTATCCCCTAGACGGCAAGGTCGGACGCTGGGCGGCCGCCGGAGAAAACACGGCTCTCTTCCTTGTCGCTCTTTTCGCCGCAACTGGGTTCGCACGCGGTGGGAATTCGCCCGCGCGCCTGGGCTTGCTCGCGTTCTTCGCGGCGATGACCGTCAGCGCCGCCCTCCTAGAGTTCGACCTCGGCAGCGCCGGCCGACACAAGCTTCTCTATCTTCCGATGCTTTTCCCCTTCGCCGCCGAAGAGGCCCTGCGCCTGTTCCTCGGCAAAGAAACCGCTTGATCAAGGTTTATCAGATCGTCGAATGCGGAGGGCCCGGCGGCACCGGCGAGCAGGTCGCCGCGATCTGCAACGGGCTCGATGCGGCGCGCTTCGAGGTGTCGCTGATATACGCGGTCAGAGGAGGCTCCCCGGACGAGTACCGGGCCAAGTGCGCGGGGGCCAAAGCGGCGTACTTCGTGCCCGAGATGATCCGAGAAATCTCTTTGACGAACGACCTCGCGGCCCTGCACAAGCTCCGCGCGCTCTTCGCCGAGCACCGGCCGGATGTGGTCCACGCGCATTCCTCGAAAGCGGGAGTTCTCGCTCGCACCGCGGCCAAGGCCGCGAGTATCAAGACTATTTTCTACACGCCGCACGGTTACGGATTTCTACAGCAGGACAGGTCGGCGGCGGCGCGCCTCTTATACAAGACCGTCGAAAAGGCCGCCTCGCGCGTCGGTTCGGTGATCGCCTGCTCCCCAAGCGAGGCCGCCGCGGCCGCCGTGCTCACGGGCGGACGCCCCGTCCACACCGTCTGCGACGCTTATCTCGGCGAATTCCTCGACCCTCTGCCGCATGAAGGTCTCGCGGTCGGCTCTTGCGGGCGCATGACCTACGCCCGCAACCCGGACGCATGGATTCTCCTCGCTCAGCGTCTGACCGATTCGCGAAACGGCCTCAAATGCATCTGGATCGGCGGCGGCGAGGACGAGACGCGAATGCGCGTGCTGCTCGAGAACATGAATCTTCCCGGCCGCGCCGAACTCACGGGCTGGCTGAGCGCGCCGCAAGCCCGCGAGCGCCTGCGCGCTCTCGATGTCTTCGTCCACTACTCGCGCTGGGATGCCTTGCCCAACGCCGTCCTCGAGGCCATGGCCGCCGGACTGCCCGTCGTCGCTTCCGACAACGCGGGCAACCGAGACGCCGTCGAGGACGGCGTCTCCGGCTTCATCGTCAAGAGCGAGGCGGAGCTCCTCGAGCGCTGCCAGCAGCTCATCGACGACAAGTCCCTCCGCCTCAAGCTCGGCGCGGCCGGCCGCGAACGCGTCCGGCGTGAGTTTTCACGCGAACGGATGCTCGCGGAACTGTCGCGACTCTACGACATCGGCCGCCCGCGATGAACGGCTCGCCGCGAACCCGTCGCGACCTTCTGCTTGCCGGCGCCGCCGCACTGCTCGGCGTCGCCCCGTTCCTCCCAACGGTCCCCTTCTGCGGAATCTACCTCGATGATTACCCCTTCCTGAGCCTGCTGGAAGGCGCCTCACCTCATGACCTATGGATCGCGTTCCTCCGCTACGTGCCCGGGAGGAACCTCCACATTCCGTTTTTTTACGGTCTTCTCAAACTGACCGGCCATTCCATCCTCGCAATGCATCTAGTCGGACTCATCTTCGACGCTCTTAACGCCGCCCTTCTCTTCCTCCTGGTCCGTCGTCTGACGGGTCTGCGTTCGGTCGCTCTGGCCGCCGCCGCGGCCTTCGCCGTAGCTCCGAACCATGGCGAAACCCATTTCTGGATCACCTTGATCCCGCAGTGCCAGATTCCCACCGCCTTGACTTTGACCGCATTTCTGCTTGCGGCCCGCGGAGGATTGCTCTTGGCCTGCGTGGTTTACGCCGCCGCCTTATTCACCTACGACCAGGTCTTCTTCCTTTGGCCGCTTCTGCTTATCGTCGCGTGGAACCGGGACCCCGCTCCGCGACGAGCGCGTTATGCAACGGCGACCGCCGGGCTTCTGGCGCTGAACATGGCGCACATAACCTTGCGCTACCTATCGCCTTACGCCACCGGCGGTCGACCCCTGATCCGAACAGCGGACTTCTTTCACCGCTGCCAGGACGCGATCTTTGCCGTAGGCAAGGGCATCCTGCCGTGGCCGACCAGTTTGCACGCGCACTGGGCCTGGAGCCTGCCCGTCGTCTCCCTCGCGCTGGCCGCCTCAGTCTGGCTGCTCCGTTCGGTCCGCGCGCAAGCCCGGGACGAGGCAGGCGCGCTCGCCGCGTGGAGGGACGGCTCCGGCTGGCTTGCCGCCGCGGCGGGAGGCGCGATCTGGACAATCCTCTCCTACGGTCCGAACCTCTTCTGGTACCTGAGCCCGCGGCACAATCTGCTGCCCTCGATCGGCTGGTCGGTCACCGTGGTCTCCCTCGGTGCCTATGCCGTCTCGCGCGACCGCCGGACGTCCGCGATCCTGCCTGGGCTGGCGTGCCTCTTTTTCACGGTCGCCGCGGTCTCCAATTTTCACGAAGGCACGCAATGGATCGACTCGCGAGGTCTGCACGACGACTTCGTTTCGGCGGTCCTGCGTTTGTCACCGCCAGTCGATTCAGTATTTCTCGTCGGAGCGCCTCGCTACCTTCGTCGCGCCCCGGCTTTCAATCTCCGGCACGACGTCATCACCGCCGCCGCTCGCGCCTTAGGGCGCCCGCTGGATAATGGAGACAACGAGGCTTCCCCTACCCGGCGGGGAGTCGTCTACTACAACGATCTCACCTTACTGCCGGCTGAATACTTCCGCTGGATTCCCGCCACGGAGGTCAACCTCATTTCTTTCGACGCCGCGAATCGCGCGTTTACCTGCGTGTCCTCTCTGCGCGTGGAAAGTCCCGATGGACTAAGCCAGGATCTGCCTCTACGGCCCAATAAGAACTGCTCCTTGATCCTACCTATGGAGGCGGACGCCTACCTGGTCACCTCCGTTCCGGGTCCCGCTATGCGCCGGCGCGCAGACGCTCCGCGCGCTGCAGGCCTGGCTCTGCTCAGTGCCGCCGCCTCAGTCCGGGGAGAAACGACCAGCCTCAAGCTCGAATGGCGGATCGAAACACCGCCCCAGGCAACCCTTGCGTTCATCCCACGGCTTATGGATGCCTCAGGAAACCTCCTCCTCGACTCCGTATTCCCCTCGCGCGGCGGCAAACGCCCGTATCCGATGATCTGGCCGCTGATCGACGATCTCGCCTCCAGCCTTCATCTGAGGCCGGGTCAGACGCTTCACCAGAATTTTCTACTGAGGCGCGCCGTGAGATCCCTCACGTCCAGCGCCGTCCTCGAGCTAGACGTCTTTGAACTCGCTCCCGCCGGCAACGCCGTTTCCCGTGGATCTGTGACGCTCCCGCTCGCCATCAAACGCTGATTCCTCCGTCTTGGTGGAATTGGTACAATCCAATCCAACATGGCCCTTCAGAGCCGCTCCAACCGAGCGGAAACCCCTGTTGTCGAGTCCCCCGTCACGGGACTCCCGCCGTGGCTGCGGCACGGTCTGCGTACGCTCGGCCACATCTTATTTGACGTGTTCGCGATCACGGCGGCCTACCGCTCCGCCTTTTGGGCGCGATTCGAATGGGCCTGGCTCTTCTCGCGCATCCCGCTTTCCGGCGAGGCCGTCGCCTGGGAGAAGTACCAGGGCCTGCTCTACGCCGCGGTGCCGATCTGGCTGCTGCTGCTGCGCTCCAACCAGGTCTACACGGCTTCCTTCATGGGTTCGGCCGACCGGTTCATCCAGATCGTCAAGGCCGCCGCCCTCGGCACGCTCACAACGCTCGCGGCCGCGTTCCTTTACGAGCGCCTGGCCTACTCGCGAGTGATGCTGGCACTCGCATTCCCAATCGGCGTCGTCTTACTCAGCCTCTCCCAGACGCTGGCGCTGTGGCTCGATGACTGGCTGGCCGGTCTCGAGGCGGCGCGCCCGGTCCTGCTCATCGGCGGCGGTCCGGTAGCGGCCGTGCTTAGAGAACGCATCCTGGCGCGCCACCCCGGGGCGGCGGTGCGCGAGGAATCTCAACTGGGCAGCGAGGCTGAGTTCGACCGCCTGCTCGACGGCGCTAACTGGTACGAGGTCATCGTCCTGCGCACGCGAGACGCGCACGAACGCATACTCTCCGCGGCCGAGGCCTGCGACGCGCGCGGCATTCGCTTCGCGATGGTGCCCGACCTGCTTGAAATCCGCATGGGCGAGGTCCAGATGGACCACCATCTCGGACTGCCGGCCTACCGCATCAAGCACACCTCGCTGACGCGCGCCAATTTCCTGACCAAACGAATTTTCGACGTTTTCTTTTCGACCCTTATTCTCGCCGTCACGGCCCCGCTGTGGCTCGTCATCTGCGTCTTAATCAAGCTCGACTCCCCCGGGCCGATCCTCTTCAAACAGGAACGATACGGATACAAGCGAAAAATATTCCATGCCTTCAAGTTTCGCACGATGGTCATCGGCGCCGAGAAGAGGATCGACTCGATCAAAGGCCTCAACGTCCAAAATGGCGCATTCTTCAAATCGAAAAGCGACCCGCGTGTGACCCGCGTTGGGAAATGGCTGCGACGCTTCTCGCTTGACGAATTCCCGCAGTTCCTCAACGCGTTGCTCGGCAACATGAGCGTCGTCGGTCCGCGCCCACTCGCTCTGACGACGGGCGAAGTCGAGGCGCTGGAGCGAGACTTCGGCGCGACCGCCAAGAAGCGCATGAACATTCTTCCCGGCATCACCGGCTTATGGCAGGTGTCCGGCCGTTCGGACGTGTCGAGCGAGCAACGCTTTGCCCTCGACCTCTTCTACATCGAGCATTGGTCTATGGGCCTCGACCTCGAGATCATCATAAAAACGCCCGCCGTGATGATTTTCGGCAAGGGGGCCTATTGACCGCGATCGCCGTGGACATTCCGCTTCTCACCCTGAAGGGCCAGCAGGCCGAGATCGGCGCCGAAGTGAAGGCCGCCGCCGCACGCGTGCTCGATTCGGGTGTGTTCATCCTGGGTCCTGAAAACAGGGCGTTCGACGTCGAGTTCGCGCAGGCCGTGGGCGCCAAGTTCTGCCTCGGCGTAGATTCCGGGACCTCCGCTCTCGAGCTCGCCCTCGAAGCCGCGGGCGTGGGTCCAGGCGATGAAGTGGTCATGCCGTCGTTTACGTTCATCGCCACGGCGACCGCCGTCTCGGTTCTCGGCGCCAAGCCCATATTCGCCGACATCGATCCGGTCTCATTAACTTTAGATTCTAAATCGGTGAAAGACGCTCTCTCCCCGAGAACCAAAGCCGTTGTCCCCGTTCACATCTTCGGCCAGCCATGCGATATGGATCCTCTGCTTTCGTTGGCGAAGGCCAGGCGCCTTGCCGTGATCGAGGACTGCGCCCAGTCCCATCTCGCGACCTATAAAGGCCGCCCGACGGGCTCCATCGGCGACCTCGCCGCCTTTAGCTTTTACCCGTCTAAAAACCTCGGCGCGGCCGGCGACGCGGGCGCGGTCACGACCAACGACGTGCGATTAAGAGACATCGTCAACGAGCTGCGCAACTGCGGCCGCTCGTCCGCCGCCGGCTACAATCACATCCGCATCGGCCATAACTGCCGGCTCGACGAGATTCAGGCCGCGATTCTGCGCGTGAAGCTCCTGCGCCTGGAAGCCTGGACCGCCGCGCGTCGCCGCGTTGCCTCTCTCTACAACGAGGGCCTGGCCGGGCTGCCGCTTCAACTGCCGCCTCTTGGTTCCGAGACGAGTAAGCCGGTTTTTCATCTCTACACATTGCGCAGCGACCGCCGCGACGCATTGGCCGAGGATCTTCGCCGCCACGGCATCGGCACGGGCGTCTACTACCCGACCCCGGTGCATCTCCAGCCCGCCTACGTGACACTTGGAGTGAAGGCCTGGACGCTTCCGGTCACTGAGGCCGCCTCGCGCGAGGCTCTGTCCCTGCCCATGTACCCGGAGCTCTCCTCGTCGGACGCCGGGCGCGTCATCGAGACGGTGCGCCGCTTCTTTAAATAACTTGGCGCGCATTCTCCTCGTCAGTACGTCCACAACGGTCGGCGGCGCGGAGAAGACACTGTACACCTTGGCGACGCTTCTCGACCCCAAGCGACATCAAGTCGTCGGCGTGGTCAGCGTCAAACCCGAGGGAGACTACGCCCGCAAGCTGAAGCTGCGGGGAGTTCCGACGCAATCCCTCGATCTCTCGGGCACGCCGCGCCCCGGCGACGCGACGCGCCTGGCTGAAATCATCGCACGACTGCGCCCGGACATCGTGCACGCCATCATGTTTAAGGCCATCCAACTGTGCCGCCTGGCCAAGCCCAAGATGCCGTTCCCTTTTAAACTCGTCAGTTCACCGCGCGTGCACTACAGGATGCGCTCCGCTTTTACCCTGCTCATCGACCGCGCTCTCAAAGCACGCGACGATCTTCTCATTGCCGAGTGCGAGGCGAGCCGCGAATTCCTCATACGACGCCTCGGCTACGCACCGACCAAGGTCCTCACGATCCGCAACGGCGTCGACCTCGCCGGCTGGCCGGCGTCCAAGGTGGACCGGCAGAAGCACCGCAGGGAACTGCGCCTGAACTCAGGCGATATACTCATCGGCGCCGTCGGCCGGCTCGACAAGCAGAAGGGCTTCGCGACCTTGATCGAGGCCATGTCGCGGCTCAAAAAAACAAACCTGCGCTGCATAATCATAGGCGAAGGCCCCGAGCGAGCGCGCCTTGAGGCCCTCATGCGCAAGCACGAGCTCGAGAAACACGTCTGGCTCTACGGCGAGCGCCCTGACATCACCACCTGGCTGTCCGCGTTCGACATCAACTGCCTGCCTTCCCTTTGGGAAGGTCTTCCGAATATTTTGCTCGAGGCCATGGCGCTCGGCCTGCCCGTCGTCGCCTCCGCCGTCGACGGCGTGCCCGAGGTTGTCGAGAACGGCAAGACCGGCGTGCTCATTGCGCCCGCCTCCCCGGCCGCCTTGGCCACGGCTCTGGAGGATCTCGCCGACGATCCCAAGCGCCGCGCCGAGCTCGGCGCGGCCGCGCGCGCCGTCGTCATGGAAAAGTTCACCTTGCGCCGCATGCTGGACGAATACTGCGACGCTTACACCGCCCTCGTCGCCCGCTGACAGCGTTCGTTTCCCATGGCATGCGTGTATTGACGCCGTAACAACCGTCCGCTATACTGCCGAATATCTCGCGCGCGCATTTAAGGAACGCCGACCTGAGTGCGCAGACTCTCTTTCTTGGGTAGCTCGAGATCCCAGACCACATCTTGCTCCTAACCCGCTTCAGATGGATCATCGGCGTGGCCTCGTTCGCGGTTTTCGCGGGCCTGACCGCTTTCCCCGCGCTCGCCCAGTTCAGCGCGCCCTACGATCCGGATTTCGCCCCCACTCCAGTCCCAAAAGCCGAACAGGCTCCTTTGCAACAGGCCCCGGCCGAGACGTCCGAGCCCCTCGCGCCCAACGGGCCCGCGCCGGCGCTCCAGCTTCTTGACCGGCCTGAAGGCGCCGGCTTCCTGACCCCCGCGCCCGCCGAGCCGACGCAAGTCCCGCGCGATCCCGGCGAGGTGCGCGCCAGCATGACACCGGTCCAGTATGACGCCTCCCGCTTCGAGCGCGTGCGCGCGCAGATGGACCGAGGCGAGGAGCCAGGCATGGAGCGCGGGGCCGGCGGCGGCCCTTTGCTCGTCGACGGGGACATCCTCCTCTCGACCTCCGCCCCCAAGCCGCCGCCCCCCGAGGTCGAACTGCCGACCTACGGCACCAGCCTGTCGGTGACCGGCCGCAAGGTCATCGGCTTCAACTTCTCAGAGAAGCGCTACCTTACCACGCAGAAGACGACGGGCCGGGCGCAGACGACGAACCTCATCGAGATCGACCAGCAGCT
>JBBTJN010000043.1:0-39108 GCA_038059415.1 Elusimicrobiota bacterium | reverse complement strand
GGCTATTGCCGCCGGTTTTACAGACCGGTGCTTTTGACCGCTCAGCCACCCTACCAGTACGACTAAACGCTGACTTTTTCAGCATCTCTCGACTTCTCGATTTTCCGGGGGTCCGAATTCCCAGGATTTTTTGTCGAGATGTGTGTCGAGATGCGTGTCGAAATGTGTGAGTTTTCCGAATTACGAACCGGCGGCAATCGGCTGTGAGCCCACCGAATTAGGACGAGCACATTATGCCAGTTTAGCCCGACTTCCGCAACCATAGGTCACGGGAAACGAATAAAATCGTTTCCCTTTTTTTATTGGCCCGGAGCGCATTTCCGAGCGGTAAGAAGCGGGAACGTGGAGAGGTTACCATGAGCCAGACATGTGATGCGTCAGGATTGCAGGCCCCGCCGAGGGAGGATTCGGCGGGCAGGCAGGCGTTGGATGACCGTGGAACGGCGGCGAGCCGCTTCAACAACGGCCTGAAGAGGGTCGGGTCGCCTGTTCCCGTTCAGAAGGAGGGCGACCCGTGGCGGCATCTGCTGCGGCTGGTCGCGGCGGAATATCCCTACTGCACCATGTACGGCGTGAACATCGTGGACGGAAACATCGTCTCCTGCCAAAACATCCAGCGCAGCCTCCTCTTCGGCCCGGAAGGGGGGAGGAACGCCTCCGAGCCCGTGTTCGACGAGTATTGGGAGGCGCTCAAGGAGCTTTGCGGCAAGGTCAAGGCCGGGACTCTCATCGAGCTCCATTTCAACCAGAGCCGGCCGGTGAGTGCTCGCAAGAGCGAGGGCGGACGGCGCTTCAAGCGCCTGGTGAAGGATCGCGAGACAGGCCCGGATTCAGCGACCGCTTAGGGAAGTTCGCCTCGGACCTTGTCACGCGCTCCAGGGAGGCTCTTTGCCGATCACGCCGCGCAGGTGCTTAAGCTGGGCAAACCGGCCCGGCTCGTGGCCTGTCGCCAGGTAGACTTCGCCAAAACCCATTTCGTGGATGCGCCGCGACTCCTCGACGCCTTCTACGCCCTCGCCGAGGTTCGCGTCCACGTACACCGGAGTGGCCCGGTCGATCCCGCCGGCTTCCTTTAAAAACTCCCCTGCCGTGGAGAACGTCCGAAGGCGCTTGCCGAGGTCGGAAGCATCGTTCTCCCATAGCATTCTTGTCAAAGCGTCGTCGTCGATCAGTACCGCGTCGAGCCGCTCCCTCTCGGAAGTCTCCACCGCCGCCTCCTCCACATGCATCGGCACCGACCCTGCCAGTCCCTTGGGCAGAAGCCGCGCCTTGAGCCTCCGACAGCCCGCCAGCACCTCCGGCTCCTCGTAGCGGCTTGTCACCAGGACCACGCGCTCCCCAAGGGCGAGTTCCGCAGCCAGGCTCAACCCCGTTTCGCGGTAACCCTGAAGCTCGTAGTCGAAGAGGAAAAGCGCGTCGCGCGCCTTGGCAGGCTCACCCTTAACCCAGGTTCGTATCTCCTCGGGCGTCGAGACATGGACGACCTCCACACCCCGCTCGCCCGCATTCAAGGCGTCAAGCCGTCCCTGCCATACCTGGTGTATGCTGGCGTCGTCGTCGAGGATCACCAAGGCCTTGCCGGGCGAAAGCAGAAGCTCCGGTACGAACCAATCCGGCGCGGGGGTCAAAGGTAAAAGCACGGTCGTCGTTGTACCCTTGCCGACCTCGGAAGTGATTTCGAGGCTCCCGCCCCAAGACTCGGCGCTGGTCTGGGCGTGGTAGAGCCCCAGACCGGAGCCTCCGGCCTTGCCGTGGGTCTCGCCGCGGCGTCCGAGTTTAGCCAGCACCTCGGGCGGGATGCCCTTGCCGTTGTCCTGAACGCTCACCAGGGCGCGGCCGTCGCGGGAGGAAAGCCCCACGCTTACCGTGCCGCTCCCCTCACCGAAGGCTTCCACCGCATTGTTGACTAGGTTTGAGAGCAGGCGCTTGAACTCGACGGCCTGTACGGCGGCGAAGTGTCCGTAGGAAGAGGCGTCGAGACGCAACTCGATCTCAACGCGGGACTGTGAGCGAAATTGGAGGCGCTTTTCGCTCACGACGGGGTCGATCAAACTTGAGAGGAGTTGGGGTGAGGCTGCCTCGGACGCGACCCCGGTCCCGGAAGCCTGGGCCCGATGTCGGTCCAAGAGATTGTTGGCGATATCTCGAATGCGGCCCACGGCGGATCGGATCAGGATACGCTTGTCCTCGGGAAGTTGGGCGACATTCCTTGAAACGACTTCCAGGGCCGCCAAAGGGGAGCGGATGTCGTGCGCGACCTGCGTCGCGATCTTCGCCGTCGCTTCATGCTCGATTAACTTTATGGAGTTGGCGAGAATCTCGACGACGCGTTTGCGTAGGTCTAATACTTCCTTCGCTTGCGTGACGTCTGCCCGGTAGTTCTGCTCAGCCTCCTTCAGGTCGTCCGTGCCCAAGGAGCTGAGATGATCCAGGACGCCCGAGAGTTTGTCTGACCAGTCCATCAACTCGTCATTTATGAACCGAATGCCGCCAAACAAAACCACACTCAGGGTCAGCAAAATGATGAACCCAGAGAGGATCTCTGGGAATCCCAAAAGTCGCCGGCAGGCATAAATTTCCACGCCGTATTTTGAACCCATGTCCGTCTTTCCGCACAGTTCAATGTAGCGCCGGTGGTCTGAGGTAACGGGTCCGAGAACCGATTTGTGGGTAAGGGTGTCGCGGAGTTCGATCATGTAAAAACTTTCCTGCTCGACGGTGGCCCGCAGGTATGTGGTCGCCAGATTCAAATCGCTCGTCTCAAGCGCCTGCGTCAACACCCGGTGCGACATTTCCAGTGAACGGGCGAGTTGATGTCGGTTCATCTGGTAGGTCATCGCCATATACAGCGCAACAGCGCTGAGAGATGCGCCGATAATAAGCGCCGCAAACCTGACGCGCAACTTGGCGGTAATTTGCTGGCGGATGGTGAGTTCTTGGGTCATTGAATCTGTCCAGTCGCGGTCAAAGTCATCCAGGTGATCATTCGCAATATATGAAATCGGACGCGACCAGATCGCTGTAGCCCATGGGATTTCCTCGTATATTGCAGATAATATTTTTGTCCACGGTCACGGGAGACTTGCCTATCCCCACGCGATAGAAATGATCAGAGGGTGTTTTTGCTCCCGCCAACCATGTTTCGCTCGAATCCGGGGAGAAATACTGATCGAAAACAGATGTTCGTCCCGGCGCTCCGGGAGACAGCGGGGTCAGAAACCCATACCAAGGCTTGCTGTGCTTATCGTACCCGTGCGCTCTCTCGATGATCAACGCGGAAGTATTCGTGCAAATAGGAGCTATTCCGGAGCCGGCTCGGTTGAGCTTTTTGGCCAGTCCGAGGCAATCGGGAAGATAGTCCGGAAGCGCGAGTTCGACCGACGTCCCGTCCGTCATTTTAGGCAGAGGGAATTCGCTGAGGGCATCGCCGCGCGGCATCCAGCGCGTAATAAGGTTGTCCTTTTCGTGGATGAGGTCGTAGCGTTCCAGGTGAGAGCGGATGACCGCTGCGACATCCCGGGTATTCCAGGGAAGCCGGCGCGGGGAAAGCCTGGGGTTTGAAACGACATAGTATGCAAGCGGGGTGATAAGGTCGATATTTTCTCGTGATCCCTTCAACAATTGCGGCCCGCCGAATAGAGCGATGTTGAAATCGCTGTTCATATCGTCTGACGTAATAATTTCCATGCTCGGCAATGCAGGGGCTTGGAGATGAATCAGAGTGCCTGTCAAAATCGCGTCCGGAGTGCGCTGCTTGATTTGAAAACAGTACGGCGCAACGCCGACGGTGTTTTTTGAAAAATCTTGAGAGCTCGCGCCAAAGCGGAAGTAGACGTTCTGCAGTCGTTTCGTGATATCGCGGATTCCCGCGTACTCGAGGCATAGATCGGCTTCTGGTTCCAGGCAGACGTGAAATCGCGGGATGATCCAGCTCTTGGCGCGGAGAATCTTAAGCATTTCGTCTTTGATCTCGGAACGTCGCAGAATGTTGCCCTGGCAGGTCGTAAATTCGCGGAACTTCAGAATAAGCCGTTCTTTCCGGCAGGGATGGAGGAGGAGACGGTCTTGGTCGAGGCATTTGAACTTCGCGTCCTGGGCGACGGAGGGAATCCATTCGCGATCTGTTTCCGGGAATAGCCGTGGATAAATGTGGTTCCCCACGAACACCGACGCCCAGTCATCGTATTTCAGGGGATCGAGTGACAGGATCGGAAACGCCGTCTGCACGACGAGGTGTCGCTGTGGAGCCGGCCGCATCGGGAGATGGCCGTACAAGCGTATCGCAAGGAGCGGGAGAATCGGGATGATGAGGGGAATCGTCAAGGCGCGACTGGGGACGCGCACTGAGTAGTCGCGATAGGCGGGGTCTGCGGCCAGGAGATCCTCTTCATCTTGAATCCGCAGGAAAAGCCCAAGGGAGAGGGCGGCGAAAGCCGCGGCGTTTAATGCAGACCAGAATGCAAGCAGCAGGGTGAGAGTCGCGAGGATAAAGGCAGCGTAGATCGGATGCCGGACGACCGAATATGGCCCGGCAACCACGAGATCCTTTTGAGCGGGTACGACTCCCAGGCTCCGCCCGATCGTCAGATAGCTGGCGATTGCGAACGCAAAATAGAAAAGGCTCGCGGAAGTCGTTAAGAATGCCGTCGCTAAATCTTGCGGCGCCGCATGGAAGCGGAGGAAGCAGGGGGCGGCAAAGGATAGGAGGATTCCAATGGAAGATCTCCACCCTATCCGTACGCTTTTTGGTCGTTGCGACCGCAGTAAAATCAGGAGTACGACGACTGTGCCGAGGACCGACCCAAGCAGAAGGGGCCACTGCGACGAGGGCGCATATAGGCTGGCTATTCCCCTGATCGCCGTGAAGAGCAGGATTCCAGGTACGAGAATCCTGTCTATGATGAAATAGGCGGTCATCGAGTGGGAAAACAAACAGCCACCGAGACGCGAATAGGCCTTATGAGTCGGCCCAGCCTACCGGTCGCCGCTGCCGCGGATTTTCAGGTCGGTTCGCCGCTGGCGAGGAGAAGAGGATTTCTTGCAGGCGACATTCCCTTGCCTGCCGCTATGTAGAACATGGCTGCCGAGACAGCCATGCAGCCGACATAGAGAAGAATCAGGACTGAGTTCTTTTTCATTTTCAACCTCGTTATTGTAACTATTGTCTCACGCACGGCTTGATTTTGTCAAGAAAGAAAACAGCTTCTTGGAGCAGATTCCTGGGGGTCTCGAACATCGGGAAGTGCCCGCACATTCCAAGAGACACATGGGTGCTCTCGCGAAAAGCGTTCCGCAGGATATTCCTGTTCGCTTTCGGGAATCGGAGATCGTTGGCGCCATGGACGAATAGCGTCGGGATATCCCTGTCTCGCGAGGGGGCGGAGACTTCATCTCGCACGATATCAGTCAGCCAAGAACATCTCATCCAGGAGGTCCGCCGCGCAAGAGCGCGTTCCCAGCTTTTCTTCATGGGAACATGGAAATAGAGGGGGAGGATCCTCTCCCAGTACGACCGGAAGGATTTCTCTGACTCAATGGAAGCCGGAAGCCGGAGCTTTTTGGCGGCACGTCTGAATGAAGCGCTGCTGATAAATGTCGCGGGACAGTTCAAAAGAATAAGAGCGTTGGCTTCAAGATCGCGCGAGGCCTGGAGGTCCAGCAAGACGCGGCATGCGAAACTGTGTCCGATCAGGATCGGGGGGAAATCGCCGGCTATCCGCTTGAAGAGGGCCAGCAAAGCATCCTTATACAGCTCGTACTTCTGCGCCGGCGGGATAGCTTCGCCGTCAGAGATGACCGGATACTCGATGAGGGCCAAGTTGAGACCTCTTCGTCTCGCGAAACGCCGGGCCCAGGGCAGCATATACTCCGGGGCTAATCCCGGGCCTCCGGGCAAAATGATTGCCGTCGTTTTGCCCGGCGCCTGGAATGGGCGCAACCATCGACACCGGAATCGCCCGATGTGTTCGGTGATATGCGAGGGGGTCGTGTCCTTGCGCGCTTTTAGCATGTTCCAGCTTCTGACGAACAAAAAAACAGAGACCCGAATGCACGTGGCATCAGGTCTCTGGTCTCATCCGATTGCGGTCGGATCGTGGATACCCCGAAGCCAATTCTTCGGGCTACAGAGCCGCCGCGATGGCGGTAAAAGCAGTGTATACGGACGCCTCCCCGCGGGCCAGGGTCAATGGACCCATTTACCCGCAGGTCCTTGCTCCTATTCGATCTGGCCATCATAGGCGAGGACAGCGACGGCCTCCTGCCGGCGGAAAAAGCCCCATCCTAGGCAGAGAAGGACGCTCGCTCCACCCGCGCAGCAGAACAACGCGGCCGGGCTCATTCTCTGGAGCAGAAGCCCCGCGCCGGCGGCCGCGAGAGGGGCTGCGCCCGTGGTCACGGCGTTCAAGGACGCGAAGGCTTGGCCGGCATCTTCGGTTGGGATCATTCTCTGGAGTTGAGTGGACATCGGCACTTGAAAGAACGGCACGATTGCGCCAAGGACAGCCATCGTCGCCGCCGCCTGGAGCGGCGAGCGGCTGAGGCCGATCGCGATCAGACCGAGGGCGACGGCCCCCAGGCTGGCGAATATCGATTGATCCCATTCGACCCTTCGCGTGTAACGGCTCCCGACGACGGCGTTGCCGAGCACGGCCCCAACGACGAACAGCGCCATGGCGAATCCATAGCCCTGCGGTCCGGCGCCGAAGGAGAGCATCAGGGGCGCGAGCGCCACATTGATGGGAGCCAGGCAAAAGTTCAGGAGGACTCCCATGGCGAAAAGAGCGATCACCACGGGCATGGCCGACAAAGTTCCGAGAAGCTCCCGGAATGAGCGGGAGGGCCGCGCTTGGCCCGCGCCCACGCGCGCGCGTTCAAACGAGACGGCGAGTGCGAACGGTATGTTGACCAGCGAGACGACCGCGAAGACGGCGCACGCCGCGCTTAGACCGTAGCGCGCGAGTGCCGCCCCGCCCAGCGTCGGGCCGATGGCCGATGCGACCAGAAAGGCGACGCCGGTTAAGGCGTTCGCCTCGTGCAACTGCTCGGCGGCGAGCAGGGGGAGGGCTTTCGCCACGGCTGGGCCGTAGGCGAGAGAGAGGATCGTGGTGAGAAAGGCCGCGGCCGCGGCGTAGCGGATGGCAGTTTGCGGGTCCGCGAAGCTCAGCGCGAGCAGCAGGGCGCAGCGCGCAAGGCAGCTTGCGCCCAGGAGAACGCGCGGCGGCCAGCGGTCCAGGCCGCGCCCGATCAGCGGGCCGAACAGGCACGCGGCGGCCGAGCCGATGAATACACCGCTCATCGCCTCGGTGCCGAGCCGCTCCAAAGTGATCCATGCTAAAAGCATCCGCACGCCGGCGTCGCCTATGGTCGAGAGGGCGTAACCGGCGACGAGGACCCGTAGCTGGGCGGGTCGGGTCAGGCGCATGCAGCGCTCTCAATAGGAGGAGCCGGCAGCAGTAAAGATCGGCGCCGCTCAAACTCGCAGGCGCCCGTGTCGGCGTGGCGGCGGGCGACGAACTCAAGGTGGGCCCGGCAGCGCGGGGGGATCTTCAGTCCGACGCCGGTCAACCACATCGCCATCGTTTCCCAGCGCAGACGGTTAGCGGGTGTCGCGCGCGCGCCAGGCACAATCAGCTCTTCGGGCGCCTCGCTCCATGCGTCCAGGTCGGCTGCGCCCGATTCGGGGGAAAGACCGCATGTGGCCAATGCTGCACCCGCTACCGGAGAATGAAAGGCGGATATCAACGAGTCCGTGGTCACCGCCGCGGGCGTTTGACTCATCTTGGGACGCCGCAACACCGTCAGCATGTAGCCTTCCGCCCATCGCCGATCCGGCTCGGCGAGCCGCGAGCTCTCCGCTTGAAGGCGGCCGCGAAAGTCGAGGGAGTTCGGCTCAGCGAGCGCCCAAGTCTGCGACGCGTAATGATCGAACACCCCGGCTTGGAGCTTCCTCGACGCGGCCAAAGCGGCGAATAAGGACTCAAAGGGGTCGAGGGCGCGGGCGTAGCGATAGAAGCGATTCTCGGGCCTGAACAGATGGAAGAAGATAATTCCACCCGGCTCCAAACGCAGCCGCAATAGGTCTAGGAACATGGGGCTGAGAACTTCGGGCAGGATACCATGGGGACTGTAGAGATCGACCCATATTGTATCGAACCTGAGGCTTCCCGCCTTGAGATATTGAATGGCATCGGCGCGCACGACTTCGATATTCAAGCCCCGCGCTTGGAAGCTCGACGTGTCCAAATCCACCCCCGTCTGCCGGTGCAGGGGGTCCGTGACCGCAAGGCGCCGGGGGCCGGTCCCGCCGGCCAGGCCGAGCGTCAAGGTTGAGCCACCTCTCTTGAGCAGTCCCGACAGAGCCCAATCGTCCCAGTAGAAGTTCGTGAGCCCGTCGCCGGAAGGGAGGTAGCTCATTAAAAGGTCGGATGCCTTCGACTCCTGCGGCCTTGATTCCGAGCTCGATCGACGGTTCATGATTTCAGTCCCTCCCTTCGCAGGTCCGGCATCCTGGGGTGGGAGGGACCTTCTCGATCGTCAACTCGCACGTGTTCAGGTCGAACTCACCTCTTTGATTGACGAACCGCGGGGCTTCATACCCGGTGAGCACTCGGACGATTTCCGGCATCTGGAGGGCAGCCATTGCGACCGTCGCGGGAAGGAAAATCCCAGATTTGATCTGAGAGAGGTTGAGTTCGCCTGAATACGGGGAATTCTTCCGGGCGGTCGCCTTCTCGTAGCACGGCCAGCATGTAGATTGTCCGGGCAGCAAGGTCGGCGGAACGGACGTCATGTGTCCATTATAGCCGCCGGCGGGAATAAGAGGCACTCTTAAGGGATAACAGGTCTCGAAGAGCCAGCGACTGGTCATATCTGTCGATGGGTAGTCGGCGCAGTTCAAGACTAGATCGGCATGGCTCGCCAACCCCTTTACCCAGTCGGATGAAGGTGTTAATTTCTCCGCCAGGGTCGTCACTTGCGTCTGGGGGGAAATGGTCCGGATCACGTCGGCAATGACGTCGACCTTCCGCTGGCCGAGATGCCCCGCGTAGTGTATTTGCCGTCCGATGTTGCCGAGTTCTATGCGGTCGTGGTCGACGACGACGAGTTGCCCGACGCCTATTCCAGCCAATTGCACGGCCAAATGCGATCCGGCGCCTCCCGCTCCAATCACGAGGACGCGGCTTCGTCTCAGTCGATCCTGGAGGTCATGTCCGGTGAGGCCGGCCGGCGCGAGCCCCGAAAGGTAGATGATCTGGCGCCGCATCCGAGTTTCATAGTCGCGGTCAAACTCGACGTTGGCATCGCCGGACGTGTCCCGGAACATGCCGGACTCGATGAGCGACCCAAAGAAGTCCGCGACGTCCGAATGCCTCAAATGACGCGCTCCGACTTGTTCCATTATCTCCGCGACGGAGCGGCGGCCGTCTGCCGCAGTGAGGGCGCGGCGGCCCGTGTCGTCGATGCTGAAGTGGAACATCTGCCTGCGGTGGGAGCAGAAAAACCGCACGTCCGACGAGTCCATGTCCAGAATGCTCACGTGCTCTCGAATGACCGGGCGCATAGTTGTTGTCTCCTCGGCTGAGTTCGATTTGCCGCCCACCCCGCGACAAGGCGCGAGGTGGGCGGCATCGACCTGGGTGCTTAGATGTTCTTGATGATGTCCAGGGGGACGACGTCGAGCTTCTTGAGTTTCATGGTATCTCCGTTTCAGAGGTTGCGAGCGGTTGTCCGTCCTCCCCCGGTTCACGCGCAAGCGCGCTGACGGGGGATGTGGCTGCGGGTTAGATGTTCTTGATGATGTCGAGAGCGACGACGCCGAGCTTCTTGAGTTTCATGGTGCCTCCGTTTTGCGGTTTGATCTCTTCCGCCGGTCCTTCGTCAACCGGCACCCTCATGTGATCAATTTATATGCTGTTGCACGGTTGAGGCGACGGCCTCAGGGGAAGAGTCGCGTTCGCCGACTTCGACTGCTAAACAGGGTGAATTTCCTGTAGAATTACAATCTCATGAGAAAGCTCAAGGTCTTGGTCATTGAGGACGATCCGCTCGCTCGCGAACTTGTGAAAGGGGAGTTGAGCGAGCATGATATGGAATTCGTCTCGGACCTAGCGTCCGGCCGCAAGAAGATTTCCTCTCGACGCAACGACATCTGTTTCATCGACCTCAAGCTCAGCAACAAGACGGACGACAAGTCCGGCCTGGACCTGGTTCCCATGGCGGCCAAAGCGGGGGCCTACTGCGTGGTGATGTCCGGCCATGACTCGGAGGCGGTGGTCGAGCGCGCCTATGAGCTCGGCTGTGACGACTTCTACGCCAAGGGCAACGAGGAGGAGAACGTCGGCGCGGTCGTCGCTCGCTTCCTGCGCAAGCGCCCGGAGGACGGCGAAGACCGCCTGTTTCAAGACCTGTTCGTCACTGAGGACCCGAGCACGCGCGCCAGCGTCACCGAGACGCTCAAGTACGCGGCCTCGGACTTGCCGGTCATCATCCTGGGGCCCTCCGGCACCGGCAAGACGAGCCTGGCGGAAGTCATCCATGGCCGCTCCGGGCGGAAGGGGCAGTTCGTCGCGATCAACTGCGCGGACTACACGGAGGATCTGCTGGAAGCCGAATTGTTCGGCTACCGCAAGGGCGCCTTCACCGGCGCCGGGGACGGACGCAAAGGCAAGCTCCTCCTGGCGGACGGGGGGACTCTGTTCCTCGATGAAATCGGCTCGATGAGTCTCAAGATGCAGAATAAGCTTCTCAAGGCCATCGAGGAGAAGGCCTTCCATCCCCTCGGTTCGGACAACGCCGTGAAGTCCCGCTTCCGCATCATCAGCGCGACTTTGGAGAACCTTCAGAATCTCGTCAAGAAGGGTCGCCTGCGCTTCGACTTCCTCCAGCGCGTCCAAGGCCTGACCGTCGAGTTGAAGCCTTTGGCGAGACGAAAGGACGACATCCTGCCGCTGATCTCCTTCTTCAACCGGGGAGGGCTGCGACTGTCCTTCACGGAGGACGCCAAGCAGATACTCCTGCGCCATGAATGGCAGGGCAACGTCCGCGAGCTTAAGAAGTTCGTGGACTTGGCGGCGGGTGGCGAAACCGGGCGCGTCACCGCGGATGCGGCGCGTCAACTCCTGGCGACGACCCGCGCGGGCCAGTCCGCCGACGAGTTCCTGACCGAACAGCAGTACCACTATATCCTTGAGAACGGCCTCTACGCCGCGGTCAACTGCTTCGAGGACGGGGCGATCCAGCGCAGCCTGACCGACAACGATGGCCGCAAGACAAAGGTCATGGCCGACTTGAAGATAGACACCGGCTTGCTTTACAAGTCCCTCAAGAGAACCGGCAAGCATCGGAGCAAGAACAATGACGACTGATCACTCCGCCGTGCTCGCTGACTTGCGCCACGACGTGAACGCCAAGTGCTCCAATCTAAAGCGAGCCGCGGCGAACCTGCGGGGCGAGTCCACGGACAAGGAGCTTAAACTCGTGGGGCTCATGGAAGAGCAGGCGCGCGCGCTGGCCGAGCGCTTCGCCGCCTACGCGGCGGCGCTGCGCGGCGGCCACCGGAAATGACGTTCCGAGCCGCGACTTCGAGCCGGACCAGCGTTCAGGTCGGCATCAAACTGGCCCGTCTCTTGGAGCTCCCCGAGGAGGACTTCGCGGGCCGCGTTCGTGAGCTGGAGGCCGATGTCCTTTTCCGGCGCCTGCTGGACAAGAAGGTGATCTCGGTCCAGCCTTACGCCGGCGCGGGCTTCATGGCGCAGAGGTTTGGAGGGTGGGGACTGAGCACGGCGAGCGACGGCGTCCCGGCGCTCGACGGACAAGGGGACCTCGCCCGGCTCCTTCAGAAAGTCGGAGAAAAGCGCTTCCAGGAATGCTTCTTGAGCGACGAGAGCTACACCGACGATGAGCGCGCGCGCCTGTGCCGGATATCGAAAGAAGAGGCCGGACGGCTACGAGAACTCGTCAACAGCCTCTACGTCCAAGCCGAGTTCGACGGCGCCGCGGCGGTCGCCGCGCCCGCGAAGACGTACAGCGCGGTCGCGGGGATCACGGTGGATGGGGGGAAGCCCACCCTCGCCTTCTTCAACCGCCAGATTTGGAAGGGGCGCTACCAAGTCGACGAGGACAAGAGCCGCCGAATGCTTGACTCCCTTCCGGCCGCGGAGGCGCGGCGCTTGGAGGGTTTCCTTCGGGATCTCGGATTGCTGGACCGCCGCAAGAGCACGCTCTACCGCGTGCTCGACGCGCTGATCGAGGCCCAGGCGCCGTTCTTCATCAGCGGCGACCCGGACAAGCGTCGGCCGCTGACCCAGCGCGACCTTTCGGACAAGCTCGATATATCGCCGAGCGTCCTCAACCGCCTGATTTCGAACAAGTCGGTCCAGCTTCCCTGGGGGCTTGAGGCTCCGATGAAGACGCTTGTTCCTAGCCGTAAATCCCTGATCCGGGACCGCCTCCACGATCTCGTCCGCCAATACCCGGCCGCGACGGACGAGGAACTCGGGCGCAAGATCGACCGCCTGTACCGCGTCCGGCTTTCCCTCCGATCCATCGCGCAGTACCGCACGGAACTGGGTCTCGGCAACCTCCGCAAGCGCCGGCACACCCCCGCCTAAGCGCCGCCCAAGCGCTCTCCCTCTCGCGGGATTGCTCCGGGCTTCAACTGCATAAAAATTGATCACCGGTGGCGTCAGGGTGACGCGCTTCGGGATTCGTCGGGCCCGATGAGAGCGGGGGTGAAGTCCCCCGGCTCCCGAAAAGGGAGGCGCCGCCCGCCCCCTGGATCTTCCAGGCTTGGCGGGAACGGTCACGAGCGCGGTCCTCACAAGGCGCATTCGGCAACGCCGAACGCCTCAAATAACCGCTGAGCCCACCGAGAACCGGACGCCAAGTGAAGGGATGGTGCCTTCGTGGCCCACACACACTCGACAACAAGCAGGAGTATCTGCACGCCTTCGCCGTGGTCCGCGAAGGCATGGCCTTTCTGGACCGGACTTTGCCCTTGTCTGCCCGCTTCCAGAAAATGGACCGATACGACGCCGCGCTGGTCAACCGCGAGGATCGACTCCCCATCCCGACCGACGCGATGCGCGAAATCCTGCTCAACGCCGTCATCCACCGAGACTACTCCGCCGCCAGCGGCTATATCGCCATCGCGATCTTCGACGACCGCGTGGAAATCCAAAGCACGGGCCGGCTTCTTCCCTCGATCACGATCCCGGAACTCTCCACCGCTCACACCTCGCACCTGCGCAACCCCCTGATCGCCGGCGCCTTCCACCGCACCGGCGCCGTGGAGACCTGGGGCCGCGGGACCAACGAGGTCATCGACGCCTGCAAGAAATATGGAGTCGAACCTCCTGTCTTTTCGGAACGAACCGGCATGCTCGTGGTGGCGTTCCGGGCGGCGATCGCTCCAGAACCACGATCTAGACTTGACGCCTCGAAGGGGCACCAAGTCGGCACCAAGTCGGCACTAAGTCGGCACCAAGTCGACGTTCTGCGCCTTGCGCTCAAGCCGACGCCTCTCCCCAAACTGATGCGCCATTGCGGCCGCAGCGACCGCACAAAATTCCGAGAGACAGTTCTCCGTCCTCTTCTTGAGATCGGCCTTCTCGCCATGACCATTCCAGATAAACCGCGAAGCTCCCGCCAGGAGTATCAAACTACGGAGATGGGACGCACGACTCTGGCGGCCTCAACTTAGAGGTAAGGTCTGAGTCCGGGAATTGCCGCTGATCCGAAGGGTACGGGAAAAAGCGTCGCTGAAAATCTTGTCGAGATGAGTGTCGAGATAACGCCAAAAACCAGCAAAAAACCGCAAACTCGAACAAAGTGGAGTTTGCGGTAATGATCGATTTCTCGTCGAGAAATCGGTTTTAGCGGCGAATTCCGGACTTGCGTCGGCTGCTGCCGAGGATTTTACAGACCGGTGCTTTTGACCGCTCAGCCACCCTACCAGTACGAACTAAATCTTTATTATTTCAGCGTCTTTACGCTTCCCGATTTTTCCGAAGGTGCGATTTTTCTGGATTTATTGTCGAGATGTACGTCGAGATGGGCGAATTTCTTGAATTACGAACCGGCGGCAATCAGCCATCTGAGGGCTACTGGAACGAGCACGAGCACATTATGACAGTTTCCAGATGCCATCGCAATGCGTGAATTTGCGGAAAAATTCCCTCCCTATTTATGATCGGGAAATTGAAATATTGAAACCAGACGCCGGGGTTATTCTTCGATCTCGTAAAGATTCCCGCAGCGCTTGTTGTATAATGGACTTCCGATCTCGTCCAACAGCAGCTGCGACCATCCGACTATTATTCGAGGAACTAGGATGCAAAAAACAACAATCTCACTGGATCCTTTTTGCGTGGAAAAAAATATCCGTTCCTGGGCCTCCGCGCGCATTATCTCCAGAGGCAGGGATTATTATCGCAAGGGGCGGGTTCTCTCCCTGGAATCCTTTGAAAGCGGCAAGATCATGGCCGAAGTCGAGGCAATGACGAGCGAGCGTTATAAGATTGAGATCCAGTTCGATCAGTGGGGCATGCCCGTCTCCAAATGCGCCTGCCCTTTTCACTGGGAACCCCTGTGCAAACATGCCGTAGCCGTGCTCATCGCCTGGCAGCAGGAGGAAACGGGCTCCGAGGCTGTTCTCTCTGGCATCCCCGCTGAAAGCAACGCGGACGGGCTCGCCGATTCAGACTACATCGAGGAAGTGGCCCAACTCGAAAAGGAATCCCGGCGCATCCGATGCACGGAGCAAGGACTGCGCATCGTGCGCAAACCCAACCGCGGTTTTCTAGGAACCTATTCGGTTTCTTCCGGCAATCCGACGCGAAAGGACGAAGTCTACCAAGTGACCGTCCGGGATGCGCAATGGGAGCATGCTTCCTGCACCTGCATCGATTACAAGATCAACGAGCTGGGAACCTGCAAGCATATCGAGCGCGTCCGACTTTCTCTGGGAAAAACCGCGGGAGCGTCGCGCCTTCAGTCCGAGGAGGAGCGTTCGCGCCAGCTTTCCGTTTATTTGGGAAGCAGGCCCTCCCACAAAAAACTGCCCCATCCCGCTGAGGAAATCCGCTTTCATGTACCGCCCTCAATCCGACGACAGGCGCCGACTTGGCTGGCGCAAGTTCTGGACGCCGAAAGCTATCTACGCAACGGTGTTTCGGCCGAGAAGCAAAAAGAGAAATTCGGCGGTCTGCTCCGGCGTCTTGCCGCCAAAGGGATTAAGGCCGATATCGATCCCGCCGTCCATGACGCGCTGACCAAGGAGTCTCAGTCAGCGCAATGGGAACGCCGAATTTCGGGCATAGCGAAGGATCCAGCCGGGCACCCAGCCTGGAAAAATTCCGTCGGCCGCATGAACGTCAAACTCCATCCCTACCAGGCGGAGGGAATTCTTTTCGCCGCCGGCAAGCGCCGCGTCTTTATTGGCGACGATATGGGCCTGGGAAAAACCATCCAGGCCATCGGGACCTCGCTGCTTCTGCGGGAGTTGGGGCAGGTTCGGCAGACTTTGGTGGTCACGCCGGCATCACTCAAACAGCAATGGCAAGCCGAGATCGCGAAGGCCTGTGGCGAAAGCGCCACCGTCATCGCGGGAAGCGCTCGGCTGCGCGTCGAGCAGTACCGCAAGGCGCGCTCCTTCTTCATCATACTCAATTACGAGCTTCTCTACCGAGACATGGACGCCATCGTGGCACTGAAACCGGATCTTGTTGTCCTCGATGAAGCCCAACGGATCAAGAATTGGGAAACTAAGATCGCGCAGGCGATCAAGAGACTGCAAAGCCCCTGCCGGCTGGTCCTCACCGGCACGCCTTTGGAAAACAAGCTCTCCGAACTGCAGTCCATTTCTGAATTTCTCAATCCTAAAGCCCTGGGAGCGCCCTGGAAGTTGCTGCCCACCTACGCCACGCTCAATGCCGAGGATAAAATTATCGGTTATACGCGGCTTGACCACCTGCGTCAGCGCCTCGGCCGGTTTCTGATCCGACGCACGCGCCAGGAGGTCCTGGCGCAGCTCCCCCGGCGCACGGACAACAACTTCTGGACCTCCATCACGTCCAGGCAGCAGGACGTTCATGATGAGCTCTCCTCTCAAGTCACGCGCCTGATGAACAAATGGAAGAAATACAAGCGCTTAACGAAAGAAGACCTCCGCCGACTTTTCACGCTTCTGACTTGCATGCGCATCGTCTGCAACGCTTATGGGCAATACGATTGGAAGGCCATCGAAGGGGAAGTCCTCGGCGCGCGGCATCTCTCATCGGACCTTAAAGAGAAGATCGGCTCGCCCAAGCTCGAAGAATTCCGGAAAATCATGGCCGACCTGTTGGCGGTTCCTGGACAGAAAATCGTTGTCTTCAGCCAATGGGAACGTATGATCCGTCTGGCGGAGCTTTATGTCCGCGATATCCTTGAAACCTCCCAAAGCCGCTCGGTGATCTTCAGCGGGGCTTTGTCGCTGAAAAAAAGGGGCGCCGAGATCCGCCGCTTCAATGAGGACCCCGCCACGCGCGTCTTCTTCTCGACGGATGCTGGAGGAGTGGGGCTGAATCTTCAGCACGCGGCCAATTGCGTCGTCAATCTCGAAATTCCGTGGAACCCTTCCGTGCTCGAACAGCGCGTCGGCCGGGTCCATCGCATGGGCCAGAAGAAATCGGTCTCGGCCATCAACCTGATTTCCTCGGAATGCATCGAGGAACGGGTGTTTAATTTGGTGGCGCAGAAAAAAGCCCTCTTTTCCGGCGTCTTCGATGAAGAGACCGTCGACATTCGCTTCAGCGCCGGACAAACCGCGTCCTTCTTGGATAAAATGAAGTCGATGTTTCCCGAGAGCGGCGCCCCCGGCAAGAACCTTCCTAACGATGAAGCTCCGCCGTTGGAGGCGGTCTCCGACTCGGTGGCCAAAGTGGAGCCCAACGAATTGCAGCAACAGACTGTCGGCTCGCCCGCGGCGGACATCGCCTCGGCGCTGGGTTCCATCCGTGTTTCGCAGGATGGGGAGGAACTGCGGCTGTCTCTTCCTAAGCCCGCCATCGAGGCCCTCAAAGGATTCAAGCCTCTCTTCGAGGCGCTGCTCAAACTCGC
This sequence comes from Elusimicrobiota bacterium, assembly GCA_038059415.1. Taxonomy (GTDB): domain Bacteria; phylum Elusimicrobiota; class Elusimicrobia; order UBA1565; family UBA9628; genus GWA2-66-18. The sequence goes on along the minus strand of JBBTJN010000043.1, from coordinate 22,008 downwards.
CGCATGAGCCAGGACAGCCTCTTCGCTGATCCCGCGACATTCCTCAGCAAGGTCATTCTCCGCCGCAAGGATTTTGACGCCCTCTTCGAGGGTTTCGTGAAAATGCGAGCCGTCTCCTACGTCGTCTCCCCGGATCTGCTCCTGGAATTTTTCGACCGGCGCGGATTCAAGGAGATCGAGATCGTCGTCGGCGAGAACCTCACCGAGCGCTACCGCCTGGATCTGGCTCAGAAAGGAGCCGAGGTCACGCAGAAGCTGGCGCAGCGCATGGCCGACGGCAGTCTCAAGATTTTCGTGCCGGAAAAAACACAGCACACCAAGCTCTACCTGCTGGAGCGCCCCGGCCAATTCCGAGTGATCGCCACCAGCGCCAATCTGACGGAGACTGCGCGTCAAGCCTCGCGCCAAATGAACTACGCCTGGTACGCCGACCTGCCTCCCGGCCATCCGTGGCTGGCGCGAGTCGAGAAAGACTACGGCACCCATCGCGTCCTCTGCTCCGTGTTCATGGGCGACCTGGCCGAACTGCTGCGCAATAGCGGCGAGGAAAAAAAGCGCGAGCTTGTGGAAGCTTGGCTCAAGGCCGTCCCCGCAGAGGAAGTGGATCTTGAGACGCGCAAGCTCTTTCAGGAGATCTCGATGCGCGCCGTGCGGCCGCAACCGGGCGCCACCGAAGCCGTCTTCTCGGTGAAACTTCCCGAGGCTCCCGCCGCGCGACGAGAGGCGGAACGTTTCCTTGCCCCGCTCAATCCCCTTGAAATCGGCAGCGAACTGCGTCTGGATGGGCCCGGCTATTTGCGCTACGTCCAGACCACTCAAGGCGTGCCCGTGATGCAAGTCGATTTAGAGCAGCGGCAGGTACTCTTGGGACTTGACGGCACCACCTGTGCTGCCACCGAGCCGCTTCCCGACGCCGCCGTCGTCACAGCGGCGCTCGAGCACATTGAGGCCTATCTTCAGACCGTGGACGCCGGCCAATCCTCGGATCCCAAGTTCGCCAAGACGAATATGTTCGAGGCGCTCCTCTATATTCTTTCCTCTCCCTTTGCCAACGAATACATGCGCCTCAAGCGTCGGCGCTACGGCGCCATTGATTCCCGCGGCCCGCGGTTTCTCTATATCTACGGACCTTCCCAAAATGGGAAATCGACCTTCTTGCGCTTCGCCCTCAAGCTTCTCGCCGGCCGCATCTTCGAGCCGCTGAACGGCGGGGACTTCGCCAAGAGAAAAATCCTCGGCGCCGCCTCTATCGGCACGGTTTTTCCGCTGGCGTTCGATGACCTGGTTCTCGCCCAGCGCTACGGACTTTTTGAGGAGATTCTCAAGTCCTACTGGGAAACCTGGTGGACCGAGGACGGATCGCGCCCGCAAATCATTCTTTCCTCTAATGCTTATAGCCTTAAGGATTGGGCCAAATCGCGCGTCAAACGGCTCGACTTCGACGTTCAATTCGCCTCCGACGGCTCCGGCAAGGAAGTTCTGGCGCGCCTGTTCAAAACGGGAAATCGCCTCTTTCACTGGTTCTCGTATCTTTATTTTCAGCATCTGGAACGCTCAGCGACTCCGCCGGAAGACGAACTTGAGCCGGCGCGACGCATCTTCGAGGAGCTTTACCGGCATGCCGGCCGCGCCCTGCCCGATTATTTCCCCAAAGAGCCCATCGAGCGCCTTTACGATCCCGGCCGCCGCGACTGGCACGACTTGCTCCATCGTCTGCGCAAGGCCCGCGTCGAGTGGGACAGAGACCGCGCCAGCGTCCACTTTTCAGAGGACATTCAGCATTTCGAGATCAAGGCTTACGAGAACTCTCTTCCCCAAGCGATCAAGCACCGCCGCCGCGGCAAGGCCCTCGTCATCGAGACGCCGAAGGAGTTTCGCGCCTGGCTGGATGGGGGATCGCAAGTGCCGGCCGGCTGGTGGACTCGTCTTTTCAAGAAATAACGGGCCTTGCTGCATCGGTTGGGCCTAAGTGGTCCCGCGCCGCTTCTTCATTTCGTGTCGGCACACGCATCGGCGTCAGCTGTCCCGCGTGATGCAGGGTTGCCTATCTTATCTACAACGTTTTAACGCCGGCCCAGCAGCAGGTCCTGGAGCGGGCCAGGTTTGGTGAAGGCCGTCTGGACGATCTCTTTGGCGAGAAGACCCGCGGTTGTAGGCGGATCGTTGGGAATCGAGCCGTCAGCGGTCACATGTTCTCCGTTACCCCAGCCCACGTTTACGAGAGAGCCCTCGGAATAATAGTTCTCTATGTTGGCGGTGGCCGCCTTCAAGAGGGCGTAGAAGTCGCGGAAAGCCGGATCGGAGATATCGAGCACAATGTCGCGACCGGTGGCGCTCTTGAGAGCGTCGGCCAGGATCATGCGCGCCGTGTCCGGAGAGGCCGCGCCGCTCATGACGCGGAAGCGGTTCTGCCGCGTCTGTTCGTCGGCAATAGCCTGGTAGATACGGCGCTGCCTCTCCACCTGATAGGGGAAGGAAGGCTTCTCGACATGCGGGACTTCCCAACCCCTAACAAAGCCGCCGATAGAATCCAAGAGCGCAGCGCGGAGGGCGCCCTGGAACCGGGGCTGGTCGGTGGCCGGCGGTGAAACCGGCGACGGCGATGGAAGTAGGGAAGCGCCGGCACCGTCAAAGACTTGGCGGCCTTTCTCGGAGGCCGCGCCTTCGGAGGGGGCGGCGTCCTTGCTGGAGTCTAGCGCGGCAACGTGACCCGCGACGGCGACCTGTCTAATCGCTGTTGGGACCTGTACGAGCGCGACCGCCGGGAGGGTGGGGGCATGCGGCAGGCCGACGGACAGAACGGGTAAAGCGGCTGCCACGGACGGCGAGTTCGACAAGTCAGCGGCGTTCGTGGGCAACGTGGCGCCGAATGAAGGCACGACGGGGATCACGGCACGGGCGCCGGCGCCCGGCTGTATTCGCATTTGCGCGGCGGCGGGCGGCGGGCCCGAGGCGAGGAAAAGGGAAAGGGAAAGGGCGACGAACGCGGGGAAAAGACGTGGCTGTTCCTTCATGCGCATATATTAGCAACATTTCTTTGGGTCTTGTGCAAGTCAGGCGATTTTGATCTGATCTCGTATGATCTTCGGATTCGGCAAAAGGCAAAAGCCCTTGGTCCTCTGCATCGATGACCAGGAAATGTCCTATCCCCTGGTTCAGGATGTCTTAAATGAGTTGAACTGCGACAGTCTCTATGCCCCCGGCGCGAACGAAGGCATCCTGATGGCTGAGAAGCAAAAACCGGACGTGATATTGCTCGACTACAACATGCCGGAAATCGACGGGCCCTCCGCGTGCACCATCATCAAAAACAACCCTCTGATCAGGGACATCCCGATCCTCATGCTCACCTCCATAGACACCATCAGAGACATTGATCGAGCTATGGCCGCGGGAGCCAGCGGCTACATTGTCAAACCCGTGATGCTGGAGCGCCTCAAACCCAAGCTCGAGTCGTTGCTCCAGGGAAAGTTCTAAACGCACTCGACCTGGAAACCGGATTATTCTGTCGCCAGGTCCGTAAACCTGACCTTTGGCCTTGAGCCAAGCGGGTTTTGGCGCCGGCGAACGCATGGCCCATATGCGTTCGAGTTTGAGCTCGATGATTCGATCGCGTGGAGTCTGTTGCGCGGCAGCGGCTGCGTCCGCTGTTATTTGAGCCACTCGCGAGTTTTTTCGAGCAGAAACTTTGGCGTCGTCTTATACTTCAGGAGATGGGCCAGCCCTCCCAAACTCAGCACCTGCCCGATCTCCGCGGGATCCTCGCGGGCCGTCAGGAGCACGACCGGTATGGCCTTCGTGGCCTCGTCCGCCTTGAGGACCTTGAGCGCGCCGAGCCCCGTGCCGTCGGGAAGGACCATGTCGAGAATGATCAGGTCGGGCTTGAACGATTTAGCCAGAGGCGACACCTCGGCGAACGTGCCGCACGCGCAGACGCTATAGCCTCCCATCGAGAGGGCGCTTGTCATCATCGCCGAGAACGTTTTGCTGTCGTCTACGAATAGGATTTTCTTCATCGTATGTGAGCGTAGCGGACGTTTAAGCTTGATGCGGGAGCCCTCAAGACGATCATGTCCAAGCGCCGTCTAGCGGCCTAGCGGGTCCCGCCGCCCTTTCCTTCCGAGCGCACGCCTTCCGCGCCTTTATTCTTGCCGGCCCTATCGCCCTTCTTGGTCAGGGTGTCGCGGCAGGCGCCGGAGAGTTCGTTTTTGTGGGCCTTCATGCATTCGATGATGCGGCCCTTGCCGGGCTTCACGTCGGCGCAGAACTTCTCCTTGTCGCCCGCGCAGGCCGTCATGTCCGGGCGATTCGTCTTCATCGCATCCTTCTCCTTCGCCATGAAGGCCCGGCAACCTTCAGAAAGCTCCTTCTCGTGCTCCTTGAAGCACCGTATGATGCGCCCGTCGCCCGGTTGGACGTCTTTGCAGAAAGAGTCTTTATCCTCGGCACACACCTCCTTGCCGGCCATCTTCGCATGATTGCGTGCGCCGCCCTTGGCCTTGCAGCCTTCGGACAACTCCGAATCGTGGGCCTTCAGGCAATCCATGATGCGACCTTCCCCCGGCTCAATGTCCTTGCAGAGCTTCTCGATGTCGGCCTTGCAGGCCGCAAATTTAGCGTCTCCACCCTTTTGCGCATGATCAGGGCCTTCATTGGCGGAAACGGGAACGGCAAACAGCGCGGCGCACAGCAGCAGATAGAATGTTTTCATGGCGCAAGTCTAGCCTTTCGGTGGCGAAAAAACAATCGCATTTCAGGTCTACTTTTAATTTTATGATGGAGGCCGCGTCCCTTGATTAATGATGCGGCAGGGCTTACACTACGGACTGACGCGGGGAGAATCTCGATGACGAATCGATGGGGATGTTTGGCGCGCGGGACGATCATGCTGCTTTTGATATGCGCGGCGGCGGGGCGAACTCAGGAGGAACGGGACGATCGGACCGAGAGGACATCGACCGTCTACCTGCGGTCGCCGGAGGATCGCCTGAGCAGGCTTTCTTCGACCTTTAATCTCGGTCAGAGACGAAAAGACAATATCCGCCGCATCCTGAACGAAGTCGACGCCGGTGTGAGGCAGAAGATCTCCGCCGGCAACAAGAAGATCAGAGCTTTACTCAGCGAGGATGATAAGGATGTGTTCGACAATCTGAGGGACGATACCGAGGGCGGGCCGCCGTCCCGACAGACGACGCGCCGCCTCACCCCGACGCCCCATCTCGACACTGGCGGAGGTAGCGGGGGCAGAGGCGGGGGCGGCGGGGGCAGAGGCGGCGGGGGTAGCGGTGGGGAGATGTCTGGTCAGGGAGGAGGAACGCGAGGTCGATGCGGGGACGGTGTTTGCGGCTCGATCGAGAAAACGCGGGGAGCCTGTCCTGAGGATTGCGGTCAAAGCCAAGAGCAGCCGGCGCAGTAGAGTCTCAGTTGCATAACGACGACAGCCCCTAAGGTCTCCCTCTGTCGGAATGCCGTTACAAAAATTAAGTGCGGCGCTGACGTCGAGCCTGATGTCGGGTTGCGCCGCCGGCCGAGACGAAGGTCCGCATCGAAGCGGCGGGACCGGCGGAAGCGGGGCTGCGTCGCCGCGCATCCGAAGTTCGCGATCGGGCTCAGAGCTTCGCTGCGAGTGCGGCGCGTTCGTCCGCGGGGAGGTCGCCGATCAGGTAGTCGACGATGTTGAGCAGCGTGGACGACTTGTACGGTTTGGTCACGTAGTAGTCGGCGCCGGCGTGGTAGCCGGAGATAACGGCGTCGTCGGAGTCCTGCGCGGTCAGCATGATCACCGGCAGCCGCGTATGTCCCGCCGCACGCAGGCGTGACAGGGTTTCGTAGCCGTCCATGTCCGGCATCATGACGTCGAGCACCAACAAGTCGACGCGTTCACGCGAGAACGCATCGAGCGTCTCCGCCCCGCCGGCCACGGCCAGAACACGGTGGCCACGCTGCTCGATTACGGTAGCGGCGTAGCTGCGCAAGTCTTCGTTGTCGTCGGTCACCACCACGGTCTTTGCGTGTGCAGGTTTCAAATCGCCCTCGCGGTCGTGCGTTGCTCCGGCCAAGCGAGCAAGACTAACGACCCGTGATTCTACCATGAATGGTCTGCGGTGGACAGCGCAAAAAACTCAGAGAATCGGCGCAACAGCGCGGCCGGCCCGCCTAAGGCGCGAAGGTCTTCGGGCGCTGATAGTGCTGATATAACTCGGAGGCGGGGACGTCCTCGGGCTTCGGACTGCGGCGGCGCCCGGCGAGTTCTCGGTAGACCTCGGGGAGGCCGTTCGAGGCGCGTGTCGAAGCGACCATGTGCTCACGCGCCATGACCTGGCGCAACTCTTTCAGGCGGACCTCGATGGGCGGGTGCGTCGGGTCGGGGCGGCCGCGGTCGAACTCGTATCGCGGCTCATTGTTCCGCTCGTTCTGTATCGCGAGTAGGGCGCTGATCGCGGCGGAGGGATCGTAGCCGGCGTTGACCAGGAGGCGAAGGCTCAAGGCGTCGGCCTCGAACTCGTGGCTCCAACGTAACTTGATCTCCTTGCGCGAGGGCTCCGTAGGCGCGGCGAACATGTCGCCGCCGCGGCCCGCAAAGGGGTTCCAGTTCCGGGGCCGAGAGGCGACCAACTGCTCATCGTGCGCGCGCAGGTAGTGCACGATCTCATGCGCGGCGACGGCCGCAACCTCGTCCTCGCTCGACATGATGGCGATCATCTCCGGCTCCAAAGTGAGGATGCCCGCGGACATCGATGCACCCGGCCCGCCCCAGGAGGTGTCGTTGAGGCGGACGCTCAATCCGGAGGCCCCCCCCGCAAGCGCCTCCAGACGGGAGCCGGCCAGAAGCTTGGCGACAATCGAATCGGCATAGACCTTCGTCTTCGGCATAGGAAATCGGATCATGCCCGCGTCTTCCATGTCCGCGACGAGGGAAGCCCGGAGCTTGGCGACCTCCGCGACGACCTTCGACGACAAGGCAGAGCGGTCGAACACGGGGATCGGGCGGAGCGGCGCGCAACCCGGGGCAGGGACGCCCTGGGAAACCGGGACGGCCGCCGCAGGCAGCAAGGTCGCTGTCAGCGCGCGAGCCAAGCCAGGCGGCGCAAGCGCGGCTTCAAAAGAGATGACTTGGGCCCGGGAAGGGGCGCCGGCGGCCAAGAGCAAGACGACGAGGGCGGTTCGGTTCATGGCTTCATCATAGTGCTGACGCGCTGCGGCGGACAGGGGCCAAAGACCTAAGCGCGGGGGGCGAGGACGGGGGTGATCGTGGCCAGGAGCTTGATCAAGACGTGCAGCGAGGGTCCCGCGGTGTCCTTGAAGGGGTCGCCCACGGGTGTCGCCGACGACGGCTTTGTTGAAGAACAGCGCCATGAGGTTTGCCCGTGATTAGGCGTCCGTCCGTTTCTCCGCCCAAAAGCGCGCGGGCAGCGCGCCTAAGAGCATGAGCGCCAGTTGCAGGGCGCAGAATGCGGACAGCCATAGGAAGGCCTTGTCCATGAAGCCGTAGGAGTGAAGGCCGATGCCGAGCATGTTGACGCCGAACCAGGAAAGGCTGACGATGATGTTGCCGAAGATCGCCATCAGCATGATGCCGCGCTCCCGGGCGTAGCCGCCCCAGCGGGCGTGGAGGATGAAGGCGTTCCAGAGCACGATGAGCAAGGCGCCGTTCTCCTTGGGGTCCCAGCCCCAGAATCGTCCCCAGCTTTGGTCGGCCCAAATGCCGCCGAGCACGGTGCCCACGAAGCTGAAGAGCAGGCTGAACGCGATCACGCCGTAGGCCAGAGACGCGAGCGCCTTCGAGGCCGCCGGGTCGGGCTCGATCATCACGTGACGACGCACGACCCAGGCGATGGCGAGCATGCCGGCGAGATACGTCGAAGCGTAGCCGATCGTGATCGTGACGACGTGCGTGGCCAACCAGAAATTCGAGTCCAAGACCGCGCGCATCATCTCCATGGTGTCGCCGGCGGCGCTCAGGTGATGGGCGATGAGCAAGGTCGTAAATCCGATGGCGCAGGCGCTGGCGACGGCGAAGCCGCGCCGATGGATGCGCTCGGCGGCGAGGCCGAGGAGCGCGGCCGCCCAGCCCACGAACACCGCCGACGAGTAGAGGTTGGTGACCGGCGGACGGCCCTGCAGGAGGGTGCGCGCCAGAAGGCCGAAGGTGTGCACGATGAAGGCGGACCACGCCAGCGCGCGCGCGGCGGCGGCGATGTCCTTGTGGCGCGTCGCCCAGGCGGCGAAGACCAGTAGGAGCGCGCTCAGGTACAGCGCCATGCCCGAGATGAACGGGGAACAGGTGTTGAACAAGGTTTCGGCGCGGGCCGCGCGCGCCGCGTCGGGCCGGTATCGGGCGACCCAGGCCGCGTGCGCGGAGAGCGCCGCGTTGAAAGCGGCGGCGTCATCGGCGCGGTAGGCGTTCGCCATCAGAGCGAACAGCGCCAGGCTCGGATGCGGGGCTTGGGCGTTTGCCGGGTTGGACAGGGCCTCGCCCGTGTTCATCCAGGCGTCGGCGGGCACTCCCTCCTGCGGGGGGAGCGCCTTAAAGGCGGCCACCTGCGCCAGGAAATGGAAGCGCCGGAGAAGCTCCGACAGCGCCTTCATGGCGCGACGGTCCTTGTCCGTGGGCTTCTTCGCGTGAAAGGCGCTCATGGCGCCGGGAAGCAGTCCGGTGAGCTCGGCCATTTCCCGGGACGGATCGCCCTGGCCGGAGAGCATGAAGGTGTTCTTGATGCGTTCGTACAGCGACAGGCGGCCGTTGAGAGCCAGCAGGGCATTCTGGAAGCGCGAACGCCGTCCGCTTTCGATCTGGTCGGCGGCGGCGGCTTGGTTCTGAATCTCATCGCGCTTGGATTCGATCTGCCAGTAGGCGAAGTAGCGAGTCTTGCCCGAGGCGAGGTCGAGCAGGCCCAGCACCTCGGGATCGTCCACGACGAAGGAGGGGTAGGTGTCCGCCGCCTCGGGTTTGAAGGCGGCATCGAGAAGCCAACGCGTCGCCGAGATGGATTTCCCGTCCACCGGCACGTATTGCTTGCCGCGCATGGACATTAAAGAACTGCGCGCGAAGCTGTCTAGCGGCTTGACCCGGCCGCCCTCGAGGATGGGGAGGCGGGCGAAGGCCGCGAAGTTTATATCGGATTTAGGCGCGGGGGCCACGGCGGGCCATGCGGCCAGCGTCAGGGAACCCAGGAACACAGCCGTCTGCAGGCGCTTGGTTTTCATGGGCTTGCCTCTCCGAGCGACTTGCGCAGCATCAAGCCGAAGTGCCACATCAGGCCGAGGGCCACCAGCAGGCACGAGAGATAGGGAAGCGTCCACGCGGGGTTGCGCACGACCTGCAGGACCGAGAGAGTGTCGTTCTTGCCGAAGCTCGCCTGATAGAAGGTCAGGCCGCCGTGGCGCAGGGGGGAGTTCATGTAGATCAGCACGTCGCGGTCGTCGCCGGCGCGCGGGTCCTTCAGGCGCACGAGGCTCGAGAAATTCTTGGGTATGTCCGTGCCGGGATAAACGTCGTGGCGGAAATCCTTGAGCGTCAGTGAAAACGGATGCCGGTACAGACGCAGGCGCAGAGCCAGCCGCCATTTTCGCCCCTCGGAGATGAAGCCTTGCGGCGCGCCCAGCCCGTTGGACAGCAGGAACACGCCGAGACTGCTCCCGTCCTTGAGCACGGGCTCGACGACCGCGACGGCCGTGTTCCGGTCGCCGTCGGCGCTCACGGGGGGCAGGGGCTGAAAGGACATGCGCACGCCCACGCCCGAGGTGACGGGAGACGGCGCGTCGCCGGGCCCGCGCAGAGACAGCGCCGCGTTGTCGTGGTAGGCGCGCACCCGCAGCTTGAAGGGGAGGGAGGCGTCGGCTATCTCGGCGCGCGACTTCAGGAGCGTGTCGGGCACGGCGAGTTCGTCGTTGAACTCCGGGTCGGTCTCGTCGACGACGGCGACCTCCATGCGGCGGTAGTCCTCGCTGGAGTTCTTGGTCTGGCCTTCCTCGATGGCCATGTTGCTTTCGACCTGCATGAGGGCGGTGGCGAATTCGCCGATGAACAGCAGGGCCAGGCCGGTGTGCATGATCCACAGCCCGCCCTTGCGCCAGGACAGCTCCAGGCGGCGCAATTGCGCGAAGATCAGGTTCAGCAGGAGGACCGCGCCGACCAAGCCGCCGCCCGGGAAGATGGGCAGGCGCAGGGCGGAGCCTTCCGGCGTCCACCAGACGATGAAGGAGCGGATGAAGCGTTCGACGGCGAGATGAATGCCGAGCTCGACCTGGGCCAATGTGCAGGCGACGACCAGCGCCATCAGCAGAGCGAGGCAGAGTAAAGTGAGCTTCAGCGAGCTGAGCCCGTCGATGAGACGGCTCAGAGGGTCATTGCGCCGCATCGGGAGACAGCCTCTTGATGATCGCCAGGAATCCTCCGCGCGCGGACTCGGTCGCCGCGGCGTCGCCCATGAGCTTGAAAAACCAGGTCGTGTCGCCCGTCTTGACGACGGCGACGATCAGGCGCGTGCGGGCCGTGCCCGTGCTGGTGAAATCATACACCGCCACGGGGCCGACCTTGGTGGTGAGCGGCGTGCGCGACGAGGCGATCTGCGCCTCGTCGGTGGGGGGCAGACCGATCTGGCCGCGCCAACGGTTGACATTGGCCAGTTCCCCGCCCGAATCTCCGTGAAGGGCGACGACGGTGCCTTCCGTCTTGAGGCCGCCGGGAGGCAGGAAGGTCGCCAGTCGCATCCCCGTGCCGGGGACCTCCTTCCAGCCGGAGGGCAAGGTCCAGGAGAGCCCGCGGGGGCGCTCGGAGGGAGCCTCGCTGCCCGCGTCCATTGCGCCGGGCATGGTCACCTCGCCGGGGGCCGCGGGGCGGGCCGCCTCCGTTTCTGTTTTCGGCACGCGCGCGCGCGTAATTCCCTCTTCACGGCAGGCGCTCGTCAGGAGAACGGCGAAGATCGGGAGGAGTGCGGCGGAAATGTTTTTCACGCGGCGATTATACCATTTTCTCTTCGGCGCTATTTTTGACCGGGGATCATTTCCGGCCTTGGGTCGCTGAGATCAGAATTTCATCGCCACGCCGAGTTGAGCGACGCTCGCCCGACCGCTGTTGAGAGAGTCGTACTTGTCGACCCAGTCGTCGACGCGGTAGCTGGCGCGTGCGGTCAGGTTCTTGCGGTTGGCCGGCGTGAACTCGAGGGCCGCGCCGGCGCGCGCGATACGCACGTCGCCGGGCGTGATGTCTCCCAGAAACTGTCCGGGGTCGGTCTTCGGCGCATGTTCAGGGGCGTGGCGACCGTCGACCATGTGTAGCTGCCGTTGGCCTTGACGACGAAGCCCTTGGGCAGGTTTACGCAGGCGTGTATGCCGGTCGTCGTGTTGTTCTGGCGGTTGTACATGCCGGCGACGTGCTCGAAGCCGGTGAGCGAGGGGTTGGTGAGGGCATTGGCGGCGCCAAACCAGCCGTTGGTGGTACGGCGCGAGGTCTCGTAGGAGGCGTCGGCCCCGACGAAGACCTTGTCCTGCGCGTCCCAATCGAGGCCGGTCCGGTAGGCGTTGCGGGTGAGGCGGTTCTGCGTGAGCTCGATGGAGTTGCGCTCGTTGAGATACTGGGCCAGAGCATAGAACTCGATGTGTCCCGGCAGGGGAACGTTCACCGCGAGGTTCGCCTCATCTCCCTGCGTCGGCATGTTGACGAAGGCGGCGCGGTTGGCCTCCATTCTCTTGTAGTCCGCGTCGACCGAGATGTCGCAGGGCAGTTCCGTTTTCATCCCGGCGCTGAAGATGTGCTTGACGTCGTCGTTGGCGACGCTGTTGGCGTTCTGCGTGTTGACGACATAGGTGCCGTCCGAGTAGACGGCGGCGCGGAATATCTCCGTCGGAGCGTCGCGCCGGTGCGTCAGTTCGACCTTGTAGCCGGCCTTGATCAGGACGGGCTTGATCGGGCGGTAGCTCAACGCGAAGTCTCCCCGCGCCGTCAACTTGTCGAACTCATGCGTGTTGGCGGGCGGATTGTTGGTAACGACGTTGATATAGTCCTTGTTTTCGTCGATCTCCACCATGCGGCCGTAGAGGCGCGCGGTTAAAGACAGCTTGTCGCTCGCCTTGTAGGCCGCGTTGAAGGCGGCCACGGCCGCGTTCATCTTGTACAGGTTGAAGAGATTTTCCCGCTGCCGTCCGCTCAGAGCTCCCGTGAAGGCGAGGTCCTTGCTCGGATTGTAGCGCAACCGCATCTCTGCTGCGGTCACCTGGGTGTGCGGCAAGGCGGGGCGGACGGCGGTGTTGACGCCCCCGTATTTTTTGACGAAAGCCATATCCTTGAACTCGCGCCTGATGAGGTCAAGGGCCATCGCGCCGCTGCCGGTGATCTCCCGTCCGACGCCGAGGGCGACCTCGTTGGTCTCGTTGTCGACGTTGGCTTCGTCGAAGTAGAGGATGCCGCCGGTGTAGTAGCCGCTGGGCGCGGTGCCTTTCTTGTACACGTTCCAGTATCCCAGGGACAGCCAGCGCGCCGAGTTGTGCGGGTCTAACAGCGCGACGTTGACCTCCGACTCGGTTCGCTTGTACAGCATGTTCAGGTCATGCGGAAACTTCTGCCGGGACAGGTTCATCGGAATTTTGACGAACGTGCCGTTGACGATGATTCCGAAGTCCGTCATGTTCTGGCGGTGGGTCATGCGGTCGATCTTCGCGCTGCCCTTGAACCAGTCGCCGAGGTCGACGTGGAGCGAGCCGTTCTCCTCGGTGCTGCCGATGTCGTTGAAGTCGAGATCGATGAGCCCCTTCGCGCCCTGATTGCTCACCCAGACGTCGCCTTCGGCGACGGAGTACAGCTTGCCGTTGTACTCCTGAAATTGGCCCCTGCTGCCCTTGACGTCCAGGTCCACGTAACGGACGCCGCCGCCATACGAGGCCGAGGCGGCTTCATCCGCCCGACCGGGCATGGCGCACAGCCCGGCCAAAAGCCCCGCCATCAGGAGAGTATTCATTGGCATCCTCTTCGCTCTATTTTGAATATTCATGCGATCAGTCCTTCAACGAGGACCTGCGGTCCGAGCCGTGGATTTCTTTGGGGCAGTCCATGCAGCTCCCGCGCTGCTCTTCGCGGCTGAGGGAGACGCCGGTAAATCCGTTCAACGTCGTCGTGTGCGGAAACTTATGGCAGGACACGCAGAGATAGGGCGGGGCCTGCTTGAGCAGCTTGTCGTTGGCCGAGCCGTGGGGCAGGTGGCAGTTGAGGCAGCTGTCGGCCACCGGGGGATGCTCGTTGGCGAAGGGGCCGACCTTCTCGACATGGCAGCGGGCGCAGAGCTCCTCGGAGGAGTCGGCCTTCAGGTTGCCTTCGATGCCGCCGTGCGGATTGTGGCAGGATACGCAGGCCATCTTGCCCTCGGGCAGAGGGTGGTGGGAGGCCAGCCGCATGTCCGCCTTCTGTTTTTTGTGGCACTTGAGGCAGGTCTCGGTCTGGACCCTCTCCTCGAAGACCGCGTTGTCCTTCAGCGAGGTGCGCCCCGCGCCCTCATGAACGCTGTGGCACTGCAGGCAGCTCAGGCCGTTCTGGGCGTGGTGGCTCGTCTTCTACATCATCACGGCGTTGTTCGTGTGGCACTTGAGGCAGAGATCGGCGATCGCGGAGGCGTCGAGCTTTTTGGGGTTGGTGATCTTGGCGACATCCCCGCCGCCGTCCACATGAGCGCTTCCCGCCCCGTGGCAGGACTCGCAGGCGTTGGCGAGCTTCGAGTTCGACAGGGACTTGCGGCCGTGGAAGGTCGCGGCGAAGGATTTCACCTTCTCGGCGTGGCAGGTGGCGCAAACCGCCTGACCGACCATCTTGACGCCTTCGGCGGACGCGGTTGCCGCCGCGGTCGGCGGCGCCGTCGCGGCCGCGGCGTCGGGTATGCGCTCCTTGACGGTCTCGGCGGAGGCGGCCGGCTCGCCGGCGGACGCCGGCGTCAGAAAGGGTGAGGCCGATATCGCGATTATCGCCGCGAGCGCGAGCCCGGCGCGGCGGATCGGGCGACTGCTTCGAGTCTCCATTGGATCTCCTCGTTTCTTGGGATGCAGGACGTCTTGCCGGCGACCACGTGAATAAGTTACGTCATTTTTGCGGCAGGAACAAGAGCGGCGAATCGCGACGGCGCGGACGCGGCGGCGAGGCGCGGGGGCTTGTCGACTTCCCGGCGGCAGTCGATCGCCGCCAGCGCGGCGAGTTCCTCGGCGCGGTCCTTTTCGGCGAGCTTGCCCGACATGCTGTCGGAGATCATGCCCTTGAGATCGTCGAGGTCGTAGAGGTAGACCGCATCGAGCTTGGCGCAAGCGGGATCGACGTTGCGCGGAACGCCCAGGTCCACGAGGAACAGGGGCTTGCGGCGGCGCGGGAGCATGCGGGCCAGGAACTCGGCGGTGAGCAGAGGCGCGCTGAGCGACGCGGAGAAAACGGCGACCTCGGCCTGTTCCAGCAGATCGAGCCCGGCGTCAAGCGAGACGGCCGAGCCGCCCAGCTTCTCGGCGACGGCGCGGGCGTTCTCGACGGTGCGGTTGGCGACGACGATGCGGTCGAACTTTTTGGCGGCCAGGTGGCGGACCACCGCTTGCGCGGTCTGCCCCGCGCCGAACACGATGATCCCGCCGCCCGCCTCATCTCCGAAGATGCGCTTGGCCATCATGGCGACCGCGCCCCCGATGGAGTGGATGCCGTTCTGGATGTCGGTCGCCGAGCGCACGTCCTTGCCCGCCGCGATCGCCGATTGGAACGCGCGGTTTAAGATTCGGCGCGTGAAGCCGCCCGCGAGGGCGGACTGGTAGGCCTTCTTGACCTGAGCCAGGATCTCGGTCTCGCCGATGATCCACGAGTCGAGCCCCGCGGCGACGCGAAAGAGGTGGCGCAGCGCGTCGTCGCCTTCATGCTCGTAGAGGGAGGCTGAAATCTCGTCGCCGGCCCGGCCCGCGAACCACGCGCGCACGAGATCGCGTCCGCGGCGGGGATCTTCGCACGCCGCGAAGATGTCCACGCGGTCGCAGGTGGACAGTATGACGACCTCATCTAAGGGAACGAGAGCCTGAAGCCGCTTAAGAATGGAGGGGAGGTCCGAGGCTGAGACGACCGCCTTCTCTCGTGAGGCGACGCACGCGTTCAGGTGGTTGAGCCCCACCACGAACATTCGCTCGGAAGGATTCATGCAAAGGACACTGAGCAACATTCCTGCCGTCGCCGGCGACAAGTTGACCGGCGTCGCCGTTGACTTGTCTACCCCTACGTGCTGCCATGTCCCTGCGGGAGGGAAAGCGAACTTGTGAGATGCAGGAACTGCGTGTTCGCAAAGAGCCGGGTCCGACGCTGAAAGTCTAACAGCTCGACCGCCTGGCGTCAAGCCAAACGCGACCGAGCCCACTCCAAAAACCGCCGTGCGAGCTTCTCCGCATCCCGGCCTTCCGTCTCGGTGACTTCGCGGTCCTCGTAGGCGGCAAGGCCCTTGTAAGACAGCACCTTCGAAAGAGTCTGAATCTTCGAGCCAAGCTGATCGTCTTTGATGTGCTGCTGCAAAAGACCGGCGACGTCATGATGGGAGTCTCCGGTCGAACGAACGCCGCCGTAGTAGACCAGAAGCGCGTCCGCCGCCGAGATCGCCGCGTGGACGGCGTTTAAGCCCACCGCGTCCCAGTCGCCCAACTTCATAGCCGACTCCGAGGCACGGAAGAATTCCCCCGCCTTCTTCAGATACGTCCCGGAGCGCTCGCGAGAAACGGTACGCGTCTTAAATTTCTTCGGGGTCATGCCAGAAGCTCCTTGATGTCTTGGCCGAATATGGTTCGTCCGTCTTGCAGAATCTCGCGGATCAACGGAAGCCCTCGATGGTGTTTATCCCGCAATTCCGACAAGGTCTGAACGTAGGGCGATAACGGCATGCTGAAGCGCTTGAACAGAAAAGTCCGGAGGCGTTCGACGCGCGGCTCCAGGGCCTTGACGCTTTCCTTCGCGGGAACGACGACCAGAAGGTCGAGGTCGCTGCCGAGCCGTTCCGTTCCCCTCGCCATGCTGCCGAACAGGACGATGGAAACGATATCGGACTTCGGAGAAGCAACCAGAGCCTTTTTGACCGCGGACGCGATCTGCTTGGGCATGGCCGCCTCGGCCTCAAATTGCAACGCAAGGACATTCCGGACGAGATAGTTCTCGGAATTGATCTTGTAGAGATGCACGTTCGAAACCCGCCTCAGTTCGACGAGTCCCCGGGCGTCGAGCTTCTTGAGCGTTTCGTGGCACGCGGGAGCGCTCAGGCCGACCTTGCGGGCGATCTCCCGCCCGCTCCACTCGGCCCGGCTGCGCCAAAGAAATCTCAGGACGCGCGATTGAGAGTCCTCGCGGAGAATTGCCGACGGCCTCGCTACATGGTTGTTGGGCATACTTTACAGTTGTTATATTTTCCTAACAAGTATAGCGGGAGGCGCGCTTCCTGTCAAGACGCGAACTTCGTGTTGTCTGACCCTGCCGACGACCTGGGATTACCGAATGTTTACCATGAAATATCCTATCATTATGAGGATATTTCATGGTATGATCAGATGCTTACCGAGGGGAATGAATGAAGCGCGAGCATTATCTGCGTGATGTCGCACGTTTGCTGAAGGTTCATCCGGTCGTCGCCATCCTGGGCCCCCGCCAATGCGGCAAGACCACGCTGGCGCGGCAGTTTATCCGACGGAGGCCTTCCTCGCGGCCTGCCGGCTTCTTCGACCTTGAGGATGCGACCGATCTCGCCCGGCTGGAAGCGCCGAAGCTGGCCCTGGAAGAGCTTCGCGGGCTTGTCGTGATCGACGAGATCCAGCGCCGGCCCGCGCTTTTTGAAACGCTGAGGGTCCTTGCCGACCGCCGCCCCATACGAACGCGATTCCTCATCCTGGGAAGCGCCTCGAGGGATCTTATCCGGCAAGGCTCGGAGTCTCTGGCGGGGCGCATTGGATTTCTGGAGCTGCATCCTTTCACGGCCGAGGAAGTGGACGAAGGGGACCTGCGCAAGCTCTGGATTCGGGGCGGCTTCCCGGCGTCATTTCTGGCGACTTCCGTGGACGCCTCGCGTCAGTGGCGCAAGGATTACATCTCCACTTTTCTGGAGCGGGATATCCCGGCTCTCGGATTTAAAATTCCCGCGAACTTCATGCGCCGTTTCTGGACGATGCTTGCGCATTGCCACGGGCAGGTTTTTAACGCTTCCGAAATCGGACGATCCCTGGGATTGTCGGACGACACGATGCGCCGTTATCTTGACATCTTGGCCGGGACCTTCATGGTGCGCAGGCTTTCGCCGTGGCATGAAAATATGGGGAAGCGTCAGGTGAAATCGCCCAAGATATACTTCCGGGACTCGGGCATCTACCACGCGTTGACGGGAGTCTGGACCGAGAGAGACATCCTGGCGCACCCGCGGCTCGGGGCATCCTGGGAGGGCTGGGTTCTCGAGGAAGTGATACGAGCGCACGGGGCGACGCAGGACGAGGCGTATTTTTGGGCGACGCATAATGAAGCCGAATTGGATATCCTGATCGCGCAAGACGGTCGTCGAATCGGGTATGAAGTCAAATACACGGACGCTCCACGGTTGACGCCTTCCATGCGAATCGCGTCGCGCGATCTCAAACTCGACGAGTTGGTCGTGCTTTTCCCCGGGAATCAATCTTTCCCGTTGGCGGATCATATCCGGGCCGTCGGTTTTCAGGCTTTTTTACGAGCCGGAGCGACCTTTCGCGGCGGGAACGCCGCTAAGACTTAGGGCATGCTACGCAGGAACCTCGTCGCGGTCCTCGTGTTCAAGATCGGCTATCGGCGCGACGACGAAGTCTACAAGCAGATGTCGAAAAGGCTAAGAAAGTTGGCGCCCAATGGCTGAAACGTTGCTGGGGCGCAAGGCATGACTCAATCCTCCCCGCGCACCGCGTCCCTTCCCGCCCCTTTCGACTTCTCGCGAGCGCCGCTGCTGGTCATATGGGAATCGACTCGTTCCTGCGCCTTGGCCTGCGATCATTGCCGGGCCGACGCGGACACCACCCAGCATCCCCACGAACTGACCACGGACGAGGGCAAGAAGCTCATCGATCAGGTCAAGGCGATGGGGACCCCGATCATGATACTGTCCGGCGGCGATCCCCTCAACCGCAAGGACCTCGAGGATTTGATTCGACACGGCAAGACCGCGGGCCTGCGCATGGGCACCATTCCCGCCGCGACGCCGAACCTGACGCGCGAGCGTCTGTCTTCTCTTAAGGAAACGGGCGTGGACCAACTCGCTTTCAGCCTCGACGGCGCGACTGCGGCTTCTCACGACGCCTTCCGGCGCACGCCGGGGGCCTTCGACATCGTCCTGCGCGCGGCGCGCGAGGCCCGGGCCATGGGCATTCCTATCCAGATCAACTCCTGCTTCGGCGCCTGGAACTGGCATGAGTTCGACGCCGTGGCGGCGCTCGTGGAAACGCTCGACATCGCCTTCTGGGAGGTCTTTTTCCTGATCCCCGTCGGGCGGGGCGCCAAGCTCGGCGGCCTGACCCCGGCCCAGTTCGAGGAAGGCTTCGCCAAGCTGCGCAAGATGACTCAGGAGAAGGCCTTCGTCGTCAAGCTCACCGAGGGCCAACATTTCCGGCGCTTCGCGCTGCAGCAGGAGGCCGGCGCCGGCGCAGCCGCGCGCGTCGAGCATGCCGTGGCCCGTCCCGCCAGCCTGCGCGCGGGCCTGCGCCTGCCCAAGCGCGCGGTGAACGCCGGCGACGGCTTCATGTTCGTCGATCATGTTGGAGACATATGCCCCTCGGGCTTCCTGCCTGTGCGGCGCGGCAACGTGCGCGTCGACGACCTGGCGACGGTCTACCGCGACGATTCTGTGTTCCGCGAGCTGCGCGACCATTCGCTGCTGAAGGGGCGCTGCGGCATCTGCGAGTACCGCGAGATCTGCGGGGGTTCGCGCTCCCGAGCCTGGGCGATCACCGGCGATATCTTCGCCGAGGACCCGTCCTGCGGCTACCAGCCCAAGGGAGGTAAGTCGTAATGTTGCATGCGCGCCAGTGCGGCGGAGTTCTCCGCCGGGGGGTCTTATGCTTGCCAAGGACATCATGCACAAGAAGGTCGTCGCGGTGGAAAGCTGGCTGACCTTGCAGGAGCTTTCGAAAGTTTTTGTGGAGAAATGCATCAGCGGCGCCCCGGTGGTCGATGAGGCGGGCGCGGTCATCGGGGTCGTGTCTCAAACGGATCTCGTGCGAACGCGCCGGGAAACGGCCGTCGGCGTTCCTTCCTACCATCGCGAGTTCGACGATTCGGCCCGGGCCGCGGGCCTGCACTTCGAGGAAATGGACCAGACCCGCGTGGAGCAGATCATGACGCCGGGAGCGATCTCCCTCGACGAGATGACTCCGGTCGAGAAGGTGGCCAAGGTCATGGTCGACAGCCACATACACCGCGTCATCATCACGCGCGGCGACAAGCTCGCCGGAATCGTGACGACGATGGACATGATGCGCGCCGTCATCGCGCTCGTCAAAAAGCCGGCGCCGGGGCGTCGTCTCAAACATGCCAAATAAGCGGGTGAGGTTGGCAGTGGAGAAAACTGATCTGATATGAGACAACGAACAGGGACGCGCGTCGGCGCCGCCGGCCTCACTTTCCTCGCGGCGGTGTTCGCCCTTCATGGCCGCGCCTCGGCCCTGGACACGCAGGACTTCGCCCAGAACTGCGCGAATTGCCACACCATCGGCGGGGGACGGTTGACGGGCCCCGATCTTAAAGACATATCCAAACGCCGCGGAAGGGAGTGGGTCATCAAGTTCGTCGTCGATCCCAAGAGGATGCTCGAGGGGGGCGATGCGACGACGGTCGAGCTTTACAAGAGCTATAACAACGTGCTCATGCCGACGATCACCGGCATGACCGCGGCCCGCGTGGAACAACTGCTCATGCTCATCGATGAGGAGTCGCGGCTTGAAAAATCCCGCTTCGCGGGATCGCAGTTGATCAACCGTCCCCTTCTTCCCAGCGACATCGCCGACGGCAAGGCTCTGTTCCTGGGGCGCAGGCCGTTGAAGAACGGCGGCCCTCCCTGCGTCTCCTGCCATTCCGTGGGCGGTATGAGCGGATTGGGCGGAGGATTCCTCGGGCCGGACCTGACCGGGGCCTTCGCGCGGGTGGGAGGGGAGAAGGCCTTGGCCGCGTGGCTGGTCTCGCCCGGTTCGCCGATGATGAAGCCGGTATACGCCGCCAGGGCCTTGGACCCCCGGGATATCCTCCCCTTGGTCGCGTTCCTCAAGGACGCGGCTCAACGGGGGCGTCCCGCCGACTCGATCGCCCGGCTCGCTTTCCTCATCGTCGGCCTTCTCGGCGCGGCGGCTCTGTTCGTCGTGGTCGACTTCATCTGGAGCAAGCGCCTGCGCTGCGTGAGGCGGTCGTTGGTCGACAAGAAGGATATTTCGGAGGATCATGATGTCCGACGGTAAAAACCCCTGGATCAAGGACGAGAGCAGCCCGGAGCTTCGCACCTGGGAGGAGTTCTATCGCAACCGCTGGCAGCACGACAAGGTCGTGCGCAGCACTCACGGCGTCAACTGCACCGGCGGCTGCACCTGGAACATACACGTCAAGGACGGCATCGTCACCTGGGAGATGCAGGGGCTTGACTACCCTTTGATCGACCCGAAGCTCCCTCCTTACGAGCCGCGCGGCTGCCAGAGAGGGATATCCTACTCCTGGTACCTCTACAGCCCTCTGCGCGTGAAGTACCCCTACATCCGGGGGGTCCTGCTTGACTTCTGGAAGAAGGCCAAGACCTTGACCGGCGATCCCGTGGAGGCTTGGAAATCCATGGTGGAGGACCCCGAGACGCGCAAGCGTTGGCAGCGAGCGCGAGGCAAGGGCGGCTTGCGCCGGACGGACTGGGACACCGTCCTGGAGATCATGGCCGCCGCCAACATCTACACGATCAAGAAGCACGGCCCCGACCGCATCGCGGGCTTCTCTCCGATTCCGGCCATGTCCATGGTCAGCTACGCCGCCGGGGCGCGCATGCTTCAACTCATGGGCGGCGTCTCTCTCTCGTTCTACGACTGGTATTGCGATCTGCCCAGCGCCTCCCCCGAGGCCTGGGGCGAGCAGACGGACGTCAACGAGTCCGCGGACTGGTTCAACGCCAAGTTCCTGGCCGTGATGGGCGCGAATCTGAACATGACGCGCACGCCCGACTGCCATTTCGCCGCCGAGGCGCGCCATAACGGCACCAAGATGGTGGTGTTCTCTCCCGACTACAGCCAGGTCGCCAAGTACGCCGACGAGTGGATGGCCGTCAACGCGGGACAGGACGGCGCCTGGTGGATGGCCGTCAACCACGTCATCTTGAAGGAGTTCCATCACGAGAAGAAGACCGCCGCGTTTCTGGACTACACGGCGCGCTTCACGGACGCCGGGCACCTCGTCGAGCTCGTCAAGAACGAGGACGGGACCTACGAGGCCGGCCAGCTCGTGCGCGCGGGCCGCCTCAAGGCCTACGCGGGGGCCGAGAACGGGGAGTGGAAGTTCCTGATGTGGGACGAAACCTCCAACGCGCCCAAGATGCCGATGGGCAGCATGGGGTTTAGGTGGGGCAAGGAGAAGGGCAAGTGGAACCTCATTCTCAAGGACGGCGTCGACGGCGCCGATATCAAGCCCCGCCTGAGCTTCCTCGACTCCCGCGAGGCGGCGGCATCGGTGCGCTTCGATGATTTCGGCGCGGGCGCCAGTATTCACCGCGAGGTGCCGGTGCATTTCCTGGAGATCGCCGACGGCAAGAAGATCGCGGTGACGACGGGCTACGACCTGCTCATGGCGCAGTACGGAGTGGGGCGCGGCCTGGGGGGGCAGTACCCTAAGGATTACGACGACGAGAACGCACCCTATACCCCCGCCTGGAGCGAGAAGTACACGGGTTTGAGCCGCGACAACCTCATCAAGTTCGCGCGCGAGTGGGCGGTGACCGCCGACCTGACGGGCGGCAAGTGCACCATCATCATCGGCGCGGGGATCAACCACTGGTACCA
>JBBTJN010000042.1:0-2159 GCA_038059415.1 Elusimicrobiota bacterium | reverse complement strand
GGCGCCGGTCGTGCCCGCCGCCGACGGCCAGGCCAGGAGCGCGAGGATGGCGACGCTCCGGCCGAGTCCACGGCGCTCGATTCGGTCCACGACGGGGTCGAAGACATACGCGATCAGGAAGGCAAGAAAGACCGGGGTGAGCACTCCGCGCAGAACAAAGAGCAGCCCCGTGGCGACTGCGACACCTGCCAAGAGAGGCAGCCACCTGGCTGCCGGCCGCGTGTTCTCGCTCATCGCGTACGAGGCGACCTTGTAACACGAGGCCTGTCTTGTCGACAGTGTCCCACGCGTGGCCTTGATCCCCGGCTAGCGCGGGTCGCGGGCCGGCCGGAGAGCAGAAGAAGCGGAAGAAGAGGCTGTTAATCGTGGCGGACATCAGGTAGGACTTTTTCACCCGGTGGGTGAAGGAGTCGACGATGAGCCAGTCGCGGTTGCCATTCGAGATCGATCAAGAGGTGGACGAGAGCCTGGTGACGGCGCACGCGGGCGTGCCGCTGCTGGTGGAGCTGTTTCGGGCGACCGGTGGCGACGCGGTGTGCGACGCCAAGTGCTCAAGCAAGCGACGACAGCGAGGGCTCAAGGCGTCCGAGATGCTCGAGAGTCTGCTTGCGCTGTGGACGGCGGGCGGCGAGCGGTGCGAGGACCTTGCGATGCTGCGCGAGGACCGCGCGCTCAGTGAGCTCATCGGTCACGAGTTTCCGGCTCCGCAAACGGCGCGAGATTTCCTGGAGGGCTTTCATCAGGACGACCTGCCGCTCTGGCAACAGGGCGAGCACTCGAGTGTGCCGAGCGAATCGTTGCCGCTGCTTGGACTTGAGCAGGTCAACGGCGCGGTCGTGAACTACGTCCAGCATCAGCATCCGGCGACCGAAGCCACGCTCGACGTCGATGCAACGATCGTGGAGTGCGACAAACGCGCGGCACGCACGACCTACGAAGGGACGCACGGCTATCAGCCCGTGCTGGTGCTCTGGGCGGAGCAAGACCAGCTCGTCGGCAACGAGTTTCGTGATGGAAACGTTCCGGCCGGCAGCGGCAATCGCCGCGTGCTCGAGCGTGCCGTCGGCTCGCTTCCCCAGGAAATCAAGCAGATCCGTGTGCGCGGCGACAGCGCGCTCTACGAGCAGGACCTGCTTCGATGGCTCGACTCGCGCTCGATCGAGTACGCCATCAGCGCCGACATGAGTCGCGAGCTTTCGGCTGCGGTCGCGGCCCTGCCCGAGAGCGCGTGGCAACTCGACAAGAAGGAACGCGACGCCACGCGCCAGTGGGCCGAGGTCGTCTTCACTCCGACCGACGACAAGAGTCGCAAGGACGCCGCGGCGCCGCGCTACCTCGCCATCCGGATCGTGAAACGGCAGAGTTCGTTTTTCGCCGACGGAACCGACCGCAGACATTTCGCCGTCGTGACCAACCGACAGGGCGACGGGCTCGACGTCCTGCGTTGGCATCGACTCAAGGCCGGCACCATCGAGCACGCCCACGACATCCTGAAGCGCGACCTCGCCGCCGCTGCCTTGCCCAGCCAGAAGTTTGGCGCCAACGCCGCGTGGTTCCGGATGAACGTCATCCTCTACAACTTGCTCAGCGCGATGCGCACCGTCGCGCTACCCGAGGATTTCCGGCGCGCTCGGCCCAAGAGAATGCGCTTCGCGCTCTTCAACACCGTCGGACGCGTCGTCTCCCACGCCCGCGAGCGGCTCCTACGACTCGCTTGCGAGGCCCTCCGGAGCCTCGCCGACGCCGTCCGACTCAAAATTCCGCCCCGGACTCAGGTCTTACCCGGGGTTTGAGGAGCCGGCGCAGTCGCACCCACGCGCGAAACCCTTGCCTTTTGGCGCCGGCTCTGGCGACAATGGGGATCCCTGGGGACGAGCTGAGCCCCCCGACGAGGCGGATCGTTGGCGGCCACTGAAATCGTATGTCCGATGTGCGGGTTCAAGAACCCTCTGAACGCAACGCGATGCGCGTCCTGCGGTGCCAGGGTGGAGTCCTACGGGAACGCGGATCTCTCGGACGAGGAGGCTCACGCACGCCGCCACCAGCAGGAAGGGTTCGAGTGGCGCTGGGCGTTCTTAGCGTTCGGAATTTACGTTGTGTTACAGGCCATGTTTCTGGTTCTCGCGCCGATGGTCATCTCGTCCTACGACCCGCAGGGG
>JBBTJN010000041.1:0-8988 GCA_038059415.1 Elusimicrobiota bacterium | reverse complement strand
AAGGTGACCGCCAGCCTCTCGACGGAGTCACGGCCCGCCGATTCGTCAGAGCTGATGTACAAAAATATCGATTGACAAAACACCGTGAACGGCGTATACTGTGCAAACGACGTAAACTAACAAAACGGAGTTATTATGCCAGAAAAAACCTACACGACCCACGACATCGGCCGGTTCTGCGACGTCTACCCGTCGAGCGTCGCGAATTGGATCAACAGCGGAAAGATCAAATCCTATCAGACGCCGGGCGGCCACCACCGCGTGTCGCGGAAGAATCTTCTGGATTTTCTGGCCGAGTTGAACATCCCGATCCCGGCGGAACTCAAGGGGCGCGCGCGTGTGCTCATCGTCGACGACGATGAGGAGATGGCGCGGGTCATCGCCAAGGCGTTCTCGCGCCGCGCCGATGAGTTCGAGACCGAGGTCTGCGGCGACGGCATCGAGGCTCTCATCCGCATCGGGCAGGAGCCCCCGGATCTCATCATCCTCGATATCGTCTTGCCCAAGATGGACGGCATCCAGGTCTGCCGCGTGCTCAAGGCCAAGCCCGAGACCCGCGACATCAAGATCGTCGCCATGACGGGGAAAAAGCTTCCGTCCAGCGAGAAAATGCTCGAGGAAGTGCGCGTTGACGCTCTTTTTCGAAAGCCGTTGGACCTCGTCGAACTCGTCTTGAAATCGGCGGAGCTGCTGCGCCTGAATGCGATTTCCGGCGTCAGGAAATAATCCCCAAGGCCCTCCCCGGATCCATCCCCACATGCAACCCGCGGTCCATCTCCTGCTGGACTATTTGGAACGGGAAGGCGTCGAATATATTTTCGGCATTCCGGGCGGCCCCATCATGCCTCTTTACGAGGCGCTCTACGCCAGGGGACGCATCAAGCCCGTTCTGACCAAGCACGAGGAGGGCGCGGCGTTCATGGCCGACGGCTACGCGCGCGCCTCGGGACGCATCGGCGTCTGCTGCACGACGACGGGACCGGGTGCCACCAACGCGCTGACCGGATTGGCGGTCTCCTTCGCCGACCAGGTGCCGGTGCTGCTGCTGACGGCACAGGTCCCCACGCACCAATTCGGCATGGGGGCCTTCCAAGAGAGCGGCCCCGAGACCATCGATCTGGTCGGTCTTTTCAAGCCCGTCACGAAATGGAGTGCCATGATTCCGCATCCCGAGCGCACGGCCGCCTACGTCCGCGCGGCCCTGCGCACGATGCAGAGCGGGCGGCCCGGCCCCGTCCACCTGAACATTCCCCTGGATTTCATCGGCCGTCCCATCGAGGAGGAGGGAGAGTTCGTCGCCGTGCCGCGCTACCGCTTTGCGGGCGAGCTGTTCGACCGCCGCTCAGTGCGCGAGGCGGCGGAGCGCCTGCTCACGGCGCGGCGCCCCGTCATCCTCGCGGGGCACGGCGTGAACGTGTCGCGGGCCTGGAAGCCGCTGCGGGCTTTGGCCGAGCGCCTGAGGGTCCCGGTGGCCACGACCTTCAAGGCCAAAGGGGCGCTGCCCGAGGACCATCCCTTGTCCCTCGGCGTGTTCGGCTACTCGGGGCATCCCGAGACTCAAGAATTCGTCCTAAGCGTGGAAACCGACCTGCTGTTCGTCGTGGGAAGCTCGCTCGGGGAGGTCAGCTCCTGCGGCTTCGATCCAAGGCTGGCGCAAAAGAAATCGTTTCTCCAGCTCGACGTCGATGCGGGCGCGATCGGCCGCAATTTCCCGGTCGACGTGGGCTTGCCCGGCGACGCGACAGCGGTGCTCGTCGAGCTGCGCTACGAGATCGAACGAAGGCTCAAGTCGGGCTGGGCGGCCGCTCCGCCATTCTCGCCGCCGATGCGGCGGTCGGAAGACGCGGAGTCCGCAGCGCCGGAAGAGGGGCTCTCGCCGCGCGCCGTGCTGCGCGAGCTGCGCGAGGCCTTGCCCCGCAACGCGACCGTTTTCGTCGACAACGGCTCGATCCGGGCCTGGGCGGGGCGCTACTTCCCGGTGCATCGCGAAAACTCCTTCTTCGTGAACATGGGCATGGCCTCGATGGGATACGCCGTCGCCGCGAGCGTCGGCGGCAAGCTCGCCCGTCCCGGCAGCCCCGTCGTCGCTCTCGTCGGGGACGCGGCCTTCGCGATGAACGGCATGGAAGTGCACACCGCCGTCGAGCACCAGGTCCCCGTGATCTGGGTCGTCATCAACAACGGCGGACACGGCATGATCTACCATGGCGAAAAGGCCCAGTTCGGCGGCACGTTTTGCAGCTCGGTGTTCCGCCGCGCGCTGGACATTGCGGGGATCGCCCGCGGCCTCGGCGCGCAGGCCGTTCGCGTCGAGAGCCCGGGAGAGCTCGTGTCGGCCGTGCGCCGGTCCCTGACCGCCGGCGGCCCCGTCGTCATCGACGTACTCACCGATCTCAAGGAGCCGCCCCCGATGGGCTCGCGCGTTCGTTCCCTGCAGAAACAACTCGCCGCCGCCTGAGGAGAAAAACGATGCGCACTCCATACTTCACCGACTTCAACAAGCTCGCGGAACTGGTTCTGTCCTATCGCTCCGCCAAGCCCGTGCTCGTGGCTCTGCACTACGATCTTTTCAGCTGGATCGCGAAGGGGCATGACACGGCCCCGCGGCTGGCCGGGAAGCTGGAGCTCAACGCGCCCGCGCTGGAGCGCCTTCTCGACGCGTTGTGCGCGATCGGTTGGCTGGAGAAGAAAGAGCGCCGTTATTGCAACACGCGCGCCGGACGGCGCCTGCTCGTGGAAACGAGCTCCGACTACGTGGGCAGCAGCCTCAAATACCAGGAGCACACCTGGGACGCCTGGTCCGACCTGCGCTACGTCATAAAGGAAGGCAAGCCCCGGCGCGGCCTGCTGGACTGGATCGGCAAGGACTTCTTCACCGCCGACTACATCAAGGCCATGGGAGACGTCACGCGCCATCCCGCGCGGGATCTCGCCGAGAAGCTCGACTGGAAGGGGGTGTCTAGCACCCTCGACGTCGGCAGCGGCGCCGGCACCTTCAGCGCCGCCTTCGTCGAGCGCGTGCCGGGACTGACAGCGACGCTTCTGGACTTGGCAAAGCCCTTGGCCGTCGCCCGGGGCCTGCTCAACGGGCATCCCGGCGCCAAGCGTTTCCGCTTCAGGGTGGCGAACTACTTGATCGACAGTCTGGGCGAAAACGAATATGATCTCGTGCTGATTTCAAACGTCAGCCGCGTCGAGGACGAGAAGACGAACCGCCTTCTCGTCTCCAAGGCGCGCCGCGCGCTTCGCCCCGGCGGCCGGCTCGTGATCCACGACTACGCTCTCGACGAAGACCGCACCAGCCCCTTGTTTCCGGCGCTGATGAGCCTTCACGTCCTTCTTTTCACCGGCAAGGGCCGCGCGTACACCGCGAAGGAGTACGACGCTTGGCTGCGCGACGAGGGCTTCGTTGGAATCTCGCGCATCCCGATCGCGCGTCAAAGCATTCATCCCTCGCTGGCCGTCGTCGGCCATAAGAAGTAGTAATATCCCCTGTGCTCACGCTTACGCTTCTCATTGTCCTCGCGGCGGGGCCGGCAGCCACTCAGACGGGAACTTTGCGGGTTTGCGACGACGTGATTGACCCGATCACGCTCGATCCGCTCCAGGAGTTCTCCGAGAAGAATCACACGATCATCCAGCAGATCTTCGACGGCCTGGTCCGTTTCGATCCGGAGGGACGCATCGAGCCGGCGCTGGCCGTCTCCTGGCGCCGCCTGGACCCGACGACCGTGGAGTTCAAGCTGAGACAGGGCGTCCGCTTCCACAACGGCGAGCCGATGGATGCGGAGGCGGTCCGCTTCAGCCTCGAGCGCTTCAGCGATCCCAAAGGGGGATTCCCCGGAGCGGGCTTTCTCGGCTCGATCGACAAGATCGAGGTCGTCGACGCCGGCACGGTCCTCGTGCGGACGAAATTTCCCGACGGCATTCTCCTGCACCGCCTGGCGGGGCTCGTGACCGTATTGCCGCCGCGCTATTTCGCCCGCAAAGGCGCCGTCGAGTTCGGCCAGCATCCGGTGGGAACCGGCGCCTTCAAATTCGTCGAGTGGGACAAGAATGATCGCCGGATCGTATTGACGGCCAATGAGGATTATTGGCTCGAGGGATTTCCCAAGCTCAAGAAGCTGGTCTTCCGGTTCATTCCCGCCGAGCGGCAGGTCGAGACGCTGCTCAAGGGCGAGCTCGATTTGGTGACGGAGCTTCCCGGCACGGCCACCTTGGCCATCGTCAAGAGCGCGGTCGCGAGGGTCATCAAGAAGGACAGCTTCTATACGGCGGCTTCGAGCCTCAACGCGCACAGCGGGCCGTTGGCCGACGTCCGCGTGCGGCGGGCGCTCAATTACGCGGTCGACAAGGATCTTCTGATCCGCTACGACCTGCTCGGCAACGGCAAGACCATCGCGACCTTGAGCATGGAGGGGGAGACCGGCCACGACCCGGCGCTTAAGCCCTATCCGTACGACCTGGCGATGGCCAAGAGGCTGCTCCGCGAGGCCGGCTACGCGAAGGGCTTCCGCCTCAACGCGCTGGTAAAGGTGCAGGTCATGAGGACGATGAACATCATCGCTTCGCAGCTGGCCCAGGTCGGCGTCGAGGTCGACATCTCCTCGACGACCGACGCCGTCGCCTTCTCCGACATGGCAAAGAAGGACTGGGACTGGGTGTTCGCCGGCTGTCCGGATCCGATGAGCCACTCGTTCTTCGTCCAGTCCATCTTCCTCTCGTCGTTGTCTCCGTTCAGCGTGACCAAGGATCCGGGCTACGACGAGCGTCTGGGGAAAATGGTCTCGGCTCTGGACCCGGAGGAGCAGCAGCGGCGCGGGCGGGAGCTCGACGCCTACATCCACGACCAGGCGCTGAGCCTCTTCACTTATCAGCGGGTCAAGACCTACGCCGCGCGCAACGATGTCGACTTCGTTCCGTGGGTGACCGGAATGCCCTATTTCTACTCGGCCCGCCGCCTCGAGGCTCCGGATGCGCGCTGAGCAGGGGCGTCTGACGGGCGTCGCCGCGCGCCGCTTCGGCGCGCTCGCGGTGAAGCAACTGACCGGACGAAAAGGAACGGACTTCAGCGTGCTCCATATCAAGATGCGCCCCGGTTCGAGCGCGCCCTTGCTTCATCATGCGCGCACCGACGAATTTCTCCTGATCCTCAAAGGAAGTTCTTATGGAAGAATCGGACGGCGCTCGGTGCGCCTCAAGGCGGGCGATTTCGCCTATATGCCGGCGGGAACCCGGCATGAGTTCCGGGCGGGGCCGCAAGGCGTCGAGATCCTGGACGTGTTCGCGCCGCGGCTGGATTTGGACGCTCCGGACGTCGTCATGGCGAAAGGGAGACAGTGGTGATATGATCAACTCTCGCGCGCGTTGGACTGGGCTGGCGCTTGCCGCGCTTGCCGGGCCGGCGTGGAGCTTCAATCAGCCTCCCGCCAATCTCAGCGCCACCACGTTCATCGACGGCGGCGCTCCTCCCGGACTGTACTATGTCAACTACTCGATCTTCACCGAGGGGCGCCGCGCCGTGGACAAGAACGGCGACCGTCTCGCCGGCGGCGCCCAAGTCAACGCATTGGCCCAGCTGCATCAGCTGTACTACGTCACGGACTATAAAATTCTCGGCGCCAAGTTCGCCCTGGATCTTCTCGTCCCTGTCGCCGCGATCACCGTTAAGGGCAGCCTCGGCGGGGCTCCCCTCACGGCCAACACCGCGGGGGTGGGCGACCTGCTCGCGGGCTTCGCCCTGCAGTGGGACGAGGGAAAGCTGCTCGGGCGGCCGCTCCTGCAGCGCTTCGAATCCGACGTGACGACGCCCACGGGGAAGTACGACAAGAATTTAGGGGCCAACCCCGGGACGCATGTGTGGACCGTCGACTCCTACTACTCCTTCGTCTGGCTCTTCGCGGAGAAGTGGGAGACGAGCTGGCGCGCGTGGTACGCCTATCATACGGAGAATCCGAACACCCGGGTCCGGCCCGGACAGCGCGCGCACGTGAACTACGCCTTTTCCCGCCAAATCCTGCCGAAATGGCGCCTGGGCGCGGCGGGCTACGCGCTGCGCCAACTCACCGACGACAAGGTCGCCGGCGTCCGCCAGGCCGACTCGCGAGAGCGCGTGGTCGCCCTCGGCCCCGGGCTCGTATACCAAGGCGGCGGCCTGACTGCCATGCTGTCGCATCCGATGGAATTTTGGGGGCAAAACCGTTTCGTGGGCTCGCGCACGACTCTCCAGTTGATCCACAAGTTTTGAACGGGACATGAAACCGCGCGCGCCGAAACGGCTGTCGGCCAAGCTCCTCTACGCGATCCTGCCTCCCGCGCTGCTGGCGATCAGCGGCGTCGCGTGGCTGCAGTACCATCTGGCGCGAACCGAGAT
The DNA here is from genome assembly GCA_038059415.1 of Elusimicrobiota bacterium. Lineage (GTDB taxonomy): Bacteria > Elusimicrobiota > Elusimicrobia > UBA1565 > UBA9628 > GWA2-66-18. Next base: position 2,615 of record JBBTJN010000041.1, on the reverse strand, counting down.
CCTTGGGGCGATCAACAAGGAGATTCATTTTCTCGCGCAGAGCACGGCCGACACCATCGACGAGCTGCTCGATCAGAGGAGTCGCGATCTCTTCACGCTGTCGGAAACGCCGCTGATCGCCGACTATTACCGCAACGTCGACTTTAAGCTGCTCGACGAAGCCGAGACCTACCGAAAGGAGCTCGCGCGCTACCTGAGCCACTTCTCCGAGCGCAGCGCCTCCTATGCCCGAGTTTGGTACCTTGACGCCGGGGGCCGCGAGATCGTTCGCGTCCCCGCGAGCACTTCCGCGGCGTCGCACGCGCGGCACAGCTACTTCATCGAGACGCGGGCGACGAAGTACAACGAGTGGAGGGCCTCCTCGATCGAGGAGTTGGCCGGCACGGGGCCGGTGCTGTACTTCTCGAAGCCGATCCGCGACGAGCTCGGCGCCTTTCGCGGGGCGCTCGTGCTGGCGTACGATCTCTCACGCCTGCGCAAGGCCCTGCGCGGCATCGAGGTCGGCCGGCGCGGTCGCGCGTATCTGCGGACCGGCGGCGACCGCACGCTGGAGGGGCGTCCCTTGGTGGACGCGAAGCTAGAAAGGCTCTCGGCGTCGAGTGCTCTGAAGCACCAGCCTTGGACCGTCGTCGTCGAGGCGCCGTTGGACGACTTCCTGAGCCCGCTGCGCACGGTTTACAACGCGACGATGCTCATCGCCGCCGTCGCGCTCCTCGCGCTGGGCGGTCTGCTCCTTTTTCTCGTCCGCTCGATCACGCGCCCGATCGCCACGCTCGTGGAGGCGACCCGCGCCGTCGGCGCGGGCTATCTCTCGCACCGCATCCCGAACGCTGGCTCCGACGAGCTGGGAACGCTGTCGGGCGCTTTCAACGAGATGGCCTCGCGCCTGGAAAAAAACAGCAGGCTCAACTCGGAGCTCCAGGCCCAGTTGATCCAGGCGGAGAAGCTTTCCGCGATCGGGCAGATGATCTCCTCGGTGGCCCATGAGCTTAATAATCCGCTGGGCGCCATCTCCGGCTACGCCCAAATGGCGATGCTCGACGAGAGCCTGCCGGTGATCAAGAGCGACCTTCAGCACGTCTACAACAACGTGCTGCGCTGCCGCAAGGTGGTCGACAACCTCCTTTTCTTCGTGCGCAAGAGCCGGCATGAGCACAAGAAAATGGACTTGAACCAGGCCGTGAACTCGGCGCTGGAGCTCCTCGAGTACCGCCTGCTCAAGACCGAGGACGTTCTCGTCGTCAAGGAGCTGGCGAAGCCCGCGCCGGAGGCGGGGGGGGACTTCCAGCAGATCGTGCAGATACTCGTGAATCTGATCAACAACGCCTGCGACGCGATGCAGACCGGGTCGCGCTATCCGCAGAGCAAGCGCCTCGTCGTGAGGACCGGCGCGGCGGCGGGGCGTTCGTTTATCGCCGTCGAGGACAACGGTCCCGGCATCCCCGAGGACCTGCGGACAAGCGTCTTCCAGGCGTTCTTCACGACGAAGGACGCCGGCCACGGCACGGGGCTCGGCCTATCGATCTGCCGTCAGATCGCGCAGGAGCACGGCGGCGATATCTTTTTCGAAAGCCGTGAAGGCGGCGGCTGCGTCTTCCGGGTCGAACTGCCCGAAGCCAATCCTGACGAGCTGGATCGCTTGGAGGAGCTCGACGCGCCGGTCGAGTATCCGCCCGTCCCCGGCAAGCGCATACTCGTGGCCGACGACGAAAAGGACATCGCGGAGCTGCTCGCGCGCCTGCTTCGCGAGGACGGCGACGAGGTCCAAGTCGCGCTGCGCGGCGACGAGGCGCTGCGGCTCCTGGAGTCGAACTCCTACGACTTGCTGATCTCGGACGTGGAGATGGAGCACGCCAAGGGCATGGACCTGTACGCCAAGCTCGTCGAGCGCGGGGAGCGGGCGTCGGAACGCATCCTCTTCGTCACCGGGGACATCCTCAACGCGCGCGTGCTCGAGTTTTTCTCCCGCTCCGGCTGCGAGTATATGGTCAAGCCCTTCGACATCCACGCGCTGCGGCAGACCGTGCGTCGCCTCCTGACCCGATTTTGATGTAGCTTTGACCTTCGCAGGCTACGCTTATGAGATGCTCGCTATCAACAAAGTAATGCGAGAAAAATCAGAACACCTTAAGTGCGGCGCGCTCCTTTTGCTTGCGCTGGCAATTTTTTTAATTGATTGCCAATTGCCCTTAGGCATTGCCATTGGCATGGTCTATGCCGTACCCCTGCTTCTCACTTTATGGATACGCGACCCCCGATGCCCGTTGCGTTTTGCCCTCCTGTTCACCGTACTTATCCTCATGGGTTTTTTAAAACCGTTTCCGGAAAATATTGGTTTTAATATAGTCGTCGTTAACCGCACGCTCTCCATTCTTATAGTCTGGCTGTGCATGTTTTTTGTTTTAATAACAAAAAGGCGAACCAGCGAATTGCAGGAAAGCGAGGAGCGTTTTCGGGAGCTGGCCGAGAACATAGGCGACGTCTTTTGGATCACCGATCCGGGAAAATCAAAAATACAGTACATCTCCCCGGCCTATGAGCACATTTGGGGCAGGCCCCACCTTTCGCTGTATGCGGCGCCGAATGCCTGGCTGGAGGCGGTCCACCCGGAAGAC
>JBBTJN010000040.1:0-2942 GCA_038059415.1 Elusimicrobiota bacterium | reverse complement strand
TTCACCGAATTCGGGCCGCAATACCAGAAATCGGCGCCCTCGCGGCGGGTGTGTGCGGCGCACGAGACCGTTCTTCGAGGAGCACGATGCCCCGGTTGTCGGGCGATGTTCTCGATCTGCAGACGATGCGACAGCGGTTGCGTTGTGTATTGCGGTGAGCGTTGCCGCACGAAAGCACGGACGCAGTCGAAGCGGGCCGCGCGACATCGGCATCAGGCGAGCGCGCTGGGGCGCGAGGATCATCGTGACCGAATGCGAGAATATCGAGCGCGTTCGCGGTCGGTGATGGATCAGTCTGCCGAAAACTTTACAGACGCATCAGAACACGCTTTCGCCGAGGACGCGGTCGAGACCGTGACGGTCGCTCACGACGTTCCGGCAGGGAGCACATTCGATGAATGCGATCGTGGTGACGCTTGCGCCGGAGCGGGAGCGGATACGCTTGCTCGTGACGCGTGGCGATCGGGACCTCGTGAAAGCGATATTGCCGCCGTGGCATCTGGCTCACCCGCGGGCGGCGGCGACGCTGCTCGAGGGTCTGGCCCTTTGGCATCAACAAACCTTGTCCGTTGTATTGCTTGCGGATGCGTCGGACACCTCGTCGTCCGCGCGTGCGCTCACGGACGCGCTCGGATTCGGGGAACGGACCCTCCATTACGACGTGGCGCTCGCGTGTCGATGGGACCGGCAGCAGCGACGCCGGCAGCGGATCGAGGGTGTCGCACGCTTCGATGATCTTCGGCATGAGCGACTCGAGGTGGTGCGATGATCGACGCGAGCCGAGAAGCAGAAATTCGTCGTCTGTTCTTCGCCGAGCATTGGACGCGCGGCACGATCGCCGCACAACTCGGCGTCCATCCCGATGTCGTCGCGCGGGCGACGGGACACACGGGATCGCGCGGTACGGCAACGCCTCCGAATGTTCTCGAGCCCTACGAGCCGGTCATCGACGAGACGCTCGCGAAATATCCACGACTTCGCGCATCGCGCATCTTCGACATGATCCGCGCGCGTGGATATTCGGGCAGCCTTCGCACGCTGCGTCGCTACGTGCGCCGCACGCGACCGATGCCAAAGGGCGAAGCCTTTCTTCGCACGGAGCGATTGCCGGGCGAGCAAGCCCAGGTCGATTGGGGACACGTCGGAAAAATCGCCGTCCCCGGCGGCGAGCGTGCGTTGTGGGTGTTCGTCATGGTCCTCGCGTATTCGCGCACGCTTTGGGCGGAGCTCGTCTTCGATCTCTCGGCGCATTCGCTTCGACGTTCGCTGATTCGCGCGGCGGAGTTTTTCGGCGGCGTGACCCGTCAATGGCTTTTCGACAATCCCAAGACCGTCGTCCTCGAACGTCACGGTGACCTCGTTCGTTATCATCCGGCGCTCCTCGAGCTCGCAGCGACCTTTCACGTCGAGCCCCGGTTGTGCGCGGTCCGAAAGCCCGAGCAAAAAGGTGCCGTCGAGCGCGCGATTCGCTTCCTGAAGGAGCGATTCTTTCCTGCGCGAACGATCCGCTCGATCGAACAGGGAAATGCCCAGCTGCGTGAATTCCTCCGCGAAGTCGCGATGCCTCGACCACATCCGACGATCTCCGGCTGCACCGTCGCGGATGTCTTTGCCGAAGAACGCCCACGTCTCTTGGCGCTCCCCGAGATCTTGCCTTCGGCCGACACGATCGTGCCCGTGGTCGTCGACAAAACGGCCTTCGTTCAATTCGACTGCAATCGATACTCGGTCCCCCCGGAGCACATCCGAAAGACGCTCACGTTGGTGGCATCGGATGTCGACGTCCGCATCCTCGAACGCGACGAGGTCGTAGCGCGCCACGAGCGGTGCTTTGGCAAGAAACGTGTCCTCGAGCGAAGTGAACACCGCGCGGCGATCCTCGACGAGAAACGAGGCGCGCGACAATTGAAGGGCCGCGATCGTCTGCGTGTCTCGGTTCCACGCATCGACGAGTTGCTCGCGCGATGGCTCGAGGATGGCCGAAACGTCGGCTCGCTCACGCTTCGAACCATGCCGCTTCTCGACCTCTACGGCGGTCGCGTGCTTGCCGATGCCGTCGCCGAATTGCTCGAACGCGGACAACACGACCTCGGCGCCCTCGCCATTCTCTGCGAGAAACGCAGGCGCCATCGCGCGGCCGTCTTGCCGCTCGAATTCGGCAGCCACGTGCCCGAACGCGACGTCGTTCCGCACGACCTCGGAGGCTACGATGATTGATCTCGTCGAACTTCTCCGACGCATCGGCATTCGAGCTCCGCGCGAAGCCCTCACGGCATTGTTGTCGCAAACGGCCAAGGCGAAGTCGCCGCCCACAAAATTCTGCGAAGACCTCGTGGCCCTCGAGCTTCGCGAACGTGACGCCCGAAACCTCGCCCGAAGAACGAGCGCCGCAACGCTCGGCACCTTCGCGCCGCTCGACGCCTTCGATTGGAATCATCCGCGCACGATCGATCGCGATCTCTACGAACATCTCCTCACGCTCGACTTCGTGGGCCGTGGCGAGAACGTTCTATTCCGCGGACCCGCCGGCGTCGGCAAGACGACGCTCGCGCAAAACCTCGGTCTCTTGGCGCTCCAAAAAGGCCATACCGTTCGCTTCGCGACGGTGCCCGCTGCCCTCGCAGACCTCCTCCGCCAAGAGTCCATTCCGGCGACCGAGCGCCGTCTCAAACGCTACACGCTCCCCGATGTCTTGATTCTCGACGAGCTCGGATATGTCCCCTGCGACCCACGCGCTGCGGACCTCTTCTTCCACATCGTCAGTCGTCGCCACGAACGACGCTCCGTCGTCGTCACGACGAACCTGGGATTCAAACAGTGGGGCTCCGTCTTTCAAGACGCGAGCTGCCTCGGCGCGCTCGTCGATCGCTTCGCCCAGCACTGCCATGTCGTCGACATCGAGGCCGACTCCTGGCGACAAAACCACGGCCGTACGCCGCGGC
>JBBTJN010000039.1:0-4766 GCA_038059415.1 Elusimicrobiota bacterium | reverse complement strand
AGCATGACGCCGACCTCGCCGCGGTAGCCCGCGTCGATCACGCCGCCGGCGGTCTTGAGGCCGCGCTTAGCCATCGAGGAGCGATCGCAGACGAGTCCGACGTAGCCTGCGGGGATGGCCATCGCCACGCCCGTGCGCACGACCCGACCCTGACCGGGAGACAGATCCGCATCCTCGAGCGAATATAAATCGAGACCCGCGTCGTCAGCGTGCGCGCGCGTGGGCAAGGTCGCGGCAGGCTCGAGGCGGCGCATCGCGAGAATGCCATGGGCGGGCTTGGTCACTGGTGTTCTCCATGGTTGTCGTGGTCGTGATGCTGCGGCATCCAGCCCACCAGCCGTCCTATCGCTCGCACAATCCAGGACACGGGACCGAGCAAGGAGTAAAAGAAGAAGACAAAAAACAGCACCATAAGCGGGTAATAGAAGAGCAACAGGCCGATGCCGAGCAGAATGAGGATCCGCGTCAACGATTTCGGACGCATCACGCCGGGCTGCTTGAACGCGGGGTACGCAATCGTCGAGACCATCAGCAAAGCGATGACGACGACCATCACCGGCGCCACGCCGTAAAGGGCGGGAATCTGGTCCATCAAGAATTTCCAGGTGCCGGCCGGACGTCCTTCTTCGATGACCTGGTATAAAAGCACGAAGCTCGCAAGAAAGCCCGCGCCCGCCGGGATTGCCAGGCCTGTGAAGTGCGTTTTTGAGCCCGTGCCGACGTGCGCCATCGCGTTGAAGCGCGCCAACCGCAGGCCGCCGCACAGCGTGTACAGGAAGGCGATCGGATAACCCCAAACGCCGTAATCCTTCAAAATAAAAGCGTACATCATGTGCCCCGGCGCCACTCCGAAGGTCAGGAAGTCGGACATCGAATCGAACTCGACGCCGAACTCAGACTCGCCGTGCACAAGGCGGGCGATGCGGCCATCGAGCGCGTCGAAGACCATGCCCGCGATGATCGCGGTGGCCGATGACACGAACTCCCCGCGCACGGAAGAGATCAGAGCGTAGAAGCCGCACGCCATGTTGCCGAGCGTGAACAGCGACGGAGCAAGGACCCGCCCGCCGCGCTTTAGGAGTTGCTTGTCCATTCCCCAATGGGCGTCAGGCCGCCGACGACGCGATCGCCGGCCTTGACGATGCACTTTGAATCGGCCGGAAAGCGCACCGCCGCCTGCGAGCCGAAATAGATGATGCCGTATTTCTCACCGGCGACGACCATGTCGCCGGGCTTGCGCCAGCACTCGATGCGCCGTGCGATGAGGCCGGAGATCTGTTCAACGACAAGCAAACCTCGCCCTGGAGGCTCGATCGTCATGACCACGCGGTAATTCCCGCGCGCCGCGTCCTTCATCGCGGCGGAGAACGACCCCGGAACCTCGACGACCTTCGTCACGCGGCCCGCCGTCGGCGCGCATTGGATGTGGACGTCGAACACGGAGAGGAAGATGCGCAGGGTCACCACGTCGCCGGGGCCCTCGCGGGCGACGGAGAGCACGACGCCGTCGCCGGGCGAGTAGATGCGGCCATCGGTCGGCAAGGCGCGCTCGGGATCGCGAAAAAAGTAGAGCGTGAATGCGGCAAAACCGAATGCGAGAAAGGAGAACAGCGCGCCGGCAATCGCCGCCGAGGGACGGCCCATGAGCCACATGCCGGCGGCCCCGGCCGCGACGGCGGGGACCACGAACTGCCACGCCTGAGGGGCAATTTTCATTCGATCGTCATCGTACCAAACATAAAATCATGGGCAGGGCGGGACTCGAACCCGCATGACCTTGCGGCCGGGAGATTTTAAGTCTCCAGCGTCTGCCAGTTTCGCCACCTGCCCAACTCATATTATTACAGCACTTTTCAACTACTTTAAAGGATGTCAAAATACGAGTGTCACACTCTTGTAACCATCAGGCCTCGTTTCCAAGGTCCCGAAGGATTTGAGGCATCACCAGCGGGGCCTTACCCTCCTGAGACAGCAGAAGGCATCCCCGCTGGAACTCGCAAAGATGTAATCGCCGCCCCTAGGCAATTCCTTCAAGACTTCCAGAACATCAGGATGCAACGGAATGAACCGCATCTTACCAGATTTGCTCTTCCGTATCTTAAACTGGTTTGCGCTAAACGAGGATGCGGATTTTCTCTTCGGCCGTGAACTTCCGGCGAGTCCTGAGCTTGACCGTCTTGAGAAACTGCTCTGCCGTCTGCGTCGAACAGACTGCTGTCGTGCTGTCCATTGTCTTTTTCCCTGGCTATTTGAGCCATTCAACGGACCTGCACGGCTTACGAAACCTGTGATAAAAAATGATCCAAAACTTAGTCGCCAACTAGCCTCCACAGAGGTTGAGCAAGTTCGGAACTCATTTTTGTACAATACGCGCCCTCTACGTCGGCTGCCCTGAATACATGACGTCCGCCAACGTGGACTGCCTAGTCGAGAAAGTCCATGCCTTCTTCAAGCGGTAGCGCCGCGGTGTCCCTCTCCCAAGCCTGCATCGTCATCCCCACCTTCAATGAGGCCGACAATATCGCCCGGCTCATCGAGGCTTTGCTCAAGATTGCCCCGGAGGCGTGGATCGTCGTGGTCGACGACGCCTCCCCGGACGGGACGGGCGCCGCGGCCGACGCGATGGCCGGACGCTTCCCGCGAGTAGAGGTGATCCACCGCAAGGGCAAGGGCGGCCGCGGCTCCGCCTGCATGGCGGGCTTCCGCCATGCGCTCAAGAAGCCGGAGGTGTCGGTCTTCGTCGAAATGGACGCGGATTTCTCGCACGACCCCGCCGAGCTGGCGGAAACCGTGGCGGCGCTGGGCGAAGCCGATCTCGTGGTCCGTTCGCGCTATCTGCCGCAAAGCCGCATCCTCAACTGGCCCCCCTCCCGGCGGGTATTTAGCAAGCTCTCGAACATCTTCGCCCGCGTGCTGCTCGGCATGCCTCTGACCGATTACACCAACGGCTACCGCGCCTACACTAGAGCGGCCGTATCGGCCATCGAGTTCGATAAGATCGTCTCCGCGGGCTATATCGTGCTGAGCGTGACCGCCCTGCAGCTCTTTAGAAAGGGGTTCCGCCTGGCCGAATTGCCCAGCGTCTTCGTCAACCGCAAGCGCGGCGAATCGAATCTGACCCGCCGCGAGATCGCCGGCGCGCTCCTGGGCGTGCTGCGCCTGCGCTTTCCCGGATCCGCGGCCCAGGCGTTGGGCCTGGCGGTCTTGGCCGCAGTCATCCTGGCCGGCGTTCCGCTAGCCCTCATCTACTGGCGAACAGGCTATTTCTCGGGCTATATCTCGGACTTCACGGTGCTGGCCTCGCGCGCCCATCGAACGGCGCTCGGCCAGAGGATATACCACGACTTCGACTGCATCACAACACCTGGCGCCTATTTGATCCAGGGCGGCCTCTACCGGCTGCTCGGCGAGCACTGGAGCGTGACCCGCTGGTACATCGCGCTCCAGGGCTGCGCGGCGGCGGCCCTTACCTTCATGATCTCGCGCCTCCTGCTCGGCCTCGGCGGAGCGGCAAGCCTCGCCTGCGCGGCGATTGGTCTCTTCTGGTCGCCGGAGATGATCGGAGGCCTGCCCTGGTACGACTCGGACGCCGGCTTCTTCGGGCTGCTGGCGCTCGCAAGCCTCCTCTGGCTTTGGGACCGACGCTCGTCCGCAGGCTCGGCGCTTTTCGGCTTCTTTTGCGCCTGTGTTTTCTGGTGCAAGCAGGACGTCGGCGGCGCGGCCTTGGTCCTTGGCTTTGCGTGCAACGGCGCGCGGGCCTACGGCCGGCCCGCGAAAGAGATCGCGCGCGAACAGGCGCTTTTCCTCGCCGGCGCAGCGCTTCCCACCATGATTCTTCTGGCTTGGATCGGGCCGGGGCTTGCCTGGGAGTGGCTCGTCCGGCGGGCGCTGGCGTTCGGCTGGCAACGAAGCGGCACCAGCCTCCCCATGAAGATCTGGCTGACGGCCTTCGGCGGCCGCAGCCAATTCGGGAAGGCGCTCGTGCTCTTCTACGGCTTGGTCTTCGGCGTCTCGCTTTGGGCCGCGCGGCGCGGGAACTCGCGACGGCCGCTCCTCGTGCGCAACGCCTGGGCCGCGCTGTTTGCCGGCGGTATGTCCTACGCCGGCTTCTTGACCCATGACGGCGCGCACTTCGAGTTCCTGCAATCCCAGCTCGGCTGCCTGGTCGCGATCCTGATGCACTCGGCCCAAGCCGACGGACCGCTGGCCTTGGCGCTGGCCGGCCTCCTGGCGTGCCGGGGCTTGAAGTACGCCAACCAAAACGCCTTCTCGGCGCCCGCAGGCTACGCCGCGCTCGACACCCCGGTCCTCGCCGGTCTCAAATTCCCCACGGCGCTCGCGGCCTCGACCAACGAAATCCTGCGCTTCCTCCGTGAGACGGTCAAAGGAGAACCCTTCGCCGTCCTTCCGCCCGATTTCATTCCGGACCTGCACATGGCGCTGGGCGCAGCGCCGCCCCAGCCCCTCACGGCGCTCGTGGAGGCCCTGCCGGAGGACTTCCCCCGCGTCATAGCGGCGCTCGAACAAAACCGCGTGACCTGGGTGATCACGAGCGCGGAAAGCCTTCGAGCGCTGGGGCCCGCGCGCGAATATCTGGAAAATAATTTCGTCGAGACGGCCCGTTTGCCGGACGGGATCATCGCGCTAAGACGCCGCTAGGCCGGGGAAAGGCGGGTTCGGAACTTGCGACCGCCCTCGTTTATACCGCCATAGCGGGCGCATGACCCAGGTCTCGGAAGTTTTCCCCGAGAATGAGAACCCAACGG
>JBBTJN010000038.1:0-12320 GCA_038059415.1 Elusimicrobiota bacterium | reverse complement strand
CACACGGTCCTCCCAAGGCGGCATTCACATCCCTTTGCACGTCGATGACGTTGCACGAGCCGTCGCGGTTTAAATCCGACGTGCAGGCCGCAACCCCCAGAGCCTGATTGACCTGCAATTGCACGTCCACCACGTTGGGCGACCAATCACAGTTGAGATCGCAGGCCGAATAGACTCTCAGCGCCAGGCTGGCGGAACCCGTGCCGCTTGCATTGGCGGCGCTGATGCTCACGCTGGAAGTCCCGCTAGTCGTGGGCGTTCCAGAGATGAGGCCCGTGACGGTGCTGACCGACAAGCCAGCCGGCAGGCCCGTGGCGTTGAAGCTCGTGGGGCTGTTGGTGGCCGCAATCTGGTAGCTGAAAGCCGTTCCGATCGTGCCAGTCGAATTCAGCACGCTGGTGATGACCGGGGAGCTCCCGCTCAACGGCGCCAATGCCCCCCGATAAACAGCGCCATCGGTCCCGGGCCAGCCTTTCGCGCTGAGGTTGATGGCTCCTGTTGCTGCGGGGCCGCTGGCAGCCGGATAATGATCGCTGTCCAACATGGGATCTGCTTCTACTGCTGAGTTTTCAATACCTGGAGGATATTTTCCTTTTGAATCGTTAAAGAAAACGGAACTTTTAAAAGCAGCAAGACTGCTGAAATTAGATTCAGTTGCCCCGTTTCTATAATTCACAAATAAAGCTTCCAGCGGGGCAGGTGACGGCCTGTAGTACAGGTTTCCATCATAAATCTGCGAACCATTGGATACATCCGCATTATGGCCATGATCAGATAGTCTCTGTTCAGCCGTCTGTATAAAAATGTTGTTGTAGACTTCCTGTGGATTGCCGGGAATAAAAGCGGCGTAATCATATTCATGGCCAACGCTTTGTTTGAAATTATTTCCGTTCACGGCATTGGCGATAATAAATGTGTTGTTATATATTTTCCAAGGATCGCCCAATCCAACCCCGTCGTTTCCGTGCCTGGCAAACGCGGGACCGTACGTCATTCCGTCTCCTGTTGCTTCAAATATCTCCGTACCCGGCCTGCCGTGTAATTGCTGCCTGGTTAAATCAAAAATATTATGATGGATATACTTGGTCCCGGGCTCTGGTGGATTAACCCCTTGTTCTTGTCTTGAGATTCCTTTGGCATAAATAAATTTGTTATGGTCAATTTCCCATGCGTAAGATCCCGTGTTGACCTGCCAGATATCATCCCGTACACCATAAAATAAATTGTCATGAATGTGAATGTCATGAATCACATGGCCGACTATTCCGTCAAAGGTGTTGCGAAATGACGAATTTTTTATTTCGATGTTATTGACATTATCACGCATATTGAAAATACCAAGTTTTAAAAAATAAGCTGGTGTCGTAGCCGCGTCATTTTCCGGTTGTGTTTCAAGTTTGACGTCCGTAAAAGATACCCAAGGAGGCATGTACCCATTCATTGTTATGCCGTCAAATACAATATGGTGCGCGGTATCATTAAGCATGAAGGTCGTGCGGCCGCCTTTGATATCCGAATTTCTAATATTTATATGGTTGGCCCCTGCGCCAAAACTTATGGCCTGGGCGCCGCAGCGCAAGGTTAATCCTTCAAGATTGATGTAGGAAGCGCTGTTTTCTATTGTTATTAAGTTTCTACGAGTATACAGAGTAATTTCGGTTTTGTTAGGATTAGGGTTGGAAGGGTAGGGCATATTCAAGTGCGCTGGCTTCTGCAATTCGGAATGTTTCATCCTGACATATACTCTTCCGTCATTTTCATGGTTGTAAAAAACACCTGGGCCGACGTATATATAATGTAAAGAAGTTGGTATTCCATCCCCGCTTCTGGTATGAAGAGGGTTTGGGATAAAATCTTCGTTGTCAGTAAAGAAATCTCCCCATCTGGTATAAGAGACTAATTGATAATAATCGTTGACCTCCTTAAAATAACCCATAACTCCCTCGCCAATTCTTCGAAACGCAACCGTTGACCTGTATATCATTTTTTCAGCATCGTACAGTTCCCAGGTTGTATCTGTTGGGGTTCTAAATTGAATTAACCCCGCTGGAGCGTCTTCGATAATAGGAATTTCACTACCGTAATTCTTGATGGTAATAGGTCCAGACGCTGAACCGCTTTGGGAAATTGTAATTTCCTCATTGTATGATCCGCCTCTTAAATTGAGGGTGGCCCCTGGCCCAAGACGGGGCACAGCATAACTAATGGTTTTCCATGGGGAGGACAAGGAACCGCTTTCCGGAGCATCCGTTCCACCGGGATGAACGTAGTATTCTGCTGCCAACAACGGAGTAACGCAAATAAAGAAGAACAGGACTCCCAGGGCTAACCGGTGTAAGAAATAATTTTTTTTAATTGGAACATCTCCTAAGATGAATTGTGCTGAGAAATCCTAGACCGGACCTCGCAGCCAGGTTCTGAGATCGCCTGATCTACGGGCCCACAACACACGGTCCTCCCAAGGCGGCATTCACATCCCTTTGCACGTCGATGACGTTGCAGACGCCGTCGCGGTTTAAATCCGACGTGCAGGCCGCAACTCCCATAGCCTGATTGACCTGCAACTGCACGTCCACCACGTTGGTCGCTCCGCTCAAATTGACGTCGCAGGCGGAATAAACGTACAACATCAGCGTTTTAGCGCCCGTGCCTTTCGCGTTGACGGCGCTGATGCTCACGCTGGAGGTGGCGGCGGTCGTGGGCGTTCCGGAGATGAGGCCCGTGACGGTGTTTACAGACAAGCCAGCCGGCAGGCCCGTGGCGTTGAAGCTCGTGGGGCTGTTGGTGGCCGCAATCTGATAGCTGAAAGCCGTTCCGATCGTGCCAGTCGAGCTCAGCACGCTGGTGATGACAGGCGCGGAGCCGCCGGCCGCGGTCGTGAAAGTCGAATCCGCTGAGACCGCGAGCCTGTCAAGCGTGTCGTAGGACCGGGCGCGGAAATGATAGAGCGTCGACGCGCTCAGCCCCGACAGGGTTTGGCTGTGCGCCGTCACATTCGTATTGGTGCGCACCGTCGTCATACCGTAGGCCGTCGTGATGCCGTACTCCACCTGCGTATCGCTCATCTTGTTCGTCGTCCAGTTGATGGTCGCCGCGTTGTTTGAGATCGCCGTGGCGGTCACCGCGCTGATGACGTACGGCGAATTCTCGACTACGACGTTCGCGTTTTCCGATGTAGCGGAGGAGCGGGCGATATAGCGCACCACGGCATTCAGGATATGGGCACCTTCGGAGGACGACGTCGTGTTCCAGTTAATCTCGTACGGGCGAACCGTGTCCTCAGAGCCCAACTTGGCCCCATCGAGAAAGAATTGCACGCCGAGGTCGTCGTTGGTATACGCGGACAGCGCGGCCTTCACGCTGATCGTGCCTGAGACTATCGTAACAGCATAATGGGGCGGCTCGTAGATCCCGATCGTCGCATTGTCTATTATGACGGTCACCACTTTCGAAGTAGCAGTGTTGCCGGCGCCATTGCGCGCCACGGTCGTCAGGTACGAGGCGCCGTCGGCCTCCAACGTGGTGTCCCAACTCATGCCGTACGGGGCCACCGTGTCTTCAGAGCCGCGCTTGTCCCCATTGAGATAGAATTGCACGCCGACGACGTCGGTGGACACGGTGACCATCACGCTGATCGTGCCTCTGGCCACAAACCCTTCGGTCGGCGTCGAGATCGCTACGCTGGGAAGCGCGGCGGCAGCCGGGCTAAAACCGGCGCCCAGGCATAGAACCGTGCCCAACAATGTCGCCGTCGCGCATCTCTTAAAAGTGGGCATCATGATTCTCTCTCCGGCAAGGAAACATCAACTGTGATAAGGGTAGTCTGGTATCCGGCAATAAGCCAGAAAAAATATGGTTAGAATTCGGATAAAGGTCGGTAAACCGCTCGAGAAAGCTGCTGGCGTGCCCGTTGCGGCCTGATGAGAGGCGGGCAATCGGCGTCGGACGCCATCGAGATGGCCCTTGAGACGGCGCAGGGCGAGGGGCACGTCATCCAAACGCGCCCGACACTGCTGACAGACAACGGGGCGGGTTTCTCAGGCGAGGTGCTAGACAAGTATCTGAAAGCTCGGGGCGTGAAGCACATCTTCGCAGCGCCCTATCATCCGCAGACGCAGGGCAAGGTTGAGCGCTTCAACCGAACGCTCAATGAGCCGGTAAACCTGTGGCTTCACGGCACGCCAGACGACCTGCGGGCCGCGCTCGGCAAGGAATGCGAGATGTACAACGACCGACCGCACGAGGCGTTAAAGAACGTGAGCCCGAACGACGTCTACGCGGGCAGGAAGGAAGAGGTGCTGGAGCGGCGGGCCAAGATCAAGCTAGAGACGATGGCTCGGCGTTATGCGTATAATATGGGCGCGGACGCCAGAACCGCAAACTAATTCAGACTAAAAAATTCCCAAAATCGCCGAAGACGTACAATTCTCATTTCGGACGCAGATTAGAATGGCCCGTGCTTTGGCGAGCCGCTATCCTCTGGCAGTGGCGTTGCATATTTTTTTAGGGAAGGGAAAGGAAGCCCCGCGCGACCCCTGATGCTCGATCAAAAACTAAAGAGAAACCAGCCGCGCCGCAACGACTCGGTCCGCGCTCCCCGCCGCCGTCTCGGGCTCGACGGCCTCTCCTATGTCAAAAGCTTGATCGGAGGGCCTCCGTCCGGCTGGTCCCTGGAGACTGCCGCGCTGCGCGGGCTCGCGCTCGACCTTTCCTTGGTCAAGGAATCCTGCCGCGTGGAGCTTCATCTCGGATGCGACTCGTCGGGCGGCGTCCGGGCCGTCTCCCGCGGCGACCGCGCGGGCCTCCCCGAGGAGGAACTCGGCCTGCTGGACGACGTCGCGTCCGCCCTCGCTGGCACGGACTTCATCGAGCTGCTCGCTCGGCTCAACTGCGACGCGCTGCTGTACTCCGACGGCGACGGCGGTTCGGCCCCGTCGCGCTTCGAGCGCTACTACCGGGCGGTCGACCATTCCTCTGATTTCTGGAAGTTCGTCTATCCCGAGGCCCGCTTCCTCGAGCAGGAGGTGCGCTTTGGAGCCCGCTACGCCCAGATCAGCCATGCGACGCTCGAGTGCACCCTCAACAATCCGAGGCTCGAGGTGGCGTCCCTGCGATTCTTCGCCGGCGACGAGCGGCCCCGCTCGAAGGAAGGAAGCTATTCCTACATGGACACTGACATCGGCGAGGCGGACGTGGTCGGAGGGCGTACGCAGGAGATGCTGGGCCGGACCCTGGAGCGGGTCGCCCGGGAAGAGAAGCCCGCCTTCATCCATTTGAAGACGACCTGCCTGCCTGAACTCGTCGGCGACACGCCGCTTCCGTTCATCGCCCGCATTGAAAAAGACTTGGGAGTGCCTGTCCTGTGGACGTCGAAGACGCACAATTGCGGGCCGGTCTACGAGGCGATGGTCGAGCGCATGCTCGATGCGGTGCCGTTCTGCCCGGCTCGCGACCCCCGGGCGGTGATCCTCGCCGGGCTGCCGTCGGGGAAGGCGAGCGTCGAGGCCGCGGAGCTGTGCCGGGGCCTGGGCCTGCGCGTGGTGGGCGAGGCGTTTCCCAATCTGGACTTCGCCGCCTTCCCCGAGATCGGCTCGGCCGGCGCGGTCGTCTGGTACGATCCGGTGGGCTGGGCGAAGATCTCCGACGACGTCTTCCTGCGGCGTGGCCTGCGGGTGGTCCGCTGGCATCCGCCGTACGGCGTCGCCGGCGCGCGCTCCTGGCTGGCGCGCGTCGCCTCGGTGCTGGGCTTGCCGGCGTCCGCCGATGCGCCCTCCCCGACCGGCCTCGCGGATATGATCGGCGAATGCCGCTCGCGGACCGTCGCCCTGGCCGGAGATCCCGCCGATATCGAGATGCTCGCCTCGCAAGGGCGCGCCTTCGGCTTCTCCGTCGCGGGCCTGCTGTGCGAGCTCGGCTTCAACGTGCGCTGCCTGGTTTGGAGCCCGGGGGCGGGAGCCCCGGCGCGCGCGCTGCGCCGCGCCCGCGCGCCGCGCGGCGCGGGGACCATCGAGTTCGCGCCGTTCGCGACGCGCGCGGGGCTCGATCGCCTGCTGGGCAAAGGGACGGACCTCGTCTTCACTCATTTCAATCACGACCCGCGCCTCGAGGCGCGCGGCCTGCGCGGCTTCAACGACCGCGTCTTCGAGCCCGGGCTCGAGGGCCTGCTGCGGACCGGGCGGACGCTGCTCGCGCGCTGCGCCGCGCGGCCGTTTCCGCGTCACCGCGCCTTCCTGGCGCCGAGGAGCTCATGACCGACGAATCCTCCTGCGCCTTGCGCCTGCCGTTCCTGAACGGCGTCTATATCGCCATCGATGCGCTCTCCGACGCCTACCTGATCGTCGACGGGCCGTACTGCGTCTTCACCAAGGCCGAGATGCAGTACTGCCACAACCTGCGTTCGCGCCTGCTTCCGCCGATCGGGCACCGCCGCGTCGTGCACACCGGCCAGGTTGAGGACCGCGAGGAGGTCAAGAGCCTCTCCACGGACCGCACCGCCCTGGTCGACGGCATCTTCGCCTCGGTGTGCGCCCGCCCCGACGCGGGCATCGTGCTTTCGACGACGTTCGACTTCCACGAGCTCGTGGGGTTTCCGCTCAAGGAGCTCACGCGCCGCCACGCGCGGCCGGGCGGCCCTCTGGTCCGACACATCCCGTCGCGCTCGCTCGGAGGCACCTGGCTTGAGGGCTACGCGCGGACCTGCGCGGCTCTGGCCGAGGGGGTGTCCCTGCGCGCCGGCCGCCGCCGGAAGGATTCGGTCGCTTTGGTAGGCTATCTGCACGACCGCGACGAGCCGGACCACGCCGGCAACCTGCGCGAGTTGAAGCGCCTGCTGTCGGGCCTGGGCCTGCACGTGGAATCGATCTGGCTGTCCGGCGGGGGCCGCGCCGAGCTCGAGGCGGCGGAGCGCGCGAGCCTCGTGATCTCTTTGCCCTACGCCCGCGAGGCGGCGCGCATCTTGACCCGGCGCACCGGCGCCAGGCTGTGCGAGGCGGAGCTTCCCCTCGGGCTCTCCGCCACCGAGCGCTTCCTGCTCAAGGTCGCCTCGGCCGCGGGGCGCCGCAAGCAGGGCGCCCTGACGGCCGCCAAGGAAAGCCGGGAGGCGGTCCGTGACACGCAGTCCCACGTCCAGCGGATCATCGCCGGACGGGGCGCCGTCATCCTGCAGGAGGACCCGGCGCTGGAGGCCCGCCTGCGCGAGCTGTGCTCCGAGTTGGGCCTGCTCTTGGGGCATGAGGCGCCTGACGATGCGCGGCGGGTGTGCTTTGCGCCCACGGGCAAAGTCTTCGGCGCCGAGTTCATGCACGTGCCGATGGGCTATCCCAATTACATCGAGCATCCCGTCGGCGAGCGTCCGTTCTTCGGCTACACCGGCTTCCGTCATCTCGTCGACCGCGTCGCGTCGGCGATTCTGCGCAGCGAGGCCTCGCCGGCGTGAAACGGCCCCTGACCATCGTCGTTTACGGCAAGGGCGGCGTGGGCAAGTCCACAATGTGCGCCCACCTCGCGATGAGCTTCGCGCGCGACGGGCGCAAGGTCCTGCTGCTCGGCTGCGACCCCAAGGCGGACACGTCCCTTCGGCTGATGGCGGGCAAGCGGGCGCCGACCATCGTCGACATGGTCACGGGGTTCGAGGGCCATGAGTTCCGCTCCCTGGTGACGAGCGCCCGGGCCGGGCTCGACGTCCTCGAGACCGGCGGGCCGCCCCCGGGCCAGGGCTGCGGCGGGCGCAGCGTGGCCACCTTGTGCCAGTACCTCGAGGACCACTCCCGCGAGATGAGCGGCTACGACACGCTCATCTTTGACGTGCTCGGAGACCTCGTCTGCGGCGGCTTCGTCGCACCCCTGCGCTTCGGCCTTGGACGCGACGTGTACATCGTCTCCTCGGAGGAGACGGCGTCGCTGTTCGCGGCCAACAACGTCGTCAAGGTCGCTTCGGCGCCCTATCATGAAGGCGTCTTCGTCGGCGGCATCATCTTCAACTTGCGCCAGAACGACGCGCGTCCCGAGGCGCTGGAGGCCTTCGCCGCGCGTCTGGGCGTGGGGATCACGGCCGTTCTTCCGCGCGACCGCGACATACTCGAGTCCGAGGATCTCGGCCTGACCGTATTCGAGCACGCGCCGAAGGGCCGGGCGGCTGCGCGCTTCCGCGCACTTGCGGCGGCCATCGAGGCGCGCCGGGGGGTCGTGCCCGGAGCCGCAGTCAAGCCGATGCCGGCCCCGGAGTTCGCGGAGTACGTGCGTCGGCAGAGGATTTATAGACAAGGCAGGAAAAAATAGCCCACTTTTTCCGGCGACCGCCTTCAGGGGCTCAGGATAGTCCCTATTCCCGATCTGCGTCAAGGCCGGTTTTTCCGCGTGCCGGAGTCCTCATCCCGTGATTGCTGCGTCCGCGACAAAAATCGACTCATCCGGGCGCGACCGTGCCTGACCGCTCACGCGGGGCTGGGCCGGGACCCTTCGGGCCCGGCACAGACGCGGCTGAGGAAATCCTGATAGCGTCTAGTCTTGGGGAAATCCACCGGCCAGCCTGGATGCGCCAATATCCGGTCGAGTTCCGGGTCGTTGAAAATCACTCCGCGAGCTTCATCTCCCCGCCGCACTTGACGCACAACGCGCTCAGCGGCCGGATTTCGGCCGGGCCCGGCTGCGCTACCGGCCTATAGTACGAATTCCCAGCTCTACGGACAACTCAACGCGCGGCTGAATCGTTTATAATGCCGCGTCACGGAGGTGGCACATGTCCAAGAAGATATTGATCGCGTCCGCGCTGTTCGCCGGAATCGTCTCCTCGTTTTTGATCGCGCGCGCGACCGCCGCCGACGCCAAGTCCGCCGGCTTCTCCGCGCAGATGACGACCTGGACCGCGCTCAAGACCGCGCAGAGCGGCGAAGCGCGCGTCAACATCCTCCTCGAAGGCGGCGCGCAGTACTCCGCCAAGATCAAGGATCTCGGCACGGCCGCCGTCGTGCTCAAGGAACCGACGGGCAAGGAGTTCTACGAGGTCTATGTCCCGCTCGACAAGATCGTAGCGATCGAGCTCAAGGTCCGCTGAGCCGGCCGGCGGCCTGAGAATTCCCGAGGCGCGCGTCGGCCCGCCAAGGCGTGAAAAAAATCGTGTAGTCACCCCGGCCATCTTCATATTATAAGATAGAGATAATAGAATGAAAAATTCATCGCTCGTGTTGTTGGTTCTCGCTTTCGCGGTCTGCGGCGGCGCTTCGGCCGCTCAGACGAAGAAGGCTAAGGAAGTCAAGGAGCCGTCGCCCGTGAAGGCCGCCAAGGCCGTCAATCCCCTGACCACGGAGACGGACCCGGCGAAGATATTGCCTCTCGTTCAGTCGGCGGATTACAAGGCCGTCACCGAGGACGATTATATGGCCGTCATGAAGAGCCTCATCGCGGCCGCCAAGGCCGTGGACATCTCCACTCCCGAGGGGAAGAAGAAGGGCGGGCTCATCTACATGGAGACGCTGATCTTCCAGAAGAAGGCGCTGAACCCCGGCTCCTACACCGACGGCGACGGCAAGAGCATCCTGGACGACAACTGGTTCGACGGAAAGTCAGACAAGGTCGCCGATGAACTGAATAAGTCCACGAAAGAGCAGTACGAGAAGAAGATCGACGACAAGTTCAGCTCGGACGAGGCGAAGATGCGGGCCGAGTTCCAGGCCGCGAAAGCGCCCGCGAAATAGGCGGGAGCCCGCTTGGGACTACAATAGACCTTACGCGCACTGAATCTCGGAGGATTGCCATAATGCTCAGGAAGAAGATCGCCTCAATCGCGTCGGCCGCCGCCCTCATGGCCGTCCCCGGACGTTTTACTTCGACCGCTGCCGCCCAGATGATGAGCCGCGGACCGGTCGCCGAGGTTTCCGTCATCCCGATGATCGACACTGGAATGCGCAGCCTCATCCCAGACGCGTCCTTTCCGAATCTGCTGGCGCCCAGCGCCTTGAGCGTCCGATCCTCGTTATCCACTATCGCCGCCGTTCCCTTCGCAGGGCGCCTTTTCGTGGACGCCAAGGTCGTTCCCGCGGTGGCGATGTCCATCATCCCATCCCCCGCATCCAATAACGACGCAGCCAAAAATGGCGCCGCGCTCAATGAGTTGTTCGACAATTCCCACGACGCCAACCGTCCGGACCTTACGGAGCCGGGCCGGCCCGTTATGCTTGACTCCTCAAATGGCTCGCGCACGCAAGTCGTTCAAAATGGCATGCGCTTAAGCCAACAGATGGAGAGCCTCGTCGCCATTCTCGCCTTCACCGAAGGCGCCAAGGATGAGACGGAGGATGGAATCAAATGGCGGGCCGGTTTGGTCAGAGGTCAACTCAACAAACTTCTTCCTCAAATCATCAAGGCGCACTCTCAGGTCGCCTCATCGTCGGCGAGAATCGCTTTGACATATGCGCGCGCGATGATCGAGGCCGAAATAGAAGACTCATTCCAATGGCAAAGGTACTATGCAAGAAAGATTTACCAGGTATTCGATGCAATTAACGGCTCTATCGTCCAAGCGATTGATGGAGAAAAACAACAGGGCACGGATACCTCCCCCGTACCGATAGCGTCGCAGGCTGAGCGGCTTGAATCGCTTCATCTGCTGGCAGCCACAATCGAAGCGGCGATTTACGAGACAGGTGACGGTCGACGATGGGCAAGCGATCTTGTCCGCAGTAAACTGAACGAAGCTTTGGCCACCGTGGCCCCAGCCCTCGAGAAAGTCGGCACTTCGCAAGCGCAGATCGCGTTGATCCGTATCCGAGCGTACATAGAGGCCGAAATCACCGACTCAGGCAGCTGGCCCGGGTACCGAGCTAGAGCGGTTGAATCCATATTCAGAAAGTTTCAAGATTACGTCGCCCAAGCGGTCAAAGCAGAGTCCAGCCAGCCCTGAGAAATGGGTGATCGTCTGCGCAACTCAGTCAGCGACGCCGCGAGGCGCTGCGATGGCGTCGAGTACAATTTCGGCGCCGAACTCCTGTTCTTCCAGCAGCTAGCAGCGGCGGCGAAGCTTGCCGTCGATGAAGCGATCCCGATCGAGCGAACGGACTTTGCGGCAGGAGAGCGCGTACCAGATCAGCGCGCAGATCGAGGCCAGTGCGAGCCGCCCGGACGTGGCACCCTTGAACAGTATGACGAGCAGAGTGATCGCAGCCACGGGCAGCAATATCCAGCGCAGGCGCTCGAACTTCATGCTTGCCATCATTAATTGAAATTATCTTTCGGGAATATTGCGATGCTGCCCCAATAAGCCTTCTCGAACGTATTGTTATTTCGAACAAGAAAGAAAACGCCTTTATTGCCGACCTTTAATTGAGGGTCAAAGTCTTTCAAACCGCCATGAGTGCTCAATATGAAGGTAGCTTTATTGTCTTTCATTTGTCCTTTAAGTACAGCGGCAATCTTGATCGTTACATCGTCTGTTTCTTTGGAAGGGACAACTTTGACGACTTCTCCGATAACGATGATATTTGATTTTGCGGGAAGCTCTTTGAGCGGCAAACGTAAAATTTGGGACGCGCAAACAAATGCCGCTGACGCAACGATGATCAGCGACAGAACGGTTGTTTTCTGTCGAGCGGACATTCCCAGTTTACCTCCAAGTGAAGTTCATGCCCCAGCGAAGTCGCAATGCGTTTGCCGTATTTTATCCCTATTTTAACCTGGGATGCTCTTGTTTTTTTTCGGTTCTGGGGCTACGCTGTGGTCCATGAATACGCGAAAATGGATTCAGGTCGGGTTGGCGCTTTTCTCCTGCGCGATGGCCACCTCAGCCGGGGCGGCGCCGTCTCTGACGGTGGGCAGCGTTTCCGGACAGGCGGGCGCCACGGTGACTCTTCCCATCACCTTTGATCCCGGCACATCCTCAGTGGCGAGTATGCAGTTCAACATCACCGTGCCCGCGGGTCTGAGCACGGGGCCGATCACGCTCGGACCGGTCCTCAACACGGCCGTCAAGAGCGTGAGCGCCAATCTTACGGGCGGTACCTGGACCTTCATCATCTTTGGTTTCAATCAAACCACGATCGCCAGCGGTTCTCTCTTGACGGCGGAGTTGAAGATCTCCGCAACGGCGACCGGAACCTTGAGCCTGCCGGTGTCCGGCGTCGTCTACTCGGATCCCAATGGAACCTCCATCACCGGCACGGGTACCGGGGGCACGTTGACGGTTCTTCCGCCTGCGCCGGTCATCACCAGCGCCGGGACAGCCACGGGACAGGTGGGGACCGCGTTCAGCTATCAGATCACCGCCAGCAACAGCCCCACCAGCTTCAGCGCGACGGGCCTGCCGGCGGGGCTCTCGGTCAGCGCCTTGG
>JBBTJN010000037.1:0-2850 GCA_038059415.1 Elusimicrobiota bacterium | reverse complement strand
AGGCGGTCGACGAGATCTGGCAGATGGACGCGACGAACTTCTTCGTGCCTGAGTTCGGGTACTACAAGGCGATTCCGGTGATCAACGACCATTCGAGAAAGCTGCTGGCGTGCCCGTTGCGGCCTATGAGAGCGGGCAATCGGCGTCGGACGCCATCGAGGAGGTGCTGGAGCGGCGGGCCAAGATCAGGTCAAGCCCTTCGACATCCACGCGCTGCGCCAGACCGTGCGTCGCCTCCTGACCCGATTTTGATGTAGCTTTGACCTTCGCAGGCTACGCTTATGAGATGCTCGCTATCAACAAAGTAATGCGAGAAAAATCAGAACACCTTAAGTGCGGCGCGCTCCTTTTGCTTGCGCTGGCAATTTTTTTCATTGATTGGCACTTGCCCTTCGGCATTGCCATTGGCATGGTCTATGCCGTATCCCTGCTTCTCACTTTATGGATACGCGACCCCCAATGCCCGTTGCTTTTTTCCCTCCTGTTCACCTTACTTATCCTCATGGGTTTTTTAAAACCGTTTCCGGAAAATATTGATTTTAATATAGTCGTCGTTAACCGCACGCTCAGCATTCTTACAGTCTGGCTGTGCATGTTTTTTGTTTTAACAATAAAAAGGCGAACCGGAGAATTGCTGGAAAGGAATAAAGAAGTTGCAGACTATAAATATGCATTGGATGAAACAAGCATAGTGGCCATTACCGATGCCAAAGGAATCATCAAATACGTAAACGACAATTTCTGCAAAATCGCCAAATACAGCAGGGAAGAGTTGGTCGGAAAAGACCATCGCATCATCAATTCGGGGCGTCATCCGAAGGCCTTCATACGCGCGCTCTGGGAAACCATCGCCAACGGCCGCGTATGGCACGGCGAGTTGTGCAATCGCGCCAAGGACGGCTCGCTCTACTGGGTGGACACGGCGATCGTCCCCTTCAAAGATGAGGGCGGCAAGCCGGTCCAGTACATCGCCATCCGCGCCGACATCACCGAGCGCAAGCAGACTGAAGAGAAGATCATCGACCTGGCCGCCAATCTTCGGGTTCGGACCGAGGCGCTTGAGGCGGCCAACAAGGATCTGGAATCCTTCTCTTACTCCGTCTCCCATGATCTGCGCGCGCCGCTGCGTCACGTGCACGGCTACGTCCAGATGCTGACCCAGGCCCTCGGGAATAATCTTGACCCCAGAGCCCAGCGCTACCTGAAGACCATCTCGGACGCCAGCTCGGATATGGGCCGGCTCATCGACGATCTGCTGGAGTTTTCCCGCATGGGCCGCACCGAGATGCAGGAAAACGTCGTCGATTTGAACGCGGTGGTGCAGAGCACCCTGCGGGCATTGGACACGGCGGTTGAAGGCCGAAAAATAAACTGGAAGACGCCCTCGCTGCCTCCCGTCCTAGGCGACGCCGCCATGCTTCGGCAGGTCTTCGCCAACCTCATCGGCAACGCGGTCAAATACAGCCGCAAGCGCGACCTCGCGGAGATCGAGATCGGCATCGAAGGCGCGGAGGACGGCCGGATCGTTCTGTTCGTCCGCGACAACGGCGCGGGTTTCGACATGAAGTATGCCCACAAGCTCTTCGGAGTCTTCCAGCGCCTGCACCGGGCCGAGGAGTTCGAGGGCACGGGGATCGGCCTGGCCACCGTGCAGCGCATTCTTGCTCGGCACGGCGGACGCGTCTGGGCGGAGAGCGAGCCGGAAAAGGGCGCCAAATTTTTGTTTACTCTCAAACCGGCGAATACGGACGCAAGCTGCAATCAAGGAGAATCCGACAATGAACACTGTTCTAATGGTTGAGGACAGCATGCGCGACGCCGAAATGGCCGTCGAGGCGCTTGCGGCGTACCGGTTGACCAACGAAATCGTCCATGTATGCGATGGCGAGGAAGCGTTGGACTACCTTTATCGACGCGGCTCCTTCGCCAAGCGCGAGCCCGGCAATCCGGCGCTCGTGTTGTTGGATATCAAGATGCCCAAGGTGGACGGCCTGGAAGTGCTCCGCCAGATCAAGGGCGAAGCCGCTCTCCAGATGATCCCCGTGGTCATGATGACCTCCTCGCGCGAGGAGCAGGATATTTTCACAAGCTACAAAACGGGCGTCAACGCCTATGTGGTCAAGCCGGTCAAGTTCCACGATTTCGTGGAGGCGGTGCAGCAATTGGGCGGGTTCTGGTTCCTGCTCAACTCGCCGCCGCCCGCGAACCCGCGCTTGTTTTTCGACAAGAAGGATAAACCCGAGCCGTCAAGCTGACAGCATGCCCCCTATTCGAATACTGCATTTGGAGGACAACGCCGGCGACGCCCGTTTGATCGCCGACCGGCTCGACGCCGGGGGCATAGACGCCGAGATCGATTGCGTCGACACTCAAAAACAGTTTGAGACGGCGCTGTCGTCGGCCCGGTATGATTGCATCCTGAGCGACTACAACATCCCCGGGTTCGACGGTCTTGCCGCCTTAAAAATGGCCATCGAGGTCTCCCCTCTAACCCCCGTCCTAATGGTGTCCGGGGAAATCGAGGCCAGCAAGGCCGTGGAATGCTTGCGGTCGGGCGCGACCGACTTCCTGCTTAAAGATCGCCTCGAGGTTCTTATCCCGGCGCTCCGACGGACCTTGGCGGAAGCCGCGCGAAAGGAAGAAGTTAAATCCACCCTGGCCAAATTGCAGGAAAGCGAGGAGCGTTTTCGGCAGCTGGCCGAGAGCATAGGCGACGTCTTTTGGGTCACCAATCCGGGGAAATCAAAAATGCAGTACATCTCCCCGGCCTATGAGCACATTTGGGGCAGGCCCAGCCTTTCGCTGTATGCGGCGCCGAATGCCTGGCTGGAGGCGGTCCACCCGGAAGAC
>JBBTJN010000036.1:0-53869 GCA_038059415.1 Elusimicrobiota bacterium | reverse complement strand
AGCTCGTGGGGCTGTTGGTGGCCGTGATCTGGTAGTTCAACGCGGTTCCTATCGTGCCGGTCGCACTCAGCGCGCTGGTGATGACCGGGGGGTTGCCTGCCGTGCCGGGAGGCGGGAGTTTCCATGTGCCATGCCATGAGTTAACGTATACCTCGCTTGTATCGGGGTTAACGTGTAAAGAAATAACGTTAAACTCCGGGCCAAGATTGCCGGTAATATTTGTCCATGTATTACCGCCATCCGTTGAACGAAAGACACCGTTTGAATGGCCATAGCCATACGCGGCTTTACCCGCATATATTACCAGGGGATTGTTTGGGTCAACTGCCACCGACCTTGTATCTTTTAGCCCGAATTGGTCATTGTCATAACCATTTGCCTTTGTTTGCAAGACCCATTGAGAACCATTCCAAACAAACAATCCGGTTGTTCTTGATGCGAGATATAATTTTTCCGGACTGCCAGGGGCTATTGCCAGGCCTTCTACGATCTCTGCGGTTACGGTAGAATGCTGCGTCCATAGAGTCCCGCCATCAGTGGATTTATAAAATGTAAGCGTGCTGCCACTATCTTCAGTCCCAAATATAATGTCACCATTGGTTGGATGTATTGCATCAACTTGATGTGATAATATTTTCCACGTATAACCGTTGTCAGTGCTTTTAAATCTCCCTAAGTAAATAATATTTGAATTTGAATGATGATAAGTAACAAATCTTGCGCTGCCTACCATGCTATTGCCACTGGAGTCCTGCGGTATTTGTGTCCATGAAGTTCCTTTGTTACGTGTTATAGTGGGCATGTATTGATAATTGACCCAGTTTCCTGCCATAGTGATAACGGTGTTAGGGTCTCCTGGTCTGATTGCAACGCCAGAAGCCCCGTGCTGACCATTGTAAGCAGGTACATTCAACGATTTGAATGTTGAACCGCCATCCTCCGTGAGAAAGACGTTCGTATCAAGTAATGCCATAGCGAACCTGTTAGAATTATTCTTGTCGAAACCGATTGAACTTCCTCCCGCCGTGGCTCCCCCTGTGTAACCGCTTCCAATTGTCCAGGTATTTCCTCCATCAGTCGTTACACTTGGATTGGCTCCCGCACCTAACCCTACAGCAACTCGTTCATTAGATGGACTAGGCGCAACAGGACTGGTAAAATAATTACCCCCTATACTACTAGCAGAATTAATATATTCAAGATAATTACCAACATCCATGTCGGACGGCTGAGACCAATTTTCGCCGCCGTCTGAAGTATAGAAAGGATGCCTGTACCCTGTGTTGGCAAACGAAGCGTATAGACGGTTTGGGTTGACTTTGCTAATCGCTATCCGTGTAATTGCATTGTCGTTGTTGACCGTGTCGTTATCTAACAACCATTGCAATCCGTTATTTTTCCTGGTAAAAGTCGTACCGCCATCTGTTGATTTAAAAACACCTCCCGCGTCTCCTGTTTTTCTTTCTACAGCGACATACATGATATTCGGATTACCCGGATCAATTGCCAAACTTTTAGGATAATTCGATAAATTTGTTCCTATTCGGACGGATGAGGGCGCGCTCCCTGGATTTGTTATTTTCCAGAGTCCATCGGGAGTTGCGGCGTATATAATAGTAGAGTTAGTTGGATGAGCCTTGATATCACGTATTTTGCCTGATGTCAGTAAATTAAGGGATGTCCATGTATCCCCTCCGTCTGTTGACTTTAATATCCCTTGGTCATCGGTCCCTGCATATATAATATTGTAATTATTAGGATCAAAAGCAAAATGAACTCCCCCTCTCATGCTTGAAGAAGGTCTTCGATAATGCGTCACGTGTTCTAGCGCCCAGGTGTTTCCCCCGTCTGTTGTGCGATATATTCCATCATAAGGAGATGAGTTCTGTGGATATTGAACGCTATGCATTGATCCGGCGACCAATACCTTATTTTCATTTGCAGGGTCAACAACTATGGACACTCCCCCATTGATAACAAATCCCTTGCTTTTTTTTGTCCAATTGTAACCACCGTCTATGCTTTTCCACATTTGAGATGTATCGCTTACAAAATAATACACCTTGGAATTTGAAGGCGCAGAGGCAATGTCAAAAATCATCTGCATACCTTCACCTCCAGCAAGCCCCGCCGTCTTCTGGGCTTGCGTTCTTAGGGGCACTTGCTGCCACTGTGCCTGGGTGGAGACTGCTTGTGGATTGGTTGCAGCATTGGTTCCGACAGCTTTGAGCGTTATAGTCCCCGACAGCGTCAGAAACACTGCAAAAACCTTTCCTGTCGTTGGATGACGTGAATTCATGACATCATTGCTCACATAACTCTTTGTACTCTGATAAACGTCCCCCTCCCGTGACCGGTCACTGAGAGGCACCTTTACCGACGGCCTCCTTCGTGGGCTCAGGATAACCCCTAATCCCGATCTGAGTCAAGGTCTGTTTGTGCTCGTGTCGGAGCCCGGCCTGCGTCTTTCCTTCGTGCCGGCAAGCCACCCCGGGCCGAATTCTGGAAAATTCTGTGGGCGTATCAGGACGGCTGACTGTTCCCTTTAAGGCGCAGGGGGCCCAGAAAGCGCACCGGGCCCACCGGCCGGCCAAGCCAAAACTATGCCGTCGACGCCGACGGTGTAGGCCCAATTCGCGTACGTGCTGGTTGGGGACACGCAGGGCGGCGGGTCCGTCCCGCAAACCTTTCTCTTGACGCAGGCGGCGTAGTACCCGGCGGGCGCTACTCCCGTCAAATCGCACGGCACTTCAAGGCCCCCAGCGACAAGGCCTTTCACGTCGAGCCGATAGTTTTCTTGACTCCAGGACCGCTTTTGAAGATAGCCGCATTGCACCACGGCGCAGGGCGGATAGGGTGCACCTGGACAGGCGCCGCTATTACAGGTGTCATCAATGGTTCCGTTGCCGACCGTGTTGAGATCGATATTGAATGCCCGCTGCGCGCCGGCGGCCATCTTCACCAGGGCGAGAGCATTTTCGGCCTTCGCGTTTTCAGTCGTTTTCTCATAGCTGACGACGGCATACGCCGCTAAAATGCCGAGGATCAAAATCGTGACAATCAGCTCGATGAGAGTGAATCCTTTCATGGTGTTCGGCTTCGTGCCTCGACCATTTCTGAGCGAGCCATACGGCGAGGCAACGCCGGCTCCTCTTAGTCCTGAGGCCCGGCCTCGCATTTGCTCCTCGAATACTCGGTCATGGTTTTCGATTC
Organism: Elusimicrobiota bacterium; assembly: GCA_038059415.1. GTDB lineage: Bacteria > Elusimicrobiota > Elusimicrobia > UBA1565 > UBA9628 > GWA2-66-18. Next base: position 50,656 of record JBBTJN010000036.1, on the reverse strand, counting down.
CTCCCGCGGGCCTTGAGGGCCCGCTTCAGGTCGGCTATCAGATCCTCCGCGGCTTCCAGGCCGATCGATAGCCGCACCAGAGACTTGTCCAGACCGATTCCGGCCTTCTCCGCCTCCGTCATCGAAAGATGGCTCCCCGTGTAGGGTATGGCGACGGCCGAGCTCACGCAGGCCAGCGCCGTGCCGCGGTCGAAAAGCCGCAGGGCGTCCGCCAGGGCGTCCGCCTTTCTGCCGTCCGGGTCCCCGTCGAGCCGTAAAAACAGCATGCCGCCGTAGGCCTTGAGCTGCGTCCCGTCAACCCTCGGGAAGAAGACCTCCCGGACGGCGGGGTGGCGCTTGAGGAAGGACAGGATCCTACGGGTGTTCTCCACCTGACGCCTCAGGCGCACCTCCAGGGTCTGAAGGCTGCGGCGCAAAAGCCAGGCCGCGAAGGGATCCGGGACCGCTCCGGAGTAGAAGCGGCGTTTCCTCAGCATCTCGAGCACGGCCTTGTCCTTGGCCGTCGCGGCCCCCAGTATGAGGTCGCTGTGCCCCGAGAAGAACTTCGAGCAGCTGTAGAGGGCGATGTCCGCCCCTAGAGCGAGCGGCGTCTGGAACAGGGGCGTGGCCCAGGTGTTGTCTGCGACGACCAGGGCCCGGGGACTCTTGACCTTGACCGCCTCCGCAAGTCGGCGGATGTCGATCGACTTCAGGAAGGGATTGGTCGGGGTCTCGAAGAAGACGATTTTCGTGTCCGCATGGAGCGCCGAGTGAAGAGCCTTGGTCTTCGAGAGATCCGCGAAATCGAGGCGTATCCCTAGGCGGGCGCAGTGGTCGACGATCAATCGATAGGAACAGCCGTAGATGAGGGGGTGCGCCGCCATCCGGTCCCCGGGCTTTAAGAGCCCCAGCACCGCGTCGACGGCGGCCATGCCCGAGGCGAAGAGCACGGCTCCCGCGCCGCCGTCCAGAAACGCGAAAAGTTCCTCCACCTCGCGGAAGTTGGGATTGTCGCTGCGCGTGTAGAAGAAGGGGTCGCCGGAGCGGAAGGCCGCGGTCTGGAATATCGGGGTCACCAAGGGGTCCGCCCCGGCCGTGCCTACCCTCGCCCTGACCAACGCCGTCTCTTTCCGTAATTCCTTTCCAGGCATCATGGGTTCAATCCACGGGGAAGTTGGCCCGGTCGAGCAATGGCATGACCTTGGGCGCGGCGTCTTTGTAGTAGATGCGCAAGCGTTCCTCCCTGATTCCGCCGCGCGCGACCAGGAACCGGCGGCTCATCGATTTCCGGAAGCCGCCTATCGGCCGGCCCTCCTCGTCGAGGGACTGGAAGACGATGCCGGACCCGTCGGCGGCCTGGATGTGGACGCTGATCTTGTCGGGCTCCCAAATATGGTCCAGCGACAGGGAGTCCGGGGCGGGCGGTGCGCCGTCGTCCGCTTCCCCGGCACGGGGGGGCAGCAGCTTGATGGCCGATCTGCGGCCACAGGCCGGGCAGGAACCGGAGGGGTCCAGGGCGTGCTCCGAGAGGGCCCCGATGCGTCGCACCAGAAGATTCCCGCACGCGCAGACGGTGTTGCACCCCTCATGTTCCAGGACATTGCCGAGATAGACGTTTTCCAAGCCCATCTCCTTGGCTTGGTGGCGAGCCGCCTCGAGAGCGGCGATAGGCGTGCGGGCCGCGTTTGCGTACTTGAAGTCGGGATGGAATCGTACGTAGTGCAGGGGGACCTTGCAATCGAGGTTGTCAAGCATCCACCGGGCGACCTTGGCGGCCTCGGATAGGCTGTCGTTGCGGCCCGTGACCATAAGGTTAGAGACCTCCAGGTGCCTTCCGGATACGTGCACCTGTTTGATGCCGTCCAGGATGGGCTCCAGTCGTCCTCCCGTGAACTTGAGGTAGAAGCGAGGATCCATCGATTTCAGGGAAAGGCTGAATATGTCCATAACCTCGATGAGTTCCTCGACGGCATCAGGGGAAATGTAGAAGGCGGATTTGTAGAGGTTCAATATTCCGGATTTCCTCGCCAGGCGGGCCGTGTCCACGACGAACTCGTGCCAGACCACGGGGTCGTTGTAGGTCCATGAGAGAATGCGGATTCCGAGGCGGACGGCCAAGGCCACGATCTCCTCGGGGGTGCGGGCCTCGATGTCCTTGTCCTCGGCGAGGCGGGCCTGGCTCGTCTTCCAGTTATGGCAGAAGTCGCAGACCATCATGCAGCCGATGTTGCCCAAGGAGAGTATCCTCTCCCCCGGCGAAAAATGGTTGACGGCCTCGGTTTCGATGACTTCCTCCGTCGGGTGGACCATCTTGCCGTAGTTGAGGCTGACGAGCTTGCCGCCGAGGTTCTTCCTGACCCCGCAGAACCCAAGCCTTCCCTCCGCGATCCTGCAGTGACGCGGACTCAGACGGCAGATGACGCCTCCGGGCCTCCGGGGATCGGTCCCCCAGTGCCGGGCGGGGTGCGTGACGGCCTCGAGCTTCTTCGGGAGCCGATGAACCTCGCCGTTCGGAAATTGACGATCGGCGCGATACGGCTCCCTTTCGCCTGCAATCCCGGGACGGGCTTCCGACGAGGATATAGGGGGCGTCGGGAATTTTCGCGCGGTCGGGTTAACCATAACGGGCCTCCAAATTCTTGCGGTCGAGTTTCCCGTTCGGCGTGCGGGGAAGCTCCTTGAGCACCAGAAAATCGTGGGGAACCATCGGGCGCGGCAGCATCTCCAGCGCGTGCCGTCGCAAGCCGGCCGGCGCGATATCCGCAAGGCTTCCTGAATCCACGAAGGCGATCAGCCGGGACCGTCCCTTCTCCTGCCTCAGAATCACCACCGCATCCCGCACCTGCGGGTGCCGACGCAACACGGCCTCCACCTCCCCAAGTTCGATGCGGACTCCGTGGATCTTCACTTGGTCGTCCGCGCGACCGAGGAACTCGAGGTTCCCTCCCGGAAGGCGGCGGGCCAGGTCGCCCGTGCGCAATAGGCGGGCGCCGGGCTCATCGGAGAACGGGTCAGGCATGAATTTTTCTCGGTCCAGCTCGGGTCGGTCCAAATAGCCTCGCGCGACCCCCACGCCGCCCACGAATATCTCCCCGCTCTCGCCGGCGGGTACGGGCTCGAGATTCGGCCCCAATACGTGGAGCTGGGTGTTCGGGATCGGTTTGCCGATCGGCGGCCCCAGGAGAGGGTAGCGACCCTTCGCGCTCGTCTCGAAAGCCGAGACGGTGATGGTGGCTTCGGCGGGGCCATACCCGTTGATGAGTCGCCGCCCCCGGGCCCAGCGCCGCACCACCTCGGTGGGCAGCCGCTCCCCGACGGAGATGACGGCGCGCAGTTTCGGCAGCTCTTCCGAAGGCATCAAAGCCATCAGGGAAGGTGGGAGAAGGGCCACGCTCACGTCTTTCTCGCGGAGCATCTTGTGCAGGGCGGGGGCCAGGAAGCGATCCTCGGCCTCGGGCAGGACCAAGGTCGCTCCGGAGGCTAGGGCCATGAATGTCTCCCATACGGAAACATCGAAGCTCAAGGCGGCGAACTGCAGGAGCCGGTCCCCGGGCCCAAGACCCAGGAGGCCGTTGGTCCAACGGATGAGGTTGCATAGACCCCGATGTTCGAGGAGTATTCCCTTGGGCCGTCCCGTGGAACCCGATGTGAAGATCGCATAGGCCAGGTTCCCCGATCCCGGCTCTTGCCCACTCCGTGGGGAATGGATCGCCTCCGTCTCCCGATCAAGCCGCACCAGCTTCGTCGTCTTGAGCGGCAGCCGGTCCGCGGTGCGCTGGGTCGCCAGCAGCACCGGAGCCTTCAGGTCTTCCCATATCCGCAGAAGCCTCTCCTGCGGATAGGCGGGGTCCAAAGACAGGTAAGCCCCACCTGCTTTGAGCACCGCCAGGATCCCGATGAAGAGTTCCGGGGATCGCTCCGCAAAAATGCCGACGCGAGTCTCCGGGCCCACGCCCGCTCGCGCGAGGCGACCGGCCAGGGCCTCTGCCCTGTGTTCAAGCTCGCCGTAGCTCAGCGATGTGCCGGCATGTTCGACCGCCGCTGCCTCGGGCCGCCGGCGGGCCTGTTCTTGGACCAGGTGGTGAATACAGTCGGTCATATTTGGAATTATAACGCGGCGAAGCCGCAACCCCAATTCTTCACGGCTCTCGAAGAATTTGCAACTAGGTCCCTGCTCTATAGTGTACTATACCAACCCAATTTGTGCCACCTCGTGCCGGCCTCGATCAAGGGGCCTCTTGGGTCGCGATCTGTAAATCATATAATCCGTACGGTCCCACTTGAACATGCATCGCGACGAAATTGGCCGGCGGATCAAAAGCTACCTGGAAAAAGAGCATCCGCAGCGGGGCGCCCAGCTCACCGAGACCATGGACCTGATGGAGGATTGGTTCACCGATTCCCTGGACGTGGTTAAGGCCGTGCTCTTTCTGGAGAAGGAGTTCGGGATTCGGTTATCGAGCGGGGACATGAACGCGGCGGCGTTCCGGAACGTGTCGACCTTGGCCGAACTCGTGGCCTCAAGGCTTCTGCGCACGGAGGGATAGTCCGGCATGCCCAGCACCCTTCCCGGCGCCTCAAGGCGGGACCTTCGCCCCCCACGAAGCGCCCATAGCGCGGCCCTCCTCTTCGCGGTGCTCGGGGTGTTGTTCCTGTACGCTTACCTGTTCACCCACGCGGGTTCCCTCTTGAGGCTCCCGCTTCCCCAGGACCTGGCCGCGATGGCCGGTCTCAGCCCGGAGGGCGTGTTCGATGAGGGGCGCACCGTCATCACCAGCCTCTGGATAAGTCGATCGCATCAGTTCCAGGACAACGACCACGAAATGCTGGCCTACTACCTCCTTCTTGCGGTTGCTTTCCTGGGCGTCTACTTTCTGCCCGTGACCGCCAAACGCGGGGCCATCGCCCTCGGCGCCATCGTGATGATCGGGGCCTTCTATGGCTTCGGGAGCCTCGCCGGACTCCTCGTCGCCCACGGAGTCGCGTACATGCTCCTGCATCCGCCGCGATTGGCGCGGGCATGGATGGAACGCTCCGGCGCGGGGACACTGCTGCGTTTTTGCGCGGTGCAGTCTTTCCTTTTGACCGCTTATTTCGGGAGCACGGCGGCGTGGCTCCTGGGACGGCAATGGGACCTTCCGACGGGCCTGCTGCTGTTCTTCGGGCAGTGGATGCGCCTCATTCTCTACGACGTGGACCTCAGGAACGGGTTGATTCCGGGCGAGACCACTTTCGGCCGGTATCTGCAGAACTTCCTCAGTCCCGGGATGCTCCCGAACTGGTTCTCCGCGATCGAGTCTCAGGGGCCCGCCTACACCGAGCGCATCTACCTCCCGGAGGACAAAAACCGAATCGCCTGGGGCGGCGCGAGGCTGCTCCTTCTCGCGCTCGGGTTCTTCGTATTCGGGAACTGGTTCTGCCGCCAGCTGGCCGAGTTGGCCGAGGTCTTGGGGGTAGAGAGCTACCGTGGCAGCCTCAGCGCCATGACCCAGCGCTATCACGAGGGCCATGAACTGAGGACCGCCACGGTCCTGGCGACGAGCCTCATCAACCTCCTCAAGTTCACCGTCTTCTGGGCCGGGATATCGCATTTCAAAGTCGGTGTCTGGCGCCTGTTCGGCTTCGATATGGCCCCGAATTTCAACAACTGGCTGATCTCGACCGATCTCCTTGATCTCTGGGGCCGCTATACCTACCATTACAGGGAATTTTTGGTCCGAGCCTTCTTCTATCCGGTGTTCTTCCGCCTAGCCGAGTGGTCCCCCAGGCGCAGAATCGTTGCGGCGACCGTCGCGGCCGTGGGGGTGGGGAACATGCTCTGGGGCCATGGAGTCGGGCTCATCTTCTACGGCGGGCTCACCGAGGGCACCCTGGCTTTCTTCGACCGCCGATGGTCCTACTTCGCCCTTCTCTCCGCCGCGGTCGCGGCAAACCAGCTCTGGCGGATGGGCCGACGCCGCGAGCGCCGCCCCTGGACCCGGGATCGCCGGATCATCCTCGACCTCCTTCGCGCGTATCTCACGATCCAATTCTTCGCCTTGCTCCACGTCTTCGCTTACCCGGGGACGGACGCGACGGCCGCGGACTTGTGGAGGGTCTTCCTGCGCGGCTTCGGCTTTTGAGCGTTATCCTGTGTGCCCAAACCACGTATACGCGGGCAGGAAGGACTATCAGTCCTATCTCACGCAAGATGAGCCTGAATCAGGCATGAGTGGGCGGTGCGGCGTGATAGCTTGGGATTTCCCTTACTCCGTCGCGCCGGCCTTGGCCTGAGCGAGGTCGGCGGCCTTCTGTATCCACGGATCGGAGTCGGGGGCCCATTTCCCGTCCCCGTGCAGGCCGTGCCGGATGGATTCGTAGCCGGCCTTGAGATCCTTCTTGTCCCCGGTCAGGGCCACCGTCGGCACCACGCCGCCCCGGCCCCGCACGTCGGAGTGGATCGAGAGGTTGTTGGGAGTGAACCACTGCATCGTGGTCAGGGTCAAGGTGGCCGCGGCATCCGACATCGGGATTGATATCTGTCTCTGCCCGACGCCTTTGCCATAAGTGCGCTCGCCGATGATCTCGGCGCGGCCGTTGTCCTGAAGCGCCGCCGAAAGCAGCTCGCTGGCCGAGGCGCTTTCCTTGTTGACCAGGACGGTGACCGGAAGGTCGACGAATTCCCCATCCATACTACTGACGGTCGGGATTATCCGCCGGCCTTCTTGCAGGTGATATACGACTTGCCACTTCCTGAGGAATAGCTGTGCGATGGAGAGCGCGGTGGAGAGGAGGCCGCCGGGGTTGTAGCGCAGGTCGATGATGAGCGATTTCATGCCAGCCTGCTTGAGGCTTCTGATTTTCCCAAGGAACACCGGGCCGGTGTCTTCGTGGAAGCCGTTGAAATACAGATAACCCACGTCGGGACGTCCCGGCAGCATGTCGGCGAAGACGTTCGGCGACGGCATGACGCGCCGGACCGCTTTCGCCGTCAACTCCTTCCCATCGCGCGAGACCGTGATCTCCACGGGCGTGTCGGGATCTCCCCGGAGCATCCCCGAGAGTTTCTCACTTGTGTCGGACCCCGAGACGGGCACTCCGTTTACGGCGACGATCCGGTCGTCGGCCTTGACGCCCGCTTTATCGGCCGGACCCTGCGGCACGACCGACACGATGAGAAAGCTCCCATTGAACAGGATGCCGATGCCGGCGAAGGAGGACTTCATTCGGAGATTCGAATTTCGGGTCTCCACGGGGTCCAGGAATCTGGAATACATGTCCTTCGTCTCGGCGACGATGGCCTTGATGATCGAGTAGAGGTCCTGCGGCGCCTTCACGGGGGTGATGCCGGCGCGGATGAAAGTGTCGGCCACCTGGAAGGCGTTGCGCGGAGAATCCGTCCCTCCGGAGATCACCGACTTGAGCATGCGGGCCAGGGCCGTCAAGAATTCGCGGCGACTCTCGGGACCGGACTGGGAGGAGGCGGGCGCCATCCCGTCGATGCCGGCCTTCTTGGCCAGCCCGAGGAGGAGCCGTTCTAGCGTGATGGGATGGATGTAGTTAGCGAGGATCTTCTGCATGACGGAGTCGATGATATTCGTCGCCTCCGTAGCCGCCATGTCCGGCTTCGGGAGCGCGTCCACGATGAAGGACCGATCCTTCCCGGTTTTGGGCGCCGCGGCCTTGAGGAGCCCCATTGCGCCGGCACCGGAAGCCTCGCCCACCGTGACCGCCGAGGGCGGAGGCTGGGCGGCCCGGCCTGAATTTTCGAAATATTGCGCGAGGTTCTCCCTGGTGCCGTCGATCGTCGCCGCCTTGGAGGTGGAGGTATAGAGCTTTTTGCGCAGAGAGATGAGACCCTCGAGGAGCACGCGCTTCTGGGGCTTGTCGAGGGCGGCGAGCTTCGCACCGAACTCCTTGAGTCTGGCGATGGTCCCGGCGGATCCCGCCGTCATGGCCGAGGGGCTCTTCAGGATATTCTCGATCTCGGCGCGGAGGCTGGGGCGGGCGGCGTACTCGATGAGCACCTGCCGGGCCGCGTGTTCTTCCTGGGCCGCAGGGGAAGCGGAGAGGGCCGTCATGTACAGGACGGCGGCTTCCGGGTTGAGCGCCGTGAGGGGCTCGACCTTGGGGGCCGCGGCCGAAGGGGAGACCGGGGTCGGGGTCAGATCGTTGAGTCCCTGGAGGGCGAGGTTCATCTCGTCCAGGAAAAGCGCCTGCTGGGCGACGGCCGGACCGGCCGCGGCGGACCCGGCCGAACCGACGCGTGCGACGTCGCTGCGCGAAGCGACATGCTGCGCGGACGCGCACGGGGAGCAGGAAGCGATCAGTCCCAAGCAGAGGAGCGACGACAGGGCCCGGCGCGAGATGGAGCGGGCCTCGATTCTCATTTTCATACCTATACTTGAGTTTAGTTCCGCGTCTCTATCACAAGTTGGGCCCAATGGCATCCCGGGCGCTGACATAGGACCTACTCCGAATTGGGCCTACCTACAAGGGCCGCTGGCTTCCAAGGACCTTCAGGAAGGCCTCTACGACCTGCGGATCGAACTGACGGCCGGCTTCTTTTTTTAGTTCCGCTATCGCCGTCTCCCGGGGGAGACCTTTGCGGTAGGGACGGTCGGTGATCATGGCGTCAAAGGCGTCGGCGACTGAGATGATCCTGTCGCCGAGAGGGATCTCCGTGCCCTTCAGGCCATAAGGGTAGCCTCTTCCGTTGAATTGCTCGTGATGGTAGAGGATGAACTCCTTCATTACGAGGGAAGCGTCGGAAGAGGAGCCAAGGATATCCATGCCCTGAGCGGGATGACGATGCATCTGCGCCGTCTCGTCGTCGTCGAGGGCTCCGTGCTTGAGGAGGATCGCATCGGGGAGCGCGATCTTGCCGATGTCGTGAAGAATCGCGCCCATCACGATCTGATGAATCAGCCTGGATTCCAGCCCCATCTCTTCCGCGATGGCCTTCGCATATCTGGAGGTCCGCTCCACGTGACCGGCGGTATAGGGGTCCCTTGCCTCCAAGGCCGCGGACAGGGTCTTCACCATGGACAGATAACTGTCGAGGATATGGTCGGTCATGGCGTTGTAGGCTCGAGCCAAATCCTGGAATTCATCCCTCGTCTCCAGGGAGGCTCGGGCCGAGTAGTCCCCCGTCAAGAGCCGGGAGGCGATTTGATGCAGGTGGGCGACAGGGGTCAGGACGATCCTGCGAAGAAGCAGATAGAGGGAGAGGCCCACGATCCCGAGGATCGCCAGACCGGAAAGTCCCAGAGCCGCCCGGTTTCTCATGGCATGAGCGTCGGCCGACGCCATGGGGATCGACACGCTCAGCCCCCCGCGAATCTCCCCTTCCCTGTACCCCTGCTGCGCGTGGCAGCGAAGGCAGGATCTCTCGACCTGGAGGGGGCGGACGCGCTGATAGAACCGCTTCCCGTTCTCACTGATGACGGCGGCGGCTCCCTCGCGGGATGCCTCGAAACCCTTCTTTTCGAACTCCCGCAGGGACGCCGCTTCGAACGGGGTCGGGGCGTTGATCGGGTTGATCGGCCTCAGGCTGGTGAGGTGAAGGCGATAGAGTTCCTGCCTTTCGGCATATTCGGAGAGGAGCCGGGAGACATAGGCCGGGTTGAGGAAGACATACTCATGACCCTTGCCGTCTCTCACCGTGGTCCCCGGCAGGAACGGGCTTTCTTCCACCCCGGACCCGCTCTTCACGTAGATGCCGCCGCGGTCGGATATCCAGTTCCGGGTCATCACCATCTGCTGCAGGAGCGCCCGGCTCTGCTCGTCTACTTGGCCGATGATGGCGTCCTCCGACATTCTGAAAACGAACGTGAAGAGCAGGATGATGGTCGCCGCGACCACGCTCCCGACGCTCAGAAGAAACTTCGTCGCCAATCTCGATTGAACGCCCATTCACCCTCCCGCGTCAGAGCGGTCCGCACCACGGACATACTACCATGTCCGGCCGTTTCACCGGCTGATGATGAACGGGGGCCGCTTGCGAAACGGCCAGGGCACTTCGGCCCATGGATCAGGAGGCCTTTTGCCTCATGCGCAATGCCCTTCTTTTCACATAAACTGTCCTATGATGCGCAGAGGACGCAGTAGGATGAACGCGCTGGCGCTGGTCGTCGCGGTCCTGGCAGCATGCGTTGAGGCGGGCGGCGAGACGGGCATCGCACCGGCGTTTTCCCAAGCCTCGGACTTGATCAGTCGCGCGCGCCGGGAGTCGGCGGCCCTATTGAGCGGCGCCGTCCGGGGGACACGTCTAGATGAAAATCTTCTCGTAGAAATGTGCGTCCGAGCTTTGCAGGGCCTGGAAGCCACCGTAGACCACGCGCAATTCTTCGCGCAGGAAGGAGTTCGCATACAACTTGTCTCGGCCTCGAATCCTAAATTCCTCCTCCCCGACGCCATGATGATTTTTGATCACAACAGCAACACGATTTATATTCAGAACGACGACTTGCCAGGATTCATCGAGGAACTCGGGGTGCGGGGCCTTCCCAAGCAGGAGAGCCACCAAGTCGTTGCGTTGAAGCTCGTTGCCATGATATCCCATGAGATCTGCCATGGGATGAACAAGAAGAAAATGGTCGAGCTCCATGGAGTCGTTTATAACGGATCATCTATTGAGGATGAGACAATCTGTTGGGCAACCCAGGCGCGGACTCTGGGAGAACTCCAAAGCCGGAATGCGTCGCTTTGGAAAGACGATAGATTTTTCCTGGCCGGGGGAGCGTTCGAGGCGGCCGACGAGGCCCTGCTCGAAGCTTGGGACCGCGGGCCTTCCAGCCTGCGGGACTTCGTCCGGGGCCACTACCATGACCGAGCGGAGATCCTTAAGACGGAGAGAGCGGCATTGCTCACACAGTTTGAAGCGAACGCTGACGCTCTCAGGAACATCGTGCCGGGAATCTTGCGGGACCCTGAAAAAGCCTTGCGTGAGGCCGATCCCGCCCGGAAGTCTGAATTGGAAAATCTCATTCGGGTCATGTCTCATCCTGGAGTTCGAGAGCTTTTTCTCCGCCAGACCGAGGATGTGATCGAACTGCTTAGAAAGCCGGAGCAATTTGAGATCGTGAAGTCGTTTTACGCGCGCGAACTCGACGCGCAATCTCCGATGTGGCGCGACGTGGGCGCGCAGAGCCAGCGCGACGCGCGGTTGAAGAAGTGGGATGATAAAAACGTTCGCGGATTGGAGAAGATGTTCGGCGCTCTTCAGGACACGATTGCGGAGAATAACGCGGGTCTCGTCCTTGCCATAGTCAACGGAATTAGCGGAGACTATCGTCTTCTATCCGTAGACAAACAGGCGCTTTACGGCGAGAAACTCCGGGGGCTTTCCAATGCGCTCATCTCGTTGGCGCTGCAAAAACTGAGGGAGTATCCACTTGATGAATACGCGCTTTCTCCGTTGGAATTCCTTTTCCCCTTCTGTGGGCTGGAGGACCAACGGCAGGTCATGCTCGCTTATGAGCGGGCCGTTGTTCACGCCTTAGAAACGGCACGCCTTTTTGCCGCTTCGCCGCAAAGCATAAACCCAAAACTGATACTGGAAAAGCTTATTCTCGCTGAGAAATATGCGGCGAAGGCCGGTCTTGACGTCAAAAGTCAGATTCAGGAAATCCGAAGCATGGGTCCTCTCGCCCGCAACGGCGAAACAGAGCCTTGACCCTCGTCCGCTGGACCCGGGATTATACGCGGGGATCAGGGCAGGCCGTAGATTTCCGGGAAATACTCGTCGAGGGTGCGAACGACGAGGCGATCGTTTTCAATGCGCAGGATGAGGGTGTCTCGCGTGGCGCCCTGTTTGACGAGCCGGCCGAAGCTTGGGATGCGGGGCAGGTCGACGTCCTTTCCGTAGTAAGCCAGGGCCGTGATCTGGGGCGTGCTCAGAAGGCGTTCTTCCAGGCGCATCACCCTGAAAGTCGCCCGGTCGAGAAACCGCACGATGGGGCGCAGGCGTGTTTGCGCATGCACGACCCGCTCGAGCGCGGTCGCTGCGGCCTGGAGGTCTTCGGCTTCGCTGAAGCGGGGCGCCCATTGGAAACGGATGGCGCTGGATCGTCCGAAAGGAGTCAGGCTCACGGCCGCGGCCGCTGGATTGGGCGAAAACTGCTCGGCGGAGCGTCCGTCATAGGCGGCGCGGGCCTGCGCCATCAGGCGCCGGAGTTCCCGCGCGGAGGGGGTTAGGCTTTTCGCGCGGGGGCTCAGGGTCAGGGCGAGCGAAGCGATGGAGCCCGGCGCGATTGAGGGCAGGCCGACGTCTCGGGCGTGGAAGGGCAGGACGGATTTCCGCGACCTTATTTTCAGAGAGAAACGTCCGCTGGCCGCGTCACGCGCCACGCTGACGATCTCGGTGTCGGGAGAGAAATATTTGCCGGTGGCCAGCCAGCCGAGGCACTCGGCGCACAGTTTCTTGAACTCCCCGCCGCTGTTGCTGACCACGATGGTGCGCACGATCTGCGCTAGAGTTGAATTTCCCAGAGCCGCCACGACCGCCGCGCGCTCCGCGCAGAGAGTGAGCTCGCGGCTGAGTTCGACGTTGCCGGCCGAGAACCAGCGGTCGTCGGACAGTTCCACTGCGGCATGAACGTGGAAATCGGAGTAATTCTTTTTGTGCGCATGATCGTCCTGCACGGCGGAGTAGGTTTGCAGCGCCCGTTCGATGAGAAGCTTGCGCCGTTCGGGCGACTGCGGGGGGCCGAGGATATCCACCTGAGGGGCATCGAGCGCGGTTTCGCCGTTGATGAGCTTTTCGTCGTAGATTGCGGCGAAGGCTGCGGCGCTTGTTTGGATGGAGTCTTCCATCGGAACACCGCGGCTCGCGTCCTGGAGGTGGAGGGTGTCGGCGGGCGGCAGAGCCTGGGGGGCGGTCGCATGTGTGGGCACCGGGTTGGCCACGTTGACGGGCGTGGGAAAGGCGCTCTCAATGAGCGAAGGGACGCGCGAAATCTGGTAGATGGAGGGAGTCGTGATCGTCAAATCGCCGACGGCGGATACCAAAACCATGGAGGCGCAGACCGGGACGCGGACCGGCGCCATGCGGCTCTGAGCCAAGATCTCGCCGGTGCCCGCCGAGAAGGACCACGCGATCTGCAGCGTCGCCAGAAGACCGGCTGGAGCTTTCCTTGGGGATACCATCCTTCTGCAATGATAAGCGTATCAGGGAGGTCTGAGACTGGGTCCAAGGGGCAGGGAAACGAGAGTCTTTGGGCCCTGGGTTCAATAGGTCTCCAGGAGAGATGATCGGGCTTGAGCGCCCCCTCTGCGCCACCCGGCGGTCTGAAGGTCCCTGCCGGATATAGGTCCAATTTCCAGCAGCGTTTGGGCACAAGGGCTCTTATCGGTTCTCAACCTCATATGTTTAAAATCCACCTGCCGTCATCGCATCAGTCCAAGTCGGCGGAGGTCGCAACCATGAAGAGCGCTGTCCTGGTTTTCCTTTTGGCACCCTCAACGGCGTTCACCCTCACCGTGGCACGTTTCTCCGGGATCCCCTCCTCGATCGTCGCCCCGTTCCAACTGCAAGCGCGCGACGTATCCCGGGCGCCCTCGCTTCAGGCTCCGACGACCCTTGCTCTTCTTCCCCAGGGCCCCACGCTCTTGGTTCCGGCGATCACTTGGGAGCCGACACTCGCCGTTGCCCGGCCCCTCGTGTCCGCGATGCCCGACGTCAGCGTCCGCGGTGCGTCCAGCGTGCAAGTCCTCAAGACGTTCCTTGACCCCAACATCGACGCCGGCGGGCGCTTCGACGGAGACGCGAACAAACGAAACGGCATCCCAGTCGTCAGCCCCTTATTTGGAGGATACCGACAGCTCTCCGCCAGCGAGCGTATCAAGGTCGAGGCCACCTTAAGGTTCGGCGCCGACAAGTCGCCAGTGTTCCGGGCGCTCAATGCGGAATTTGTACGCAAGGGCGGATCCTACCTCCTCGACAGCAACCCCAAAGCGCGATACGCGGCCGCCGCCTCAGTGGACAGTCATTTTCGCCCCGTCATCACCCTGACTTACGATCTGCTCAACCGTTATCAAGGACGCAATGACGACATGTACCGCGGCGCTCCCTGGGAGTTCATCGCTTCGGTGATCGCCCGCGAGCAGATATTCTTCAACGACTGGTACGCCCCCATCCCCTTCTCCGCCGAGAAGCTGGCCGTTTCCTTCATGAACATGACGCGCGTCTTTGTTGACCTGACCGACGGCACCTCCAAATCGTGGGCCACCGATAAGGACTACCAGGCAACCGCCGGCGACAACACCACCTACACGCAATGGAGCTGGTTTGAGCAGCTTCGCGCCGCCGGCCGCGACGCCGCGCGGGGGGCCGGAACCAACACCGGGCACCTCATCGACAGCAAGTTCTTCTCCTGGGTCCGCGACTGGATCGCTCCCCAGGACAAGAGCGCCATCCCCGCCTTCCAGTTTTCCCTTTGGGAGCAGTTGAAAGGACTGTACTATCGCCCGGGCAACTCAAAGAACGGCCAGCCGCTCCCGATGGATGCGCCCCGCATCGACAGGAAGACCTACGACGGCGCCGCCGAAGTCGCCTACGGTTCCGACGGGAAGGGCAACAATCCAAATGGAGCGCTGGACACGTCGACAGCCTACGGCTGGATCATCCAATGGCTTAAGGACCGCCGCGAAATCTAACTTCGTTTCCGACTGGAGAAAATATGAGAATCGTTCATGCGGCAACCGGGATGATGCTTCTACTGGCCCTCGCCCCGCTCAGGGCCGAAAAACCGGCGCTGACCATGCCTCAAGCCTGTGATCAACTCGTGGAGCAGGCCTTCAATTTGACGGGCCAAAAGGTGATCTGCAAGGCCGGCCCAGGCGGGCTGACCCTGAGCGACGCCTCTGACTCGGTCCTACAGAAGCTTAAGCGGGAACTGTTTCCCGAGAAACGCTACCGCGGTCATAACGTGGTGGTTGATCACGACCAAGCCTCCCTTGAGAATCCCTTGTCCATGGTCGGCGAGCAAGCGGCCGCACGGCAAACGGCCGCATGGCAAGAGGCCTCGGAGCGTCTGAAAAAATCCCCCGCCATCGGGGAGGCCATCCTCGCGAACTTCGATAACGACTTATCCCGCAGCGGCTTCGTCGGCGAGCCGAACACCGACGAGTGGGCGCTTTCGACCGACGCTCGCAAGGAGCCGTTCACGTACGTCGTCGCGGCCGGCCCGTTTGGTAAGGCCGTCATGCCGTTTGCTGGGAAGGGCAAGGTCGTCCTGGTCGGCGGGCCTCCCGGCAGCGGCGGCAACAACTGGCCTCCCGACAGCGACGACAACGACGGGCCCCCCGGCAGCGGCGACAACGACGGGCCCCCCGGCAGCGGCGGCAACGACGGCCCCCCCGGCAGCGGCGGCAAACTCCCCCCCGGCAACGGCGGGCACGGCAGCACGCCGCCTTCGCGCCCGGCTCCGGTTTGGCGCAGTAACATCCCGGCGCCGGTGCCGACTTGGTGGAACACCAACTTCAACTACTACGAATTTTGGGACAGACTTCCGTCAGGTTACAATAATTCCCGCAAGGACACGAGCGACCCGAATACCTTCTACTACTACAGCGGTTGGTACCGCTGGCGAGACGTCTTCTCGACGGAGTGGGAGAGAACGCAAGACAGGGCTACGATCAGTCGTACCGCGCAGAACCAGGGGCAGATCCATTCGCGCTCGCTGACGAGCGAGGTCCACCGAGAATCCAAGGAGTGCTACTACCAGGCCGTCTACCGCTACGACTGGTCTCAGGGCGGTATTTACGGCTCTCATTGGGAAGAGAGCTTCGACCATTACAAGGCGCGCTGTATCCGTCTGCCTCGGGAATATGGAAGGCCCAAGGTCTACACGGCGCATGTCTCCTTCGACGTGAGCGGGTTCGAGAGCCAGGATCTGCCTTGGGAGTCCGACGTCATCGGCATCACCTACGGCGGGAAGGGAAGGCCGCGCTACGACTTCAAGGACGCGGCCTACAAGTATGTCTTGCGCGTGGATGACGAGGACAATAGCAACGAGAGCGTGACTCTCATCGCTGAAAACAAGATACTACGCGCGCCCGAGTCCGACAAGGTGCAGGCTTTCCTGCGGGTCAACGCCGGCAAGGTCGAGCTCGTGGTCAACGACGACCGGACGTCCTACTACCAAGGCGAGACGTTGCGCGTCATGGTCAGCGTCACCCGTCGCATCGTCTACAAGGTGAAGGGCAGGCTCTGGGGCACGAACGAGAAGACCCAGGACACCGTCATCCAAAGCTTCTCTCCGGTCGACATCTTGACGGCGGTCAGCAATCCGCAGACCGTCACCGACCTGACGAGCGCGGCCAACGCGGTTTCCGCGCCGGCCAATCTGGGCATCGTGAGCAAGAGCGTGTTCATCGACAAATGGGAGTTCAGCCGCGTCAACAGCCGGGTCAGCACCGACGTCGTGATCAAAAAGAAAAAGGGCAACAGCATCGACTACTAGAAAAGTCCGGATCAGCGCCAGGAGGCCTCGGATTTCAAGGTCAGATGGATCTTCAGAAAGGGCTCGGCGAAATCCGAAGGCAGCGCCGGGAAGGGTGAGGCGGCCTGGACGGCGGCGACCGCCTCCCTATCGAAGTCGCCGTCTCCGGAGCTCGACTCCATGCGCAGATCGGTCAAGGACCCGTTGCGCATGATCGCGAACATGACGATGCCTTCTCCCGAGGTCGGGGGCATGCGCTTCTGCCAGGCGGTCCACAGCATCTGACGGACTTGACTGATGTACCATGGATAGGGGAAGTTGGGCAGGTCGGTGGCTACCCCGGCGGCGTTGCCGGGCATCCCCGCGGCGGCGCCGGCGCTCGGCGACATGGAGGTGACGGGGCCGGCGGACATCGAGGGCTTGGGCGGGGGCTTGCGGTCGGTCCAGCCCTGGAGCAGGCTCGGGCGCGGCAGCGCGATGCTCCGGTGTTTTTTTGTCGCGAACGAATCGGGCTGCGCCTGTTGAGTCGGTCGCGCGGGCGCGGAGTCGGGCTGCGTGGGCGCGGAGTCGGCGGGCGAAGCGGATTGAATCATGGCCGGCCCGCCGACGAAATCGATCATGTACACCTTGTCGGCCTTCTTCAGCGCGCTCGGCGCGTAGAATGCGGCGGCGATGAGCAGGGCGGCGTGCAGGCCCGTCGAGCGCGCGAGAAACGGCTTGAGCGCGGTCGTCACTTCTCGTCCGGTGAGACTCCGATGCCGAGCTTGCCGACGCCGAGCTTTTTGGCGAAGTCGAGAATGGCGACGACCTTCTCAACTGGCGTCAGGCGGTCGGCCTGCACGAGCACGGTCTTGCCCGCCGTCTTCGACAGGCGCAAGGCCATCTCGCGCTCGACCTTCTCCCACTTCACGGAGACGCCCTCGATCGTTACCGCGCCCGTGCGCGAGATCTGGATAGTCACGGCGGAGTCCGAGGCCGCGGGCTCTCCTGAGGAGGCCTTGGGCAATTTAACGGTCAGCTGATGATTGACGAGGATCGGCGTCAGCACCATGAAGATGATGACCAGGATCAGAGACACGTCGATGAGCGGGACGAGGTTCATTTCCGCGAACACGCGCCGGCGCCTGGACCCCGCCGCGGGGACGTTCATTCGTTTACTTGTGAGCTCTCTCGGCGAGGCCGTCGAGGACCTCGTCGATCATCCAGCGCAGTTCCTCCTCGAACCGGCTGATCATTGAGTTGAAGTAGTTGAAGGCGGCGACGGCGGGAATCGCGACGAGCAGGCCCGCCGCGGTGCAGATCAGCGCCTCGGAGATGCCGATGGCGACGAGGCCGGGCCCGGTGCCCGCGGCGGTGGCGAGATCCTTGAAGGCGCGCATGACGCCGAGGACGGTGCCGAACAGGCCGATGAAGGGGGACACTGAGGCGATGGTGCCGAGCGTAGAGATGCCTCGTTCGAGCTCGGAGACGGCGCGCTGGGAGGCGCGCATCGCGGCCCGGTGGCGCTCGTCGCGGTTCGTCGGGCCGGACAAGGTCGCCATCACCACGCCGGCGGCGAGGCCTTTATGCGTCCTCGTGAGCTGAGCCGCATCGGGCAGCTTGCCCGTGTCCGCGGCGACGCGTACCTTGGCGAGGAACTCGACGCAGCCGCCGGTGGCCTTCATGATGAACCTGTGGCGCTCCCAGATCAGGGCCACGCAATAGATCGATAGAAGAACCATGAAGACCAGAACCGGACCGCCTGCCACGAGAATCTCTTTAATTCCTGCCAGTTGTCCCATGGGCTGATTATATATTTTAATGCCGCTCGATGAAGTAGACTACGTTTGCGATGAGAAACGCCCGCGCTGCCGTGCTTCTTCTGCCCCTGTTCGCGACGCTCGCGCGCGGCGTGGCCCCGACGATCGAGGCGCCTCCCGGCTGGAACGACGTGACGGGCGGCGGCAAGGCGCGAAACGCGGTCATCGCGCTCAAGGGGCCGTTGGCGAGCTCCTTCGTCGTCAAGTTAGCGCCTTCCGCGCCGCTCGACAACCCTGCCAGCGTGCGGGGCTACCTCAACGACGTTCTCGGCGGCCTGCGCGAAGCGAGCAAAATTGATTATCGTTCGAACGGGCGCGTGGAGACGCGCGTGTTCCGCAATGGCCTGACCGCCCAAATCCTGCGCGCCCAGCTTAATGGCATGGACCGCCTCGTGCTCGCCGTCTTCGAGGTCGCGGGGACGGCGCACGTGGCCGTTCTTATGAGCGCCGCCCCCGAGGCGATGCTTCCCTCCTTGCTCGGCGCGCTGCGCATCGGCAAGGTCGCGGGCGCGGTCCAAACGAGCGGCGTGGCGCGCAGCCTCGACGGCCAGCTCGAGCTGGATCTCGGCGGCGGCCTGCGCGCACGGGAGTTGCTCGGCGATGAGGAGGCCAAGGGGTTCGTGCTTGTCATCCAGGGCGCGGGCTCGGAGGTTATGTTTCGCAAGCTCGCCGAAGCGGACGCGACCAAACCCGGAGAGCAAGCCGCGATCGTGCTCGAGATGGCCGCGACCTCGGCGGGCGCGCCGTCCGGGAAGGCCGCGCCCGTGCGCTCGGCCCCCACCGCGGCCGGCCCGGTTGGCGTCTATTCTTGGGCGCCGGTGACGGCCGGCGATAAGTTGTCGGTCGGCTATCTTCCCTGGTGCTACTGGGGCTATCAGCTGTACGGGCGCGGGCCGGCGGCCGATGAACTGATGGTCGGAACGCTGGCGGCGCTCAAGGCCGGGCCCTCAGCCGTTCCGGGGATGCTCGCTGCGAGTCCGCGTATTCCAATCAGCGAAGAGATTTCCTCGTTTGGACTTGCGCTCTGGGGCGCGGGCGCGGCGGTCGTTCTCGTCGCGATGCTCTTCCTGGACTGGAGCCTGCGCCGCAAAAACGCTAACCTACCCGGATGAGCGAGCATAGCAACGACGTCAAAAAGGCGGAGCGCCTGCGCGAGGCGCGCGCCGCAATTCTCGACCAGCTCGGCTGCGTGATCGTTGGCCAGCAGGGGACGGTCGAGGAGGTTCTCATCGCGCTGTTCGCGCGCGGCCATTGCCTGCTTCAGGGCGTGCCGGGCCTGGCGAAAACCTTGCTCGTGACGAGCCTGGCGCGCATTCTCGATCTACAGAGCTCGCGCGTGCAGTTTACCCCCGATCTAATGCCCTCCGACGTGACGGGAACCGAGATCCTACAGGAGGATCCCGTGACGCGCGAGCGCATCTTGCGCTTCGTGAAGGGCCCCGTGTTCGCCAACTTCGTGCTCGCCGACGAGATCAACCGCACGCCGCCGAAGACGCAGGCCGCGTTGCTGCAGGCGATGCAGGAGGGCCAGGTCACCGCCGGCTCTCAGACGCTCGTCCTGCCCCGCCCGTTCTTCGTGATGGCGACGCAGAACCCCATCGAGCAGGAAGGGACCTATCCCCTCCCTGAGGCCCAGCTCGACAGGTTTTTCCTGCAGTCTCTTTTAGGGTATCCTTCGCTGGAGGAAGAGCGCCGCATCGTCGCCGAGACTACCGGCGCCGCGGCGCCTGAGCTCAAGCCCGTTTTGACCGCGGCCGAGGTTTTAGATCTTCAAGAGCTCGTGCGGCGCGTGCCCGCGCCGGGGCCCGTCGTCGAGATGGCCGTGCGGCTCGTGCGTTCAACGCGGCCCAAGGATGCGCTCGCGTCGGAGAGCGTCAAGCAATGGGTGGCGTGGGGCGCCTCCCCCCGAGCCAGCCAGGCGCTCGTGCTCGGCGCCAAGGCGCGAGCGCTGCTTGAAGGACGGCTCGTCGCCTCGGCCGAGGACATCGTGCGCGTCGCCAAACCAGTGCTGCGCCATCGTTTGGTGCTGAACTATCAGGCCGAGGCCGAAGGCGTGGCGGCCGACGATCTCATCGGGCGCCTGTTGGATGACCAAGCTTAGGCGCGGGAATGATCGCAGCGATCGTCTTGGGAGGCGACCATGCGGTGGCTTGATCCCGCATCCCAGGCCCGGCTGAAGGGCCTAGCGCTTTCGCCCAGACGCGCCGGCGGGTTGTCCGGCGCGCCGGGCAAGCACCATACCCTCGCTCGTGGCCACTCGCGGGACTTCGCGCAGCATCGCCCTTATTCATACGGCGACGAATCCCGGAGCATCGACTGGAAGGCCTACGCGCGTCTCGACCGCTTCTATGTCCGCGAGTTCCGCGCCGAGGATCGCATCCCCGTATTCGTTCTGCTTGATCGCTCCGGTTCGATGGCCTATGCGGGCCCCGGTCGCACATCGAAGCTGGATCTCGGCCGCCGCGTGGCGGCCGCGATCGCATGGCTGGCGCTGGCGCAGGGAGACGAGGCGGGGCTTGTGACTTTCGCCGCGGGGGCGAAGCTCGCTTTGCCTGCGCGCGCGGGAGCGGCCCAACTCGGCGAGTTTGATAAAGCCTTGACGGGCGTGGAGATATCAACGGCGGAGCCGGCCGATCTCGCTCGGGCGATCTCGGCCGTTGCGGGGGAATTGCCTCGGCGAGGATTGCTTGTGCTGGTGTCCGACCTGATGGGCGACACCGTGGGCGCGTTGATGGCCGTGCGCACGCTTGCCGCTCGCCGGCACGAGGTTCTCGTTGTGCGCACGATCGATCCCGACGAGCGGGACTTCCCGTACGAAGGTCCGTGTCTGATGGAGGGCCTCGAGGGAGGAGAGCCTCTGTTCATCGACGCGCGCGAGGCCGCGCCGGCCTACCGCGCCGCCTTTGCGCGCCAGGCCGACGCGTACGACGTCTCTCTGCGCCGCGCGGGGGTCGCGTACGCCGTCGCGGAAACGGGCGGCCACTGGGAGGCGGCGCTCGGGCGCCTGCTGTCCTGGTGAGATTCGGCTTTCCGACCGCGCTGTGGGCGCTGCCCCTTGCGGGGCTTCCCGTGGTTCTTCATCTGCTGTCGCGGCGCTCCGCCCGGCGCATCTCCTTCTCGGATCTTACCTTGCTGCGGGCCGTCGACGCGCGGGCGCGTCCGAAGGCGCGCCTGCGCGATATCCTGCTGATGGCCGCGCGCTGCTCCCTGCTCGCGGCGCTCATCTTCGCGGCGTCCGCTCCCGCTCGGCGCGGCGATGCCGCAGCGAACGGAGAGGGACTCGACCTCGTGCTGATGCTTGACGCGTCGTACTCGACGCGCGCGCGCGACGGCGTGCGTGCGCGCTTCGATGCGGCGCGCGACGCCGGGCGCCGCCTGCTCAAGCGCCTGGCGCCCGGCGACCGCGTCGCCGTCGGCCTCTTCGACGAGAAGCTCAAGGCGCCTCTCGTGTGGAGTGACGCGCGCGCGGCCGACGCCGTGCTCGTCGCGGCGCGTCCGGGTTGGCGCGGCACGGATACGGCGGGGGCGCTTACCGCCGCGAAGGCGGCGCTCGAAGCCTCGCCTCGCGGCCGCAAGCGCGCGGTCGTGGTTCTCGGCGATGGGGCCGAGCACGGGCTTGGCTACTCCGCTCCCTCGCCCGCTCAAGGGGCGGCCGTGCTCGGCCTGCGCTTTCCCGCGCTTGCCAACGCGTGGGTCGCATCCGTGAGGTCGGCCCCGGATTCGAGCGCTCGCGCGCCGCGCGTCGAAGTTCGGCTCGCGGCGTCAGGCGCGCCGGCGCTCACGCCGCTCGATCTCTGGGTCGGAGAACGTCGCGCCGGTTCGACCTCGGCGTCGGCGCCCGCGGGCGACGAGGGCCGCGCGGTCCTGGCCCTGCCCACCGCTGATAATGCCGCCTCCCCCGCCTGGGCCGGACGAGTGGCGGCGCGCGTCGACGCGCTCGCCGTCGACGACGAGGCTTTCTTCTCGATCACGCATCGCCCTTCGCCCCGCGTCCTCATTCTGTACTCCGACCCCTCGTTCTTCCGCGCGGGCAAGGCGGGATGGTTCCTGCGTGAGCTGTTTGGCGGCGGGCGCGAGACCTTGGTCGGCCGCGACGCGGATTTTTTGGAGGCCGCGCGCTGGAATGAGGCGGATCTATCGAAATACGGAACCGTGCTCGTGGCCGACGCGGCCCGGCCCGCGCCGGGACTGTCCGCCGGACTCGAGAGCTTCGCCGCGCGCGGCGGCGGCGTCTGGTTCCTTCCTGGCGCTCGCGCGACCGCGGCCGACCTCGCGGCGTACCCGTGGCTTCCCGCTCGCTTCGGCGCGGCGATGGACGCGCCTGCGGGCGGCATCAGGGTCGCGCGCGCGGGCGAGGCTACAGCCGGCTGGGACGAACTCGATCTCTCAAGGGTGGCAATTCGCCGCCTATTCCGGCTGGAGACCGCCGCCGGCTCGCAGACATGGATTTCGCACGAGTCGGGGACGGCTTTGCTCGTCGCGGGCGCGATCGGGAGCGGCCGTGCCGTCGTGTGGGCCGTGCCGCTCGACGCAGGATGGTCCAACCTGGGACTGAAACCATTTTTTGTGCCCTGGGCGAGCGCGTGCTTGGCTCTGAGCGTCCCGGAGTCCGCCTCGGATGCCTCCCTGCGCGTTAAGGTTGGCGATCAATTGTCGCGAGTGTGGTCGCCGGGCGAGGCGGCGCCGGATCGCGTGACGGTCCGCTCGCCCGACGGCGGGCGCACAACGATAGAGGTGTCGGATCGAAAAGCCGTTTTGCCGGAGGCAGGAATACCCGGTTTGTATGCATTCGAAGCCGGCGGTCATGAGATCATCTACGCCGCAAATCTCGATTCATCGCGGGGAGAGAGTGACCTGCTTGCCGCGAGTTCCCCCCCTTGGCGCTCGTCCGACGTCGAGGGCCTCGACGCGGAGTTTCTTGACGCCGTTTATGGCCATGATCTTGCCGTTTGGTTTCTAGCCGCTGCCGCTTTGATGTTGTCGCTCGAAATGTTTCTTGCATTGCCAGCCATCCCCGCCGTGATCGGCCCCTTACCAACAGAGAGTGGAAGGGGCACTTCCTTGCCTTATGGCTCGGTTGCGGTCCTTCTGCTGCTGTTGTTGGCCGCTCCCGTCTCCGCCCAGCAGGGGGATCGCTTCATCTGGACGCAATTGCAGCTCGGCGAAACCTGGGATCCATATCCCGACGCTCCGGATTTCGTCTCCTCCTGGATCGCGGAGGTTACGAGCGTGCGCACGTCGCTCCAGCGTCGAGCGATCACGCTTCAGGACCCGGCGCTCTTCTCGTCCCCCTTCCTGTATCTCGCGGGCGCCTACGCTCCCCTCGAGCTGCGCGACGATGAACTGCGGCGCCTGCGTCAGTTCATCTCGGGCGGCGGCTTCTTGTGGATAGAGGACTCCGGCGGCGGGCCCCCCGGCCCGTTCGACCGCTGGGTGCGCCGCGAGCTCCCCCGTGTTCTCCCGGATGCGGAGCTCAGGCCTCTGCCGGCCGACCATGTGCTCTATCGAACGTTCTTCCTGCTGCGCGGGCCGGCCGGACGCGTGCGTGTGCACGGCGCGAGCGAGGGGGTCGAGTGGGGAGGTCGCGTTGCCGTGCTCTACACTCGCGACGACGTTCTCGGCGCGTGGGCCAGGGACGCGCTCGGCAAGTCGCTGCGCTCCTGCGTGCCCGGCGGGGAGGCCCAGCGCGAGCTCGCCAAGCGCCTGACGCTCAACGTGGTCATGTATTCGCTGACCGGTTCGTACAAAGCCGACGCGGTGCACCAGGCCGCTATCCTCGATAAGCTCAAGGCGGCGCCGTGAGCTGGGGCCTCGAGTCCGACGCCAGCGCGTGGGCATGGACGGCGTGCGCGGCGCTTGCGGGGGCGTTTGCGCTACACGTGAACCGCAGCTCCGCGCGCCGAGACCTCCTGCTCTTGCGCGGCCTGGCGGTCGCCGCGCTCGTGCTTGCGCTTTTGCGCCCGGCGCTGCTCGCGCGCGAGAGACAACTCCTGAAGCCGCGCCTTCTGATCCTGCTCGACGCAAGCCACGCGATGAAGGGCAAGGCCCCGGGCGGCGGCTCTCGGATCGCGCAGGCGACGGCGTGGCTGAGGAAGCACCGTGCCGCGATCGAAGCGCGCGCCGACGTTTCCTTGGCGCTCATATCCGACCGCGCCCGGGCGCTTGGCGGTCTCGATAAGCTCGACGCGGCCGTCGCCGAGGGCACGGCCTTCAAGCCCGACCAAAGCCTTCCCGACGCTCTGCCCGCCGAAGGGCCACCCGCGCGGACGTGGCTGATCACGGACGGCGTCGCTGAAGGGGGCGGGGACCTGGGGCGTCTATTAGCCGGACTGGGCTCCCCTGTGGATATGCTCGGTGCGGGTCAGTCCAAGCGCGAGACGGGCGCGGCCTTCCTCGATCTGAAGACCCCGGACTTCGCTTTCCTGCACGGCATGATCCCGGTCGAGGCGAGCGTCGAGGCGACGGGCCTAGCGGGTCGCGAGGCGACCGTGACGCTCACGCGCGCAGATGAGAGCGCGCCCGGCGGCTGGCGCGAAGTGGGGCGCGTGAAGCGGCGCATCAATGCGGACGTCGAGACCTTTCCCGTTAGGCTGGCCGCCGCCGCCGACTCGCTGGGCACGGCGCGTATGCGTCTCGTCGCAACGGGCGGCGGACTCGCGCGCTCCCGCGAGTTCCGCGTTGAGACCGTGCGCCAGAAATACCGCATCATGTACCTGGCCGGACGCCCGAGCGCGGAATACTCCGCCCTGCGCGAGTTCCTGAAGGCGGACCCGAACTATGAACTCGTCTCGTTCGTCATCCTGCGAAACCCGGAGAATCCCTCTCCCGCGCCCGACCGAGAGCTGTCTTTAATTCCCTTCCCCGTCGATGAGATCTTCGGCCGTGCCCTGCCGCAGTTTGACCTGTTCATCCTGGAGAATTTTTCCGCCGCGCGCTTCCGTCTGCCTCCCCAATATCTCGACGCGCTTAAGCGCTTCGTCATCAATGGCGGAGCCCTGCTCGTCAAGGGCGGCGACAGCGCCTTCTCCGCGGGCGGCTACAAAAATTCACCGCTCGAGGAAGTTCTGCCGGTCGTATTGTCGTCGCGCAGTCCCGATTTCATTCCCGGACTTTTTTCCCCGAAACCCGGTCCCCTTGAGCATCCGCTCGTGCGCCTGTCCGAGACGCCGGAGCTCTCCCAGCGCGCCTGGGCGGCCCTTCCGCCTCTCGACGGCTGGGGCCGCTTCGCCTCCGTGCGACCGGGCGTCACGGTGTTGGTCTCTCATCCCAAGGAAACGACCGAGGACGGCAAGCCCCTGCCCGTCGCCGCCGTGCGCTCTTTCGGCCGCGGCAAGGTCATGCTGATTTCCACCGACTCCTCCTGGCGTTGGAAGCTCGGCGCGGCGGCCGACCCGGACGCGTCGGGATTCTACTCGCGGTTCTGGACGCGCGCGGTCCAATATCTGACGGGAAGCCTGGACCTCTCGAAGGTAAAATTCGCGCCGCTGCCCGATCGCGTGCCGCCGCGCGAGCCCGCGCGGCTGTCCCTGCGCGTCTTCGACGAAGGCTTCAGCCCCGCGTCGGCGGCGGACACGCGCGTGTCCGTGATCTGGGACGGCCCCGACGGGCGCGCGCGCGAGGTCGCGGCGCGCGAAACGCAGCCCGGCGTGTACGCCATCGAGCTGACGGGATTGTCGGCCGGTGCCCACAGGGTCCGAGCCTCGGCCCGCGTGCGTGGCCGGCCTTGGGGCGGTGACGAGGTTCGCTTCACCTGGGAGCCCGCCTCGGAGGAGCCGATGGACCGCGGCTGGCTGATGAAGGCGGCCGCGGCGGGCGGCGGTCAATTCGTCGACTTGTCGTCATTAGCTCGTCCCGATGAACTGCTCGATCTGCTGCCGCCCGCCCGTCCCCGCGAAGAGACGGTCCGCCGTCTTTACCCGTTTATTTCTCCGTTCTGGCTTTTTTTCGTCGGTTGTTTGTTCCTTATCGAATGGGCCCTCAGAAGGCGTTGCGGCCATGCTTGAGGCGTCTATTATTTTCCTCGCGTTCGCCACTCTCGGCATCTACCAGGCCGCTCCTTCGGTGACCACGGGCGACGCCGGTGAGTTCGCCGCCGCGGCCGCGACGTGGGGCGTGCCGCACGCGCCCGGCTACGCGACTTGGACCGTGCTTGCGAAGGCGCTGGGCACGGCGCTGCCGATGGGCAATTGGGCGTATCGCGCGAACCTGTTCTCCGCGCTGTGCATGGCGGCGGCGCTGGTCCTTCTTTGCGACGCCCTCCGGCGCTGGGGCGCCTCGCGCTGCGCGCGTATGGGCGCGATCGTCCTGCTCGGACTGACGCCGTTGTGGCGCGAGCAGTCCGCGGTTGCGGAGGCTTTTGCTCCTCTCGCCCTGTCCGGCGCCGGACTGCTCTGGCTCGTCGCGGCCGCGGGAGACCGGCTGTTGTTGCCGGGCCCGGCGACCGCGCTCGGTCTTGTGTTCGGACTGGGCCTTGGCGCGCATCAGACGCTCGTCCTTGTCCTCCCCGCGTTATTGGTTGCCGGACTCGGCAAGAAGGGGCAATGGGCGCCTGCCCTCGCGTGCGCCGCCTTCGGGACGGCGCTCGGTTTCGCCACGCATCTCGCGATCCCCTTGCGCGCTCTCAAGTCGCCGCCGGTGGACTGGGGCCACGCGACAACGCCCGACGCGTTCTGGAGGCTGCTGCTTCGCCGCGACTACGGAACATTCGCGCTCACTGTCGAGGGCGCGCGCCGTTTCGCCGCGCCGGAAATGCTCGAGCAGCTCCGGCGCATCCTGCGCGCCGTGATCAATGCCTTCGGACCCGCGGGCGTCGTGGTGGTCGCCGCCGGCGCTCTTGGTTGGAGCCGGGGCGGCCTGAAGCTCAAATCCGGCGTCGCGGCCGCGTGGCTGCTTACGGCGGGCCCGCTGTTCCTGTTCCTAGGTCGGCCGGGGTTCGACGCGCAGACGAGCTGCGTGCTCGAGCGCTTCTATCTTCTCCCGCTGCTCGGCCTGGTCCCTTTCCTCGCTTCGGGCCTCGCCCTGGTCGGCGCGCGCGTGCGCGCATTCTGCCTTGTCGTCTCGATGATAGCCGCGCTGTCGATGCTCCCCAAAGCCGTGTCCTCCTCACGGCGGACGGATTTCCTGTCCTATGACTATGGAAGAGCCATTCTCCGCGCGCTCCCCCATGGCGCGGTTCTGGTCATGGACGGGGGTGACGACACGTTTTATTCCTTGGCGTTTCTGAGCGTCGCTTCCGGTCTGCGCCCCGACGTGGAACTCCGTGATCGCGGAGGTGTGGTCTTTCCCGGAGGCTATGGCGCCGATTTCCGCTCATTGACCAAAGAGATGAAAGAAGCCCGCCGCAGGGAGGTCGAAGGCCGCTGGTTCTCCGCAGGCCGTCTTTGGTACTCGACCCTGAATGAAAATATTCTCCCCGGAGCCGTCCTTGCTCCCGCCGGTCTTCTGCGCCGTCCGCTTTCAGCGGGCACGCCCTTTGCCGACGGCCCGGCATTGAGGGAGACGCTTATTCTGCGTTGGTCGCGCAGCGCGGCGTCGGCACGCTACCGCGACCGCGCGCTTGCCGCTTTTTTCCCGTATCAGCGCGGGCTCGAAGCGCTCGCCCGCGGCGACTGGGACGCGGGCGTCTCGTGGATCGAGGTTTCCGCTCAAATCGCGCCCGACGCCTTGTGGGTCGTCGCGGCGGCGTCGCATGTCCTCGGCGTGAACGGCTTTCGTGCAGTTGAGCGTCGCGACTGGGCGGCCGCCGAGAAGTCGTATCATGCGGGCGCGGCGCTCGAGCCGGAGAAGGCGGAGCCGATGACGAACCTGGGCGTGGCCCTTGAGCGCGCCGGAAAAACCGTCGCGGCGGAGGCTGCGTTTCGAGAGGCCATTCGCCGTGAACCGCGAGCCTCTCGTTCTTGGGCGGCCCTGGGCTCGCGCCTGTGGGCCGACCGGCGGTGGCCTGACGCAGCTGATGCCTTCGCCTCGGCGGCGGCGCTGGACCCCAACGACTCCCGCTTCGCCTCGTGGGCGGCCCAGGCCCGGTTCCGGGCGAAGGCTAAGAAATGAGCTTTGGCGTTTTCCTTGGGGTGCTGGCGCTCTACCTGGCGAAGCTTCCCCCCGTGCTGGCTCCTTGGCGCGACACGGGAGAGATGAGCGTGGCCGCGGCGACTCTCGGCGTCGCGCATCCGACGAGCTATCCCTTGTATGTTCTGCTGGCGCGTCTGGCGAGCATGACGGCGCTGGGCAATCCCGCCTACCGGCTCAATCTGCTCTCCGCCATCGCGGGCGCCGCCGCCTGCGCACTGTTGTTCGCGGTGCTTCGTCCCGGGCGCGGGCTCTTCGCCGCGCTCGCCGCGGCGCTGTGCCTTGCGTTCAACCCGGTCTTTTGGGCGGTCTCCCAGGTCTCGGAGATGTACTCGCTGTGGGTCCTGAGCGCGGTCGCTTTGATCGCGTTGGCGCAGCGCCTCTCGGAAGATCAGTCGCAACGGCTTTGGCTTGGTTTTTGCTATCTGTGCGGCATTTTTCTCGCCAACCGCCTCGACCTGATTCTTCTCGCTCCGGGCCTCCTCTGGCTGGCGCTGTCCTGGAGGCCGGCGCGCAAGGCCGAGGATAATCTGTGGCTGGGCTTTTCTGTTCTTGGCGTCCCGGCCCTCGCGGCGCTGTCCGGCTCGAACCTTCCCGTCGCAGCGCTCATCGCCGGCACCTTTCTCGCTCGAACGCGCGGCGACGGGACGGTGCGACGCCGGGCGTGGGGCCTCGGCGCCGGGCTCGCGGGCCTGTCGGTCTATTTTTATCTTCCCGTGCGCTCAGCGACGGGGCCGTTCCTCGACTGGAATCATCCCGCCGCCGCCGCCAATTTCGTCGATTCGCTGCTGCGCACCCGCTATGGCGGCACGCTCGATCTGATCTCGCGCAATTACGCGACCGGCGAATTGTTCGCCGATAATCTGCGGCTGTGGGGCGCGCATCTGTGGGACGCCTTCGGTCCCGCTCTGGCCTTTGCGGCATTCGGGGCCGCCGCCGATTTCCGCGAGGACCGAGTTCGATTTTACGGCCGATTCGCCGCGTGGTGGTGGGCGGGTCCGGTTTTTATATTCCTCGCTAACATGCCCCCCAATCCTCATGCCGCCGCCATTCTTGAACCGCATTATCTGCTCTGCGACGCGGTGCTCCTGTTCTGGCTGGGCCGCTTCCCAGCGGATATCGCGAGTGGCGCTTGCGCGCGTTATCGCGCGGTCGCGGGCGCGATCGCGGTCGCGGCGATCATCGCCTGGCCGCTGGCGCGCGGCGTGCCCGCGAGGCTCGATCGCCGAGCGCACTTTTACTCGCTCGATTTCGCGGCGAACGTCTTTCGCGCCGCCCCCCCGGGCGCTGTCATCGTCGCCAAGAAGGATGTCCCGCTCTACGCGCTGTGGCATTATCAGACCGTCGCCGGTCGCCGCCCCGATCTTCGCGTCGTGGCCCAGGGGCTCTCCGGCGCGCCGTGGTATCAGGCCGGCTGGCGGCGTCGTGAGCGCAACCTCGTCGTCATGAGCCTCGCGGGCCCCGACGGCTGGCGGGCGCTGGGCGCGGATGGCGCCGCGGTGCTCTCGACCCAGGATGCCGAGCCCCCGGACGGCTTCGGCGCGTATGTAACGCTTCCCGGAGAATTCCTCGTGCGGCGCGGAATGCGCCGCTGCGTGGAGACATTGGATTTCTTCACTCGCGATCTCATTGAAAGTTACTCCGCCGCCGCGTACCGCGAGGCGCTCGGCCTTCAAAAGGTGAAGAGATCCGCCGAGGCGGAGATCGCCCTCAAGTCAGGGTGGGCGGCGAACTGGCATTTCCCCGACATCCCCCTCTTTCTCGGCTACGTTCAAGCGAGCGCCGGGCGCATGGCCGAGGCGGCGGCTTCCTATGCGATCGCCGATGCCTTGTTCAGGGAGAAGCTGGAGTTCGCGCATCGCTGCCGGGCGTTGCCCGATGTGATTTCCGCGATCCGCCGCCAGGCCGCGGAGTCCGCCACGCACAGCGGCGTGGCGGCCGAAAAGCTGGGCGATCGGGCGGGCGCTTGGGCGCACTACCGCCGCGCCCTGGCCCTGTTCCCTCTCGCGCAGACGCGCTTTGATCTGGCCGTGCTGTCCTGGGGCAAGGACTGGGGTGCGGCCGAGGAGCACCTCGTCGAGGCCTTGCGCCTTGATCCGAGGCATGCCGCGTCGGCGAAATATCTGGCCGAGCTCCGGGCGCGGCGGCGTCAGACTAACTGAGAAGAAGCATCAGACCGTTGAGGATGCGGTAGGTCAGGCCCCAGATGATGAGTTCGCCGGTCTCCACCCTGACTTTGAAGCAGGGAGCCTGGAGAGTCTTTGCGCGGATCACCACTTCCGTCATGCCGCGCGCGCCTAGGAGCGTCTCGAGCGCTATCCAGTGGGATGAAGCGACCTCGGCGCTCGTCCGCGATTCGGGGCGAGGGTCCACGCCGAAGACGAACGGCCGGATCATGAGCGGCGGAAGGGACGGGGCGCTCGGTTGAACGTCGTCGAGCGTGCCGAGGAGCGCCTCGGGCGGCAGGTCCACCCCGATCTCCTCGCTCGTCTCGCGGACCGCGGTCATGAGAAGGTCGGCGTCTCCAGGCTCTCGGCGGCCGCCGGGCAGCCCGATCTGACCGGACCAGGGATCGGACGCGCATATGGCGCGCCGGATGAAGAGCGCCTCGAAGCCGCAGGGCCCGGGCGAGAGCATCAGCGCGACGGAGGTCTCAGTAAATCCGGACGCCGCGGTCGCGGCGCTTCTCCCGGCGAGGCGCGTGCGCAGCGAACTGAAGGGCGACATCGCGCTCGTCACTTCTTGGGGAAGTGATTGTAGCGGAACTGCAGGAGGCCGAGCACGTCATAGCCGCCCCGGTACGTGAGCAGGGCCAGGTCGAAGTTCAGTTTCAGAAAGCGGCCCAGCTTGAAGTTGATGAGCATCGGCGATCTGGCCGCGCCGTTGAACTTCATGATCTCGACGCCGATCGGGTAGTCGGGTTTGATCAGGAAGAAGACGCTCATAAACGGCACGGTGCGCGAGACGACCTGCGTGCCGGAGTTGTCCCCGAGGTAGAACTTGAGGGCCTCGGGCGTCAGGAACTCGGACATGTTCGCGGCCAGGTTGCCGATGGTGCCCTGCATGACGCCCGCGCTCGTGCGCAGCTTCCAGAATTTCTTGGAAGCCACGAAGTATCCGTCGGTGAGGATCTTCGTGCTCTTCGTGTCGATCTTGACCGAGACTCCGGGGGCGGCGACCGTCGGCTGGGGAGAGTCGCGGAACACGAGCATCGCCTGGCCGCCGACCGCGGCCGCAGGGCGGAACTTCGTTTCAGACTGGATCTGCATCTTGCCGTCAGCGGTCAAGGTCCAGAGGCCGATGCGGTCGATGTAGTTCGTCTTGCGAGGCACGTCGGGGTAGGAGGTCTTCCCGTACAGGCGGCCGATGAAGTAGGCGGCGTTGATGTCGAGCGCCATGCCGGGGTTCTCAAAGCGTCCGGCGCCTCGCCAGGCCGTGGGCGTGAGGATGATGCCGCCGACCGCGCTTGGAGGCGTGATGAACTTCACTTTCGGGACTTCGACCGCCTTCACGATCACCTCGAAGACAATCCGGACCTGGTTGGTCGAAACGGAGATCGCGGTAAACTCGGACGGCACGGGTGATGCGGCAATAGCGTACACGGAAGGCGTAATCGTCGTGAAGCGGCCCAAGGTCATGAGGTCCTTCACGTCGTTCTGGAGGTCGGCGGCGGTGTACAGACGGCCGCGGCGCGCGCGCACGGAGTCTCGCCACGCGTAGTCGGCGACGACTTGGCCCGCGGAGAAAAACAGCACCTCGCCCGGGATCCAGGGGCCGCCGGAGACGGACAGGGGCGCGCCGAGAGAGAGGACCGGCGCAACCGCAGGCGCGGGCGCCGTAGAGGCGGGGATCGCCCAAGGGTTCGTCTGGGCGGCCGCAGGGAGGGCCTCCCCGAGAAGGGCGGCCAAAATGGCGAACAGCGCGATCCGCTTGGACTTCAGATCATTCTCCCTAGAACAAAACGTGCGAGCACGTTCGCGACAATCCCGGCGCCGACGTCGTCCATCACGACACCGGCGCCCCCAGGCAGCCGCTCCAACCATTTATACGGAGGCAGCTTCACCGAATCGAAAAAACGGAACAGCACGAAGGCCAACAAGGCCGCCGTCCAGGTCCTAGGCAGCCACGCGGCCGCAACCCATAAGCCCACGATCTCGTCGAGCACGATGCGCGAATCGTCGTGCGTTCTCAGCGTTCGCTCGGCGCTTGCGCATATCCCGCACGCCGCCGCGACCGCAACGGCTACAACCGCCGCATACGGCCCCGGAGCCGCCGGGAGGAGGGGCCAGAGCATCAGTCCCTCCACCGTCCCGAGAAACCCCGCGCCCGTCCACTTCCGGCCGTGTCCCGCCGGGGCAATATAGCTTATCCCCAGCCCCGTCGCCAACCACAGGCAGGCCCGTTCAAGAGTCACCTGTTACTCCCAGGACTTTTCGAGCATCGAGCGGTACTGCCGCAGGTACGACCAAAGGCTCGACAGGGCCAGCATCGCGCACAGCACCGTCAACGGATAAACCGAGCGGATCATCCAGGGCTCGGCCAAGCCGATGTCGCGCAACGCCACGACGCCGACCATCCCCATGATCAGGATGAGCTGAATCGCCGTTTTGATCTTTCCCCACCCGTCCGCGGCGAGCACCTTGCCCTGCGCCCCCGCGATCACGCGTACGCCGCCGATGACGAGCTCGCGCATGACGATGAGAAACACGGCCCACAAAGGAATCTCCAGCTCCTTCGTGCGGCTCAGGGCGATCAAGGTCCCGAGGACGAGTATTTTATCCGCGATTGGGTCGGCGACCTTGCCAAACGGGCTCACGGCCTTCATGCGGCGCGCGAGCCAGCCATCGAGCCAGTCCGTGATGGTCGCTACGATGAACATGATGAGAGCTCCGGCATGCCAGCCCGGCTCGTCGGTCATCAGCGCCGCGAACACCGCGGCCGCCAAAACGATGCGCAGCATCGTCAGGCGGTTGGGAAGTGACATGGACTTTTAGGGAATCTCGATGCGGTACCGGCCGTCGGGCCCCTGGGCGCCGAGCGCCAGCGGCTGGCCGTTGAGATTCAGGTCGAGGGCGGCGGGCTCCGTCGTGCGCAGGTCCACGAACTTGGCGGGCTTCCACTCCTGCACAGCGTCGCGCGGGGCGAGCCCCTCAAACATGAGTTGCCCGTCCACCGACACGCGCAGCCAGGCGTCGCTCTTGAGGCGCACGACGAATTTCGGTTCGACGGCGCGCGGCAGCGGCTGCAGCGCCGTGGGCGCGGCTTGGGAGGGCTGCGTATTGTCTGGATCCTTGAACAGGTACACGCCAAGGCCGAGGGCGAGCGCCACGGCAAGGACGATCGCGCCGGTCGCTCCCGGCCCCTGCGCAGGCCCATGCGCCGGCGGCGAGGATAGCACCGCAGGGGCGCCCGTCGTCTTGATGTGAGGTGCGGCCGGATCGGCCGTCGTCTTGATCGCGGAGGCAGGGGATTGATCCGTCGTTGCGGCACAATCCGGTTCCGCCGCATTCAGCATCGCCCAAATCTCCGCGAAATTCACATCGAGATGCTCGCAATATCCTTTGAGAAAGCCGCGCAGATAGACGACGGCCGGAAACTGCTCGAAGCGGTTCTCCTCGAGGGCCTCGAGAAAACGCTTGGAGATGCGCGTCTGCTGGGCGACGGCCTCGAGCGACTGTCCGCGTTTGAGGCGGGCGGCGTGCAGGATCGGCCCGATCTCGGCGCGCAGGGCGGTCGTATGCTTGGTCGGGATGCGGCGAAGGGGATCGGGCTCTTTGTCGAGGCTCATTTCGGCTCCGGGGACTTAAAAAGGTCGGCGTCGGGGGGAGGCGTGAACTTGAACGTCTCCGCGGACAGCTCGGCATTGAGACGCACGTCCGCAAACAGCGAACGGATCACGGCGCGGCCGACGCGCAAGGTCGCCTCGCCGGGAAAAAAATCCTTGGTCGAGGCTTTGAGGGTCAGGACAAACTCGGCGGCCTCTCCAGTTGTGTTCGTCGTCTTCGGCCGCAGCGTCAGAGTGAACGAGCGGTGGCCGTCGGCGCCCATGGACGTGACCGTCGTGATCGCGGCTGCGTAGCGCGTGAGCAGGTCGGCGGACTTTCCAAAATCGAGTAATCCCTGAGCCAGAGGCTCGGACCTACGCCACGCGTCGAGGCGCGACTGAATCACCTGGTTGGTTGAATTGCGGTACACCCATAGCCACGCGCCATCGGATACGACCGTCTGGGGCTCGGGAATGCGGTGTGTCAGGCGCAGAAGGTCTGGTTTTTTGAATACGACGTCACCCTCCACGGTCTGCACGACATCCGATCCTTCCATGCGCACGGATTGGTGAAAGATTGCTTTTAGGGTATTGATCTTCGCGTCGGTCTCGGCGAATTTCCGGGTGATCAGTTCGAGGGTGATCGACGCCGTCGACGGAGCATAAGCCGTTAGTTCCGTTCCTTCAGAGGCGAAGGACGGTGCCGCTTTCGCCGGTTTCGCGTCAACGACGGGCGTCAGAATGAGCAGCACGGCGCCAAGAAGGCTGCCCATTAATCATCCTTCCGGTCGATCGGGACCTGCGGAAAGTGCAGCTTCATGTAGTCCTCAATGGTGTCGTAGTGGATATCCCAGCGGTTGGTGCCCTCGGGTTTGTGGATAAAATTCTTCACCTCCAGAGCCGACAGGATGTTCGTCGCCCGCGCGGAAGATCCGAACTGCGACTTGAGCAAATCCTGCGAGATGCGCCGGCGCTCGAGGATGAGCTTTAATGCCTGCGAGAACTCGAGCGGCTCCACGCCGAACTGCGACAGATCCGCGGCCGCGCCGCCTTTGACCGTCATCGTTTCGAGCATCGGGTAGTCGGGCTTGCCCTGGGTCTTGAGGTACTCCACGAGCCCGCGGATCTCCTCCTCGGATACGAACGCGCCCTGGCAGCGCTCCGGTTTCTGCGCGCCGCTAGACAGATACAGCAAATCTCCTCGGCCTTGAAGGCTCTCCGCGCCCGAACCGTCGAGAATTACTTTTGAATCGATCTTCGAGATCACCTGCAGCGCGATGCGCGACGGCAGGTTGGCCTTGATCACGCCGGTGATCACGTCCACGGACGGGCGTTGGGTCGCGAGAACCATGTGTATGCCGACCGCGCGCGCCATCTGCGTCAGGCGCTGGATCGCGTCCTCGACGATGTCTCCGGCGATCAGCATCAGGTCGGCGAGTTCGTCGATGACGACGACGACGTAGAATTCTCGCGGCAGGCCCTTCTTGTCGGCCACCGCGTTGTAGCCCTCGATGTTGCGTTGACCGTGGAGCTGGAGCCGCTCGTAGCGTTTGTCCATGAGCGCCAGCAGGGCTTTGAGCGCCTTCGCGGCGTCCTTGGGGTTCGTGATCACGGACACGCGCGCGGGCTCGACCATCGGGTCGAAGAGGTGCGGTATGCCTTCGTAGAAGGTGAGCTCGGTGCGCTTGGGGTCGATCATGATGAACTTGACTTCGTCGGGGCGCGCCCGGAAGAGGATCGACATGACCATCGAGTGTATCAGCACGGATTTACCCGAGCCGGTCGCGCCCGCGACGAGCACGTGCGGCATTTTGGCGATGTCGGCGGCGACCGGTTCGCCGGAAGCGGAGAGGCCGAGGCCGAATGAGAGCAGGGGCGCGCCGGCCGGGATCGCGTCGCTTTGGAGAATCTCGCGCAGGACGACGGCGGCCTGGCGCAGGTTCGGGATCTCGATGCCGACGGCGGCCTTGCCGGGAATGGGGGCCACGATGCGGATGCCCTTGGCTTTCATGGCGAGCGCGATGTCGTTTTCGAGAACCGTGATCGAGGAGACCTTGACGCCGGGCGCGGGCGAGATCTCGTAGCGCGTGATCACGGGCCCCGGCGAGTAGCCGGAGACGTGAGCGTCGATGTTGAAGCTCTTGAGCGTACGCTCGAGGTCGGCGATGGCGGCCGCGATCTCTTCCTCGGTCGGCTTGCCGCGCTTGCGCGCGTCGCTGGGCAGGCCCAGCAGGTCGAGCGAGGGCAGCTTGTAGTTCTTGTACGCGGCGCAAGGAGCGGCGGGCGACACGCGTTCGCCCTCAAGGGGCTTCGCCTTGGCGTTCTCGTCCACCACGAGCATCGGGGCGCCGTTGAGGGGCTTGATCTCGCGCGTATCCACGGCCTTGGAAAGCGGAATCGCCTCGGCTTTCGCGGCCTTTGCGGCGGCGGCCTTGGCGTCCTTGGACTTCGTCTTGACGGCCTCGTCCTGCGAAGGCGCCTTCGCCCTCAGCGCCTTCATCTCCGCGCGGGCCTTCGTCCACTCCTGGTAGTCCTCGGCGAGAAGCTTGGCGAAGGTCTGCGCCACGGCGGCCCAACGGATCTCGAAGCAGACCTGAAGCGAGAACAAAAACGCCCCGAGCGCCATCAAGAACGCGCCGACCTCGCCCATGCCGGACGTCAGCACTCCTTCGACGGCGCAGCCCAAGGTTCCCCCCGAGCGCATCAAGTTCATGCCCAACCAGCCGCCGATCTGCGAGGAAAGCGCCGTGCCCGCGAGCAGGCCGCCCAAAGAGGCGAGGCTCGTGACCATCCAGCCCGAGGACTTGCCGCGCAGGACGTGCTGCAGTAATCCGTTGAACAGGAAAATCGGAAGCAGGTAGGCGGCGACGCCGAAGCGCTGGAATAAAAAATCCGAGAGATGTTGTCCGATCTTGCCCGAATGCTGCGGGGACGCGAGGGCCCAGCCGAGATAGACGGCGCCGAGGAAAAATGCCGCCCAGCGTATCGCGGACGGAAGAATATCCTTGCGCTTGTGCGCCTTCGCCGCGGAGCGGTAGCGGTTGGTTGCCATGGAGGCTAATTATAGCGGTTTTTCGAACGATGAAGCCGAGGGCGCGGCCGGTCGGCTCGGGGGCGCGGTTACCGTGCGACGATGATGAGGTCTTGGCCGGACTTGACCGGTTTGCCGTTCTCGACGAGGTACTTCACGATCGTGCACGGATACTCGGCCTTGAGCTCGTTGAAGACCTTCATGGCCTCGATCATGCAGATGACATGGCCGGCCTTGACCGCTTCGCCCTCTTTGCAGAAAGGCGGGCTCGACGGCGACGGGGCGCGATAGAAGATTCCCATCATCGGAGACTTGACCGTGGTTCCGGGAGGCGCCGGCGATGGGGGTGGGGGTGGAGCGCCGTGCGGTGCGGAGGCAGCGGCGTGATGAGGGGCCGCGGCGACGGGGGCGCCATACTCCCCGGGCGCCACGGGCACCGGAACTGCGACCTGCTGCACATTCGCCTTGCGGCGGACGAGTTTGATGCTCGCGTCTTCCTCGACGATCTCGACGGAGTCGAGGCCGTTTTGGAGCATGAAGGCGTAGACGGACTTAAGAGTCTTGAGCGGACTATCCTCCCGGCACCCGTTTCCCAACTCCGCCTTCTTGGCCATGGGGTAACTTATTAAATGTTCCTTAACGCCGTCCACCGCGATCTCCGCCGCGTCCGCGATCGCCGCCGCGTCCGGCGGGCTCACGAGGAGGACCGTCACGGCGAGGACCGGGAGAGTCGTTCTCAGAACCGGGCGCGATGACGGCCTTGCGCGACAGCCGGATCTTCCCATCGGGATCGATCTCGAGGACCTTGACGTCCACCTCGTCGTTGATCTTGAGGATCTCCTCAACGCGCGCGATGCGTTTGACGTCGATCTGCGAGATGTGGAGCAGGCCTTCCTTGCCCGGGAAAATCTCCACAAACGCGCCGAACTCCTTAATGGAGACGACGTGTCCCTTGTAGATCTTGCCGATCTCCGCCTCGAGCGTGAGCGCTTCGACTTCGGCCTTCGCCTGGTCGCAGCCGATGGGATCCGTTCCGGCGACGAACACGCTTCCATCGTCCTCGACGTCGATGTTGACGCCGTAGGTCTCCTGGATGCGGCGAATGTTCTTGCCGCCGGGGCCGATGAGGGCTCCGATCTTGTCGCTGGGGATCTTGATGCGGTACAAGCGGGGCGCGTTGGCCGAGAGTTCCCTGCGGGGCTCGGGGAGGATCGCGTCCATCTTGTCGAGGATGAACAGGCGCCCGCGCTTGGCCTGGGCCAGCGCTTCCTTCATGATCGAGATGGAAAGGCCCTCGATCTTCATGTCCATCTGGAAGCCGGTGATCCCATTGCGTGAGCCCGCGACCTTGAAGTCCATGTCGCCGTTGTGGTCTTCGATGCCGGCGATGTCCGTGAGCACGGCGTACTTGCCGCCCTCGAGGACGAGGCCCATCGCGATGCCGGCGCAGGCGGCCTTCATGGGCACGCCGGCGTCGAACAGAGCGAGCGAACCGCCGCAGACGGACGCCATGGACGAGGAGCCGTTGGACTCCCATATCTCGCTGACGATGCGAAGGGTATACGGGAACTCGTCGACCGGGGGAAGCAGGGCGGCGATGGAGCGGCGCGCGAGCGCGCCGTGACCGATCTCACGACGACCGGGTCCGCGCTCGGGGCGGACTTCGCCGACCGAGAAGGACGGGAAGTTGTAATGGAGCATGAAGCGCTCCTTATATTCCCCTTCGATGACATCCATGATCTGCATGTCGCCCGGGGTGCCGAGCGTCGCGCAGCAGAACGCCTGCGTCTGGCCGCGCTGGAAGACGACCGAACCGTGCAGGCGAGAGAACGGCTGCATCATGATCTCGATCGGGCGGATTTCCTCGAAGCCGCGGCCGTCGGGGCGCTGCTTCTCCTCGAGCGTGAGGGCGCGGCTCTGGGTGTAGAGGATGTCCTCAACGATCTTGCCGACCCACTTGGAGCCGTCGAGATAGGCCGCGTCGCCTTTCTTTTCGTCGAGCTCCTTCTTGACCGCGTCTTTAAGCGCGTCGACCTGTTCGTCGAGGCCGTGCTTGTCGAGTTTGGAGCGAAGCGCCTTTTTGAGGGGCTCCTCGCAGCGCGTCATCACGAGGGCGGTGACGGCGGCGGGGATCTCGATCTTCGTGACCTGCTTCTTGACTATCTTGCGGCCTGACGCCTCGGACTGTTTGACGAGGTTCATTTGGAGGTCGCAGAGCTTGTTGATTTCCTTCTGGGCCAAGTCTAGAGCCTCGGCGAACACTTCCTCCGAGACTTCCTGGGCGGATCCTTCGACCATCAGCAGGGCATTCTTCTTGCCGGCGACGATGAGTTCGAGGTCGGCCAGCGCGCGCTCCTCCCACGTCGGGAAGATGACGAACGCGCCGTTGACGCGGCATATGCGCAGGCCGCCGACGGGACCTGCCCACGGCGCGTCGGAGAGCATCAGCGCCGCGGAGGCGCCGGTGATCGCGAGCACATCGGCGTCGTTCTTGAGGTCGCAGGAGACGACGATGGACTGCACCGAGGTCTCATGGTTCCAGCCTTCGGCAAAGAGCGGGCGTATCGGACGATCGACGAGGCGCGACGTCAAGGTCTCCTTGTCGCGGGGGCGCATCTCGCGCTTGAAGAAGCCGCCGGGTACGCGGCCGGTGGCGTAGGCGCGCTCTCGATAGTCGGAGGTCAGCGGCACGAAGTGGACCTCTTTGGGGTGCTTCTGGACGGTGGCCGCGCAGAACACGACGGTCTCATCGAGGTGAACGGTGACGGCGCCGCCGGCCTGCTTGGCCAAGGTGCCGGTCTGGAGCGTAATGGTCTTACCGCCCACAGTTTCCTGCAGGCTGATCTTCTGGTTAAAGGACATGGTTTATTTCCTCAGATCCAACTGCTTCAGGATCGTGTTGTAGCCCGTCAGGTCGCGCTTCTTCAAGTAGGACAGAAGGCGACGGCGCTGGCCGACAAGCATCAGAAGTCCGCGCTGGGTGGCGTAGTCCTTCTTTGAGGCTTTGAGGTGGGAGGAGAGGTGTTTGATGCGTTCCGTGATCAGGGCGATCTGGACCGAGGTGCTGCCTGAGTCCTTCTCGCCCTTGCCATGCTTCTTGAAGATTTCGATTTTGTTCTCTTTCGTTATCATATTGGCGATATTCTACGAAACCTCGACGGGACCGTCAAGCCTGTTTCAGGACGGCTTCCTAACTTCGGCGTCGAGCGTGTCCTTTAGCAGTGCGAGCGCCGCGCCGCCGGCGCGGGCGCGCACGGCCTCGCGCGGGCCGGGAATTGAGAGGCGGTTGAAGCGGAAGGCGGCCCCCGGCCCGGAAACGGCCACATGCACCAACCCCACCGGCTTTTTCTTCGTCCCGCCGTCCGGTCCCGCGATGCCGGTAACCGAGATTCCGATGTCCGACCCGACCGCCTTGCGGACGCCGAGCGCCATGGCCTCGGCGCATTCGGCCGACACGGCGCCGTGCTTTTTGAGCAGTCGCGCGCTCACTGAGAGCAATCCGGTCTTGACCGAGTCGTCGTACGCGATGACGCCGCCGTGGAACCATGACGAGGAACCTGGAACGGATGTCAAACGCGCGCCCAGCAATCCGCCGGTGCACGATTCCGCGACCGCCACGGTCAAGCGGTTCTTTTTAAGCCGCAGACCCACGGTGGACTCGAGCGTGGCGTCTCCTTCTCCGTAGGACCACTGTCCGATCGCGCGCAGGGTCGCGGTGCGCAGGGCGGCGAGCTGCCTTCGTGCCGCGGCTTGTTTTGCCGCCCGCACCGTCGCATGAAACGAAACCTCTCCTTCGGAGGCGAGGATCGTAAACGACGCGGCCGGGAAACGGACGCGGACCGCGTCGAGCTTTTCATCGGCGAGGGACTCGCTCACACCGACGAGGCGCAGGCAGAGGGAGGCGGCGCCCTTGCCCCGTGCATGCCGCTTGGCGAGATCCGGCAGGATGCGTTCGAAGATCGGCGCCATTTCGTGGTACGGGCCGGGCAGAAGGATGAGCGAGCGCGGCCGCCCGTCCTTCCATCGGAACACGAGACGCTGGCCGGGCGCGGAGCCCGACTCGTTGTGGAGCACCGCCGCCCCGTCGAGCACCTCGGCCTGGCGTTTGTTCTCTTCCGGGACGGTGACGTGATAGCGCGCGAAGCGCCGGAGGAGTGCCCGCCATAATTTCGGCTCGAAGCTGATCTTGCGGCCCAGAGCGGCGGCGGCGGCCTCGCGCGTCACGTCGTCGAACGTCGGGCCGAGCCCGCCGCACACGATGACCGCGTCGCAGGCGTCGAGCGCGCGGCGCATGGCCGTCTTAATCGCCCCGACAGAGTCGGGAACGGACGATTCTGCGACGACGTCGAAGCCGACGCGGCGCAGGCGCACCGCAAGCCACGGCTGATGCGTGTTCAACTTCCCGGCGAGCAACTCGCTGCCGACGCAGATGAGCGAGGCGCGCGGCGTTCGCAGCGTCCGGCTCACTGATAGACGCCCGCGCGAGGCTCGGCCGGGGCCTGTCCCGCGTTGATCGTGCCGTGTCGGGCCTCATACTTGTCCAGGTTGTCCCTGAGCGCCCACAGCAGCCGCTTGGCGTGCACGGGAGAGGA
The DNA here is from genome assembly GCA_038059415.1 of Elusimicrobiota bacterium. Taxonomy (GTDB): domain Bacteria; phylum Elusimicrobiota; class Elusimicrobia; order UBA1565; family UBA9628; genus GWA2-66-18. The sequence goes on along the minus strand of JBBTJN010000036.1, from coordinate 9,002 downwards.
GATGATCCGGCTCAGGACCTTGGTCTTCGATGCCTGAGGTTGAAGGAACAGGAAGTCGAGCAGGAACTCGGTCTCGCTGTGCGTGATCAGGGCGAGGTTGGCGTAGAGGCCGCGTGCGACGGCCTCATCGATCTCGACTTGGAGCGGCGTTTGATTGTCTTCCATGGCTGATTCTACAACTTCGAGAGGTCGATGGAGAAGCGGTAGCGCACATCGCCCTTCGCGAGGCGGTCGTAGGCCGCGTTGATCTCGCGAGGCGCGATGACCTCGACGTCCGCGAAGATCTTTTTCTTCGCGCAGAAGTCGAGCATCTCCTGGGTTTCGGCGATGCCGCCGATGAGCGAACCGGCGACCTGCCGCCTCGACATGATGAGCGGGAACGCCGGAAGCTCGAGCGGCTTTGGCGACGCGCCGACAAGCGCAAGCGTTCCTCCGGTCTTCAGGAGCCCGAGCGCCGCCGCTATGTCATGCGGCGAGGAAACCGTGTCCACGACGAGGTCGAGGCGCCCGGCGTTCTTCGTCACCTCGCGCGGGTTCGAGGTGAGCACGAAGTCGTGCGCCCCCAGGCGCTTGCCGTCGGCCTTCTTCTCCGCCGATCTGCTGAGCACGACGACCTCCGCTCCCATCGCCGACGCGAGTTTCACGCCCATGTGTCCGAGGCCGCCAAGGCCGAGTACGCCGACGCGCGTTTTCTTCCCCACCCGGAACCGCTTGAGAGGCGAGTACGTCGTGATGCCCGCGCACAGGAGCGGGGCCACGCGTTCGAGCGGCTGGCCAGCCGCGAGCGTCAGGGCGAAGGCCTCATCGACGACGATGTGTGAGGAGTATCCGCCCTGCGTCGGCGTCATGCCGTCCTTGTCCACGCTGTTGTAGGTGAAAGAGACAGGACCGAAACAGTGCTGCTCGAGGCCCCGGCGACAGTTCGCGCACTTGCGGCAGGAGCCCACCAGACAGCCCACGCCGGCGAGGTCGCCGACCTGGAACCTGCGGACTTTCTTGCCGACCTGCGTCACGCGGCCGGCGATCTCATGGCCCGGCACCATCGGGAATTTGGAACCGCCCCATTCGTCGCGCGCCTGGTGCAGATCGCTGTGGCAGACGCCGCAGAAGGCGATCTCGATGCGGACGTCCTTCTCCCCGGCCTCGCGGCGCGCGAACGTCCAGGGTTGGAACGGCGATGTCGGGCTCATGACGGCGTAGGCTTTGGCTTGGCTCATGGTTGAGAGAATATAAAACTTGTCGCTCCGCAAGGCGAGTGTCTCAATAGGCGTGGAGCGGCCTCGCGGGGAGCTCTGCTTCAACTCTGCGCCAAGTCATTGCGCCCGTCTTAATAATCAGCTAGAGTAACAGGCTACATGAGGAAAGGAGCCCTGCTCATCATTTCTGCGCCGTCAGGCGCCGGCAAGACGACCATCTGCCGCAAGCTCATCGCGCGTCGCAAGGACCTCAAGTATTCCATTTCCTGCACCACGCGCTTGCCGCGCCCGGGCGAAAAAGACGGCAAGCACTATTTCTTCCTGACCAGGGAGGACTTCAAGCGCAAGATCCGGCGCGGAGAGATGCTCGAGTGGGCGATGGTTCACGACGAATACTACGGCACCCCTCGCGGCTTTGTCGAGGAGCAGATCAAGCGCGGCCTCAACGTGATCATGGCTATCGACGTGCAGGGTGCGATGTCCATCCGCCGCAAGCATCCGGCCGCGATCCTCGTGTTCGTACTCCCCCCCTCGATGAACGCGCTGAAGGCGCGCCTCGCCGGACGCCGCGAGGCCTGCGACGTCGTGGCCAAGCGTCTTGCCAACTCTCACGGCGAGCTCGCCGCGGCAAAGGACTATGACTACGCCGTCGTCAACGATGATCTCGCGATTGCAGTCGCGCAGATTTCGTGCATCCTCACCGCCGAGATGCTCAAAACGTCCCGGCTCGACTTGTCGCATCTCGTCCCCGCGCTCGCTTAAGGAGAAACGCAAATGGCCAAAAAGGAAGTCGTCAAGGACGCCGCGCTCGCGAAGACCACCGAGGAAATGATCCTCAATTTCCCCCGTGGGAAATACACCGCGATCCCGATGGCTGCGATATGGGTCAAGGAACTCAGAAAGCGCGAAGAGAACCGCCACCTGACTCCCGCGGAACTGCTCGACCTCGCCGTGCGCGACGTGCTCGGCGGCAAGGTGGACTGGAAGGATCTCAAGAAGGCCGCGGCCACGCAGGGCGAAGAGCCCCCTAAGAAGGCGGAGTAGATCGTGGAGAAGGCGCGCCGCGTGGTGTTGGGCGTCACCGGCAGCATCGCGGCGTATAAGGCGCCGCTCATCGTCCGGTCCCTCGTCAAAAAAGGGGTCGAGGTCCGCTGCGTGCTGACGTCAAGCGCGGCGAACTTCGTTTCGTCGTTGGCGCTCGCGACGGTGTCCAAGCATCCGGTCGCTCAAGCCATGTGCGATCCCGCGCTGTGGGAGATGGCGCACCTGTCTCTCGCGGACTGGGCCGATCTCGTGCTGATCGCACCCGCGACCGCGGACTTTATTTCTCGGCTGGCGCTGGGTCGCGCCGAGGGACTGCTCGACACCCTCGTCCTCTCGACGAAAGCCCCCGTCGTCGTCTGCCCCGCGATGGACGCGCAGATGTGGGAGCATCCGGCGACGCAGGCGAATGTCGCGCGAATCAAGGGGTACGGATACCGACTGCTCGGCCCGGATAAGGGCGAACTCGCCAGCGGGAAGATCGGATTGGGCCGTCTCGTCGAACCCGACGAGATCGTGCGCTGCGTCCTCAAGTGAACCTGCGCGGGCGCACCGTTCTGATCACCTCGGGGCCCACGCGCGAATTCCTCGACCCCGTCCGATTCCTGACGAACGCCTCGAGTGGGGCGATGGGCTTCGCGCTCGCCCGCGCCGCGCGCCGGGCCGGCGCGAAGGTCGTCGTCATCAGCGGGCCGACGTCGCTGCCTGCCCCATCCGGCGTCCTCGTCGTCCCCGTCATGACCGCGCTTGAGATGCGGCGCCAGACGCTGCGGCGTTCGCGCGACGCAGCCGTGATCATCGGCGCCGCGGCGGTCTCCGACTGGCGCGCCGCGAGAACGGTCGCCCACAAGATCAAGCGCGGCGCGTCATCGCTGCGCTTGACCTTGATCCCCAATCCCGATATCATCAAGGACGCCGCCGCGCGCCGACGCCCAGGCCAGCTCTTTGTCGGGTTCGCTCTTGAAACGCGCCGCGCGACGGCGCATGCGCGCGGCAAGCTCGCGCGCAAGGGGCTTGATCTGGTCGTCGCCAACGGCCCCGAGTCGCTCGCGTCGGCCCGCATCGCCGCGACCTTGGTCGCACAGGGCTGGACGCGCCGTCTGCCGCCGGGGCCGAAGGCGCGCGTCGCGAAAATCGTCGTCGCCGAAATCACGAGATTGCTTAATGAGCGCCGACCTTGACGAATTGAAGGACCTCACCCGTGCGCTGCGCAGGCGTGTCGCGCTGTCTGATTCCTCGGATTGGACGGCCGCGCAGGCCGCGCCTTCGGCGCGGCCGCCTAGAGAGGGATCGCTCGACGCCCTCGCCGAAAAAATCAATGCGTGCCGGGCCTGCCCGCTTGGCGCGACGAGAATCCAGGCCGTCCCCGGAGCCGGCTGCCCTCAAGCCGAGGTGATGTTCATCGGCGAGGGCCCGGGCTTCAAGGAAGATCACGAGGGCAAGCCGTTTATCGGCCGCTCGGGCCAACTGCTCGACAAGATCATGGAGGCGATCGGCCTTTCTCGCGAGACGGTGTATATCGCCAACATCGTGAAGTGCCATCCAATGAAGAATCCGGCCGATCCCGAAAGCCGCGGCAACGACCGCCCGCCGACGCCTGAGGAGATGGACGAGTGCCGCGGCTGGCTCGAGGCGCAGATTCGCGCGATCAAGCCGAAGGTGATCGTCACCTTAGGCGCGACGCCCGCCAGAGCCCTGCTCGGCGACCTGACCCCGATTTCGCAGATTCGCGGGCAGTGGCGGAGCTACGATCCGGGCGGCGGCCTGCCTCCGATCAAGCTTTTGCCCACATTCCACCCGGCCGCGCTGCTTCGTAATCCGGGCCTCAAGCTCGATGTGTGGAATGACATGAAAAATCTCAAGAAGGAGCTTTCCCAATGAGCAAGCCCGATCCCCTCGCCAAGAAATCCGATCGCGACGTGCTCGACAACCTGGGCGCTCTCATCGGCGGCCAGATTAAGAGAGGCATGAGCAAGCTTGAGGAAGTCATCGCCGATGCGAAGAAGGAATCGAGGGATGCTCATAAGGACTCCAAGTTTATGGGCTACGTGAAGGTGTTCCTGGACGACCCGGCCGTGGCCGCCGTCACGCCCTCCAGCCGTTATCTCGTCAATCGCACGGTCAAGGCGATGGACCTCACGCACGCGCAGGTCATCGTCGAGTACGGCGCGGCGCGCGGCGTGATGACCAGGCGCATCCTCGAAAAGATGCGCCCCGACGCAAAGCTGTACGCGATCGAGTTCAACTTGGCGCTCTATGAGGAGCTCAAGAACGTTGCGGACCCGCGCATGACGGCCATCCACGGTGATGTCCACGAGATCAAGGAAATTCTCGCCAAGCACGGCCAGTTCGGCGCGGACGTCATCGTCTCGGGTGTGCCGTTCGCGTTCTTCTCAGGGCGAGGCCGCCACGAACTGCTCACGAAGACCTCGGCGCTGCTCAACCCCGGCGGGCGCTTCGTCGCCTACCAGGTGACCACCCATCTCATTCCGATGCTCAGGGAGTACTTCTCGAAAGTCGACATCCAGTTCGAGGTGCGCAACATGCCGCCGCACTTCGTCTTCACCGCCATTAAATAGGCGTCAGGGTTACCCGTAAGCTTGATACCATGAGGATTGCCGAAGTCGCCTTTCCGGTGCCTCTTCCCAAGGGGTACCACTACCGCGTGCCCGATGGCATGATCGTTTCGCCGGGGCAACGCGTGCGCGCGCCGTTCGGCCCGCGCAGGGCGGCGGGCGTCGTCCTGTCGGTGTTCGACGGCGAGGCGCACCGCCCGCTCAAGCTTCTCGACTCCATCGCGGATACGCGGCCCGCGCTGAGCCTGGAGGGGGTCGAATGCGCGCGCTTCATGGCGCGACGCTTCGGCGCGCCGATCGGCGAGGCGCTCAAGGCGCTGGTTCCCCCGTTCGTCAAATCTCTCGATGAGCCCGTTGAGGTTTTCGCCGCGCCCGCGCGCCCGCGCGCGGAGCCGGCCTTCACGCTCACGCCCGGCCAGGCCGGCGCGCTCGCGCGCCTCGAGGCTTTGCTCGACGAGCGCAAGCACGCGACGACCTTGATCTTCGGCGTGCCCGCCTCGGGCAAGACCGAGGTGTACCTGCGCCTGATCCGCCGCGCGAGCAAGGACGGAGGCCAGGCGATGTTCCTTCTGCCCGAGATTTCTCTGACGCGGCCGTTCTTCGACGAGTTCGCGGCCTCGCTGGGCGTGCCCGTGGCGCTGTGGCACTCGGGGCTCACGCCGCGCGAGCGGCGCCGAGCGTGGCTGGCGATCTCGCGCGGGGACGTGAAGGTCGTTGTTGGCGCGCGATCGGCATGCCTATTGCCGTATAAAGATTTAAGGCTGGCCGTGCTCGATGAAGAACAAGATGAGTCCTTCAAACAGGATTCCAATTCACCTTTTTATCATGCACGCGAGGTCGCCATCGGGCGCGCGAAGGCATTCGGCGCGCTTGTCGTCCTAGGCTCGGCGACGCCGAGCATCGAAGCCTGGGGCATGGCGCGCGGCGGCGATGCGGAAATGCTGATGATGCCCGATCGCGTCTCCTCGGTCCCGCGCGCGCCCGTCACAACCTTGCCTCCGGGCCGTTTCGGCGAGGTTCTTTCGCAAGAGCTCCTCGAGAAGATGGCCGAACGGCTGCGCCGCGGAGAACAGTCCATCTTGCTGGTCAACCGGCGCGGATTCTCTACGCTGACGACCTGCGGCAAGTGCCGCTGGATCGACCGCTGCGGCGACTGCGGCGTGGCCAAGATCACGCATGAGGCGGCTGAAGGAGGTTTTGTTCTTATCTGCCACCACTGCGGCAAGAAGTGGCCGCCGCCCGAGAAGTGCGGCGATTGCGGCGAGGCCGCGATGCGCACCTGCGGCGTCGGCACGCAGCGCGTCGCGGCCGAGGTCAAGCGCCGCCTGCCCCGGGCGCGCGTCCTGCGCATGGACCGCGACACGGTGTCAAAAGAGGCAAAGCTCGAGGAGCGCGTCTACGACCGGTTCCGCGCGCGAAAGGCCGATGTCCTCGTCGGCACCAAGCTCGTCGCTAAAAGCTTTCATTTTCCCGAGGTCACGCTCGTCGGCGTCGTGGACGCGGACACGATGCTGCACATGCCCGACTTCCGCTCCGCCGAGCGCACGATGCAGTTGCTGGCCCAGGTGGCCGGCCGCGCCGGCCGCGCGGACAAGCCCGGCGAGGTGCTCCTTCAAACCTTGTCCCCGGCGCATGAGGCCATTCAGGGCGCGGCCGACGGTGACTACGCCGCCTGGGCCGACGCCGAGCTCGCCGCGCGCGTCGAGCTGAAATACCCCCCCGCCGGCGGCCTGATCCGCGCCGTCCTCGCCTGCGCCGACGAGACCAAGCTGACCGAGGCCGCGGCCGCTTATGGCGACGCGCTTCGTTCCGCCCTCCCCCCGCCCGCCGAGGTCGTGGGACCGGCGCCTGCCCTCCTGCGCCAGGTCCGAGGAAAGTTTCGTGATCACATCCTCATGAAGCTTCCGGTCTCCCGGGTGGAAGAGGGCCTCAGGATCGCGCGCGCCTGCCCCCTGGTCTCATCAGTGAAGCTCACCCTCGACGCCGACCCCTACGACTTCCTTTAACTGGTGGACTCGGGCGTGCCTTAGGTTGTAGTATCTCGCCGAGCATGGAGAAAAACACGCTTGCCCAGCTGAAACGGGGCGCCCTCGCGCTGGTGAGCGAGGAGGAACTGACGAAGAAACTGAACTCCGGACGCGTCATGCGCGTCAAGCTGGGCGTGGACCCGACCTCCTCCGACCTCCATCTGGGGCACTGCGTGGTGCTCACGAAGCTGCGCCAGTTCCAGGATCGGGGACACGTCGCCGTGCTCATCATCGGCGATTTCACCGCGATGGTCGGAGATCCGTCGGGCCGCGATTGCACCCGCCCAACCTTGACTGCCGCCGAGGTGAAGGCGAACGCCGAAACCTATAAACAGCAGGCCTTTAAGATCCTGGACGCATCGAAGACCGAGTTGCACTATAACTCGCAATGGCTGGGGCCTTTCACGCGTGATCTTCTTCTCGACACGCTGAAACGGCATACGGTCCAGCAGGTGCTGTCCCGCGATGATTTCAAGAAACGAATGTCGGAGAACTCCCCGATAAGCCTGCTTGAGGTGCTCTACCCTTTGTTTCAAGGCTACGACTCCGTCGCCGTGAAGGCCGACGTCGAATTGGGCGGCAGCGACCAGCTGACCAATCTGCTGATGGGTCGCAAGATGCAGTTGGACGCGGGCCAGGAGGCGCAGGTGGTGATGACCGTTCCCCTCCTCGTCGGCCTCGACGGCGAGAAAAAGATGTCGAAATCCTACGGCAACTCGATCGGACTCAGTGATCAGCCCAACGACATGTTCGGCAAGACCATGCGCGTGTCCGACGAGCTGATGCTCCAGTATTACGAACTGCTCACCGACGCCGACATCGCTTCGGTGAAGGCCGAGCACCCGATGAAATCGAAGAAGGCGCTCGCGCGCACGCTCGTCGCCCGCTTCCACGGCGAAGCCGCTGCCAACGAGGCCCTCGCGTACTTTGAGGCCACCTTTTCCAAGAAGGAGTTGCCGACCGACTTGCGCGTCGTGCGCGTAGCAGTCGGCCTGCCCCTCGCGCAGATCATCGTCCAGACGGGCAGCGTGAAATCCCTGGGAGAGGCCCGCCGCCTCATTCTCCAGGGCGGCGTGCAGATCGACGGCATCAGGACGTCTGCGGACGCGCCCGTGAGCGCGCCGGCGTCGTTCACCCTCAAGATGGGCAAACACCGGTTCGTTAAAGTGGAATTGACTCCATGAGACATGCCCTCGCCGCGTCCCTCGCGTTCTCGCTTCTGGCCGCCGTTTGCGCGCGCGCGCAGGAAGAGCGCTGGGATGCGCGCCTTGTCGGCGTCTCCGGCGACGCGACGCTCATCGCCGCGGACGACTCCTCCGAGGCCTCCGCCGCCGCCGATATGCCCCTCGAGGAAGGCGACCGCGTCGTCGTCGCCGAGGGCGGTTGGGCCGAGGTGGCGCTTGACGGCGGCAGCCTGATCACCCTGCGCGGGAACGCCGATTTCAAGCTGGAGAAGACCGCCAAGGGAGAGTCTATGTTCTTCCTCTCGGCGGGAACGCTCCTTGCCAAGATCCAGAAGCTCTTAACTCAGCGCCTGAGCGTGCGCACGCACAACGCCGTCGTCGCCGTGCGCGGCACGGAGTTCTGCGTCGAGGTCGACGGCGACGACTCCACCATCGGTGTCTTCGACGAAGGCAAGGTCGAAGTCACCGGGTCGCAGGGCGGGGCGCCCGAACTGCTGATCTCAAATCAGGAGACCTCGGTCAAGAATGGCCTGGCTCCCGAGCATGCCGCCCAGCTCAAGCGCCTCAGTGCGCATCGCGGACGGATGCGCGGCCATGGCCGCCGCCTCTCTGACATCAAGGCGAAGTGGAAGGTCATGTCGCCGGTCCAGCGCCGGGAACTGCGCAAGGAGATGATGGCGCGCATGCGCGGGCACCGCAAGGAGTTCCTCGAGAAGCGCGCCGCGATGAAGGCTGAGGAGATAGAGAAGAGGCGGCAGAATAAGGGAGCGGGCCGCAAGCGCAGCCAGGAGAACCTGCGCAAGATGGACGAGTACCGCGACAAGATCAAACGGAGGGAGAAGCGGTGAGCGCCGACGTCCAAAAGCTGAAAACGCCCGACGCGCCCGCTGCGGACCCGACGACCTTGTCGGGCATCCCGGTCAGGCGCGAGTACGGGCCCGCGGACGCGCCGGCCCCCGAGTCCATCGGGCGTCCCGG
>JBBTJN010000035.1:0-18617 GCA_038059415.1 Elusimicrobiota bacterium | reverse complement strand
CGGCGGCGGCGTCGTCGGCATCAATGCGGCGAAGATCGCCATCGGCATGGGCGCGAGAGTCAACATCCTCGACGTTTCCGCCCAGCGCCTCGCCTACCTCGACGATGTGTTCGGCAACTCCGTGAGCACCTTAATGAGCCACGACGAGAACATCCTGAATTCGGTCGTCCGTTGCGACCTTCTGATCGGAGCGGTGCTGATTCCGGGCGCCAAGGCCCCGTCGCTGGTCACCGCGGACATGGTCATGAAGATGAAGCCCGGTTCGGTCATCGTGGATGTCGCGGTGGACCAGGGCGGCTGCATCGAAACCTGCGAGGTCACGAGCCACGACAAGCCCGTCATCGTCAAGCACGGCGTCCTGCACTACGCCGTGCCGAACATCCCGGGCGCGGTCAGCCACACCTCGACCTACGCGTTGACGAACGTCACGCTGAAATACGCGCGCGACATCGCCAAGCACGGACTGGAGGAAGCCGTGCGCCGCGACGAGGCCCTGAGCAAGGGCGTCAACGTCTACCGCGGGAAGATCACTCATGCGGCCGTCGCTCAAGCCGTCGGCGAGAAGACCATAGAACTTGCAACCCTCGTTTAAAGTCGTCCCAACGGTCCAGAAGCAGCCGCCCCGCTCCCTAATGTGGCGGCAGATAGAAGTCGGCCACGAGCGGCTCCCCGGAGTCCGGCTCGAATAGAAAGGGCTTCGAGAGCAACGAAGACAGGTCCCTGGCGAGCTCCAAACGGCGCTCGCGGGGCAGGCTGGCAACGCCCTGGATGCCCGGGTCCAAATAGGTCGACTCGTAACCGGGCTTCGACATCGTCACGACGTACCCTCTCCCGACGAGCGCCGGGAGGAGTGCGCGGTAGCGGCCCTGCGGGTCGGCGTCGATTTGAATCCGCAAGTTCGTCGTGTTGTCGGTGAAGATCATGTGCACGCCCGGCACCGGCTTCAGCGTGATCAGATTGCAGATCACGCCATGTATTTTCCATTCGGAAACGGCCTTGGTCTTGACGGCGCGGACGCCCTGTGCGGGCATGACGGAGATGATGCCGGACCCCTCATTCTCCGGCGAACTCTTCCGGGCTTGCGTAGAAGGCAAGTCGTCGTCCGGGAAGTCCCTGGCGATCGGTTTCTCGTTGACGCGCCCCTGAATGCCGCCGCCGACGATCGGCGCGACGGCGCTTCTCTTGACGGCGGGGGGGCGAGCAGTCACGACGGCGGAAACGGTTTGCGTGCCCTCGGAGCCGGTGCGCCACATGTACTGGGCGAATGTCCAAATGGCGACGGCGAAACCGCCGAAAAAAATGATCGGCATGCCGAAGTTTCGGAAGTTGTCGTTTTGGAACGCGGTTTTCTCCGGCGGCGCGTCCTGAAAGGACAAGGGACAATTAGGACAGGACTCCCAATCGGACTGGAGCTTGGTGCCGCATCCGGGGCAATTCGCCGGAGCGCTCATGACCGGGTCACGCTACAACTCCACCCAATGCACGCGTCTAATGCCCTCAAGGCGGGCCAGTTCGGCGCGCACGGCGGACGGGGCGTCGTCGTCAACATTGAGGACCATGACGGCCTCGCCATGGGAGGAGCGGCGGCCTACGCGCATGTCGGCGATATTCACGCCCGCCATGCCCAACAAGGTGCCGACGCGGCCGATCACGCCGGGCGCGTCGGTGTTCGCTATGACGATCATCTTCCCCTGCGGCCGCACGTCTATGCGCAGGCCGCCGAGCTTCAGAATGCGAGGCTCCCCCGGCGCAAGCACGGCGCCGGACACGGAAACGGGACCCTTGTCGGTCGCGGCGGTCAAAGTCAGCATGCGGCGCACGCCCTCGCAGACGCGGGGATCCGAGCATTCGACGATCTTGATGCCGCGGTCGGCGGCGACCGCGGGCGCGGAGATCCAGCTGACGCCCGGGCCCATGATCGGCGTGAGAAAACCCTTGAGCGCGCAAACGCCGAGCGGGCGGCGTTCGCCGGACTTGAATTCGCCCTCGAAAGAGCAGGAAAACTCGCTGACGCCGCCTTCGAGCGTCTGGGCGAGAAAGCGGCCCATCGCCTCGCACAGGGGCACCCACTCGCCGAGGGCGGCGAGCGTCACGGGATCAAAGCCGGGCATGTTCAATGCGTTGGGCGCGATGCCATTGTCGTGAAAATCCACAACGGCTTGGGCGAGCTCGATCGCCACGCGGCTCTGCGCCTCGGCCGTGGACGCGCCAAGATGAGGGGTCAAGATTATGTTCGGGGCGAAGCGAAGCGGGTTGTCCGCGGGAAGCGGCTCGGCGTGAAACACGTCGAGGGCCGCGCCCAAAACCTGGCCGCTCTTCAGCGCGTGCGCGAGCGCCCCGTCGTCGATCAATTCTCCGCGCGCGCAATTGATCAAGAATATTCCCTTCTTCGCCTTCGCGAGCGCGGCCGCATTGACCATTCCGTTGGTCTTCTCGCCGCCGGGAACGTGCAGCGTCACGAAATCTGATTGGGCGAGTACCTCAAGGAAGGTCATCGGTTCGATTCCGATCTCGCGCGCCTGCGCGCCGCTCACGAACGGGTCGAATCCCACGAGTTTCATGCCGAAGGACTGCGCGCGCTTGGCGACCTCCCGACCGATCCGGCCCATGCCCACGATGCCCAGCGTCTTGCCGAACAGTTCCACACCCATGAACTTACCGCGCTCCCATTTGCCCTCTCGTGTCGAGGCGTCGGCCTTCGGAATGTGGCGCGCGAGCGACAGCATGAGGGCAAACGCATGTTCGGCTGCTGCGAGCGTATTGGCCGCCGGCGCATTAATGACCGCGATGCCGCGCCTGGTCGCGGCCGGCAGGTCGATGTTGTCGACCCCGACGCCGGCGCGGCCGATCAGGCGCAGGTCCGGCGCCTTCGCTATCCAGTCCGCGGTGATCTTCGTTTCCGAGCGCACCAGCCACGCGCCGACTCCGACGAGGGCCTTCTCGAGGTCTTCGGCCTTCGGCGCGAACTGATAGATAAGCTCTATGTCGGGATGCGTCCCGAGGGGCTTAAGGCCGGCCGGATCGATCTTGTCGGTGACGAGGACCTTGAGCTTAGGCACACTAAGCCTTCACTCCGACGAGACGGCGCGCGAGGGCGTCCACGCCGGCTTCGATGTCGGACTTGGAGATGTAGCCCATGTGCGCGAGGCGGAAAATCTTGCCCTTGAGGTGGAGTTGACCGCCGGCAATCGAGATTCCCTCTTCCTTCAGAATGTCGGCAAGGAGCTTTGCGCCATCCACGCCAGCGGGCAGGATAACGCCGGTCAGGATGTTCGCGGGATTCTTCGCGTAGAAGGGCAGGCCGAGCTTCTCGCTCAGGAGCCTGCGCGCGTGGGCGGCGAGGTCGTCATGGCGTTTCCAGCACGCCTCCATGCCCTCCGCGCGGAGCATCTGAAGAGCCGCAGCCTGCCCCGCCACGATCGAGATCGCGGGCGTCCACGGCGTCTCCTTATCTGCGAGAGATTTCCGGATGAGCTTGTAGTCGAAGTTGAACTTCGGGAGCTTGGAAGACTCGACAACCTTCCACGCCTTCTCGGACACCGCCGCGAAACCGAGGCCAGGAGCGTTCATCAAGCCCTTCTGGGAACCAGTCACCACCACGTCCAAACCCCAAGCATCCGTCTCGAGGGGCTCGCAGGCAAGGCCGGACACCGAGTCGACGACGACGAGCGCGTCGCTTTCCTCGTGCACGATCTTCGCGAGCGCCTTGATATTGTTGACGACGCCAGTCGACGTGTCGGTGTGCTGGAGGAACGCGGCCTTCACGCCCTTGTTATCCTTCAGCGTTTTGCGAAGGACCTCCGCGTCGATCGCCGTACCCCACTCAAAGGGCAGGACGAGCGGCTTCAGGCCGAAAGCCTTGTGAATATTCACGAAGCGGTCGCCGAACGCGCCGGTCGTGCAGACGAGGGTGAGGTCCCCGGGGGAGAGAAGGTTGACGACCGCCGACTCCATGGCTCCAGTGCCGGAGGTCGTCATCATGAGCACGGTCCCCTTTGTGCGGTACACGAACTGCATGTCCTCGGTGACGGAAACGAACATGCGGCCGAACTCCGCGGTCCGGTGATGGATCAGCGGGCGGGACATCGCCTCGAGCACGGTGGGGGGAAGCGGCGTCGGGCCCGGAGTGAGCATGATGTTTTTGGCGGTCATGAGGGTCTCGGAGTGTTCGGAGGATTGGGCGTTGGTGCAACAGGACCGGGAGTGAGCCACGCGGGCTTCGCCGCAGGCACGGCTGCGGGAAGGGGGCCGAGGGCCAACGCCGCCACGTCGCGAAAATGTTTGACGGGCACCATCTGAAGGCGCTTGAGAACCTCTGCGGGGATTTCATCAAGATCTTTCAAATTCGCGTCGGGGAACAGGACGGTCTTAAGGCCCTCGCGATCGGCGGCGAGCACCTTTTCCTTCAGGCCGCCGATGGGAAGCACTCGGCCTCTCAAGGTGATCTCGCCCGTCATCGCAAGCCCGTCCACGACGGCACGCCCGGAAAGGAGGCTTGCGAGCGCTGTCGCCAGCGCTATGCCCGCCGACGGCCCATCCTTGGGCGTGGCGCCCTCGGGGATGTGGATATGGAAGTCACGACGACGGAACGCGTCATTGGGAATTCCGAGCTCGACGGCGACGGATTTCACATGGCTCATGGCGGTCTGCGCGGATTCGGTCATAACCTCGCCCAGCCGTCCGGTGATCTTGACGTCGCCCTTGCCGGGCACAGCCACAACTTCGATGGCGAGCGTCGTGCCGCCGACCTCGGTCCAGGCCAGGCCCGTGGAAACTCCGACGCCGTTGAACGAGTTTATTTCGCGCGGGAATTTGGCGGGCCCGAGCATCTTCGGGAGGTCCGCAGCCGTGACCTTGACGGCTTGCGTCTTATCGGCAAGCACCTTGCGCGCGGCCTTGCGGCAGAGCGACGCGATCTCGCGCTCAAGGTGGCGCACGCCGGATTCTCGCGTGTACTCCTCGACCACACGCTCGAGAGCGGCGTCCTCGATGGCGAGCTGTCCGGGCTTCAGGCCGTGCGCCTCGAACGCCTTGGCAAGCAAATGCGACTTGGCAATCGAGACCTTCTCCGCGAGCGTATAGCCGGAGAAAGTCATGATCTCAAGCCGGTCGCGCAGCGTGACCGGAATCCCTCCTAGGTCGTTGGCCGTACAGATGAACATCACCTGAGAGAGGTCGAACTCGATGTCGAGATAATGATCGAGAAACGCCGAGTTCTGTTCGGGATCGAGAACCTCAAGCAAGGCGGCCGACGGATCTCCGCGCCAGTCCGAGCCCATCTTGTCGATTTCGTCTAGAAGAATGACGGGGTTGCGCGTGCCGGCCTTGCGCAAATGCTGGATCAGTCGGCCCGGCAATGAACCGATGTAGGTGCGGCGGTGGCCGCGGATCTCGGCCTCGTCACGCACGCCGCCCAGCGACATGCGCACGAACTTGCGTCCGAGCGAGCGCGCGACGGACTTGCCCAGCGAGGTCTTGCCGACTCCGGGAGGACCGACGAAACACAGGATGGGCCCCTTGAGCCCCTTCGTGAGCTTGGTGACCGCAAGGTACTCGAGGACGCGGTCCTTGATCTTCGGCAAGCCGCTGTGGTCCTCGTCGAGCACCGCCTGCGCCTTCTTGAGATCGATGACGTCCTTCGTGCGCTTCGACCAGGGCAGGTGAGTCATCCAGTCAAGATAGGTGCGGGAAACGGTGGACTCGGGGGAGAACGACGCCATTTTTTCTAAACGTCCAAGTTCCTTGAGCGACGCGGTCTGGGCGCCCTCAGGCATCTTGGCGTCCATGATCGCCTTCTTGATTTCCTCCATCTCCTGGACAAAGTCGTCCTTCTGACGGAGTTCCTTCTGAATCGCCTTCATCTGCTCGTTGAGATAGTATTCCTTGTGGGTCTTCTCGATCTGGGACTTGACCCGCGTGTGGATTTTCCTCTCGAGCGTCAATATTTCGATGTCGGCCTTCAGGATGACGATCAGCTTCTCAAGACGGACCTTCGCGTCGACCACCTCGAGCAACGATTGACGGTCGGCGGCCTTCATGACGGAGACCGCCGCGAGCTTGTCGGCGAGCTCGGATGGGTCCTCGACGGCGCCCAACGTGGGCATCGCATCGGGGGCGCGGCGAGCGAACTTCGAGTGTTCCTCTCCGATCTCGAGGGCATGGCGCACCATCGCCTTCGTCTCCGCGGTAATTTTAGCGGGCGCCTCGGGATACGTCAAAGCCGCGTCCCAATGCCCACGTTCGGCGTCGAACTCCATCGCCTTCACGCAGGCGCGCGCGTGCGCCTGAAGGAAAACCTTGAGAGTGCCGTCGGGCATTTTCAGGTACTGCACGACCTCGACGAGCACTCCAATGCCGTACATGTCCTCAGGCCTCGGATCCTCGATTGTCACATCCTTCTGCGCGACCACGCAAAGGAACTTCGCGTGGTCCTTCATCGCCGCCTCGATCGCCTTCACCGACTTGGGGCGCCCGACGGAAAGAGGCAGTACCATGTGCGGGAAGACGACGACGTCTCGAACCGCGAGAAGCGGCAGGCGGGCCGGGCGGGCGGGGATCTTCTTGGCCTCGCTCACAGCTTGAATCCGGGAAGGATCTTGCTTGGGGGCACGACCACGTCAACGAGCCCGTAAGCGACGGCTTCCTCGGCCGAGAGGTAGAAGTTGCGCTCGACATCTTTGTCGACCTTCTCGAAAGTCTGGGCGCAGTGCTTCGCGAGAATTTGCGAGAGGCGCGTGCGTGTGTTCGCCATCTCCGAGCCCTCGATGCGTATGTCCGTTTCCTGACCCTGCATTCCACCCCTTATTAATGGCTGATGAATCATCACTCTCGCATGGGGCAGAATCATGCGCTTACCCTTCGTGCCCGCCGCGAGCAGCACGGCGCCAAAGGACATCGCCATGCCCATGCAGAGCGTGGAGATGGGAGCGCGGATGAACTGCATAGTGTCATAAACGGCGAGTCCGGCCGTGACCATGCCGCCCGGGGAGTTGATGTACAGATGAATCTCTTTGTCGCCGTCTTCCCCGTCGAGATAAAGCAATTGGGAGATAATTAGATTCGCCGAGTCAGTCGTGACCGCGCCGCCGTCTCCGCCGACGAAAATAATTCTTTCTCTTAACAGGCGCGAGTAGATGTCGTAGCCGACGGCGGAACCGTGGTTCCACTTCTCGAGGACTTGGGGTAATATGGCGGGCATAATTTACGCGTCCTTGTAGACCGCCTTTTCCTTAAGGAGGTTGAGGGTCTTGCGTTCACGGATCATGTGCGAGATCTGATCCTTGCGCTTCTCGAAAATTTCGCGCAGTTCCTTCTTCTTCGCCTCGTTCTCCGCATCCTTGAGACCGGTCTCCAGCTCGGAGGCGAGCTCGGCGTCGGTGACCGCAATCTTCTCCTTCTCGGCGATCGCGGACATCACGAACGCGAGACGGACCTCGTCCTCGGCCTTCGGCTGGAGCTTCACGCGCAGGTCCTTCAGGACCTTCGTGGAAATCTGGGCGGCGCCCATGAGCTGTCGGCGCATGCGTTCCATCATGCCCTCAAGTTGGCGCTCGACCATGGAGGGGGGCAGCGGGAAGACGTTGGCCTTCACGAGCGCTTCCTCAATCTGGCGCACGACGTCGGACTCTGACGCGGACTTCACCTCGCGGTCGAGAACTTCCTTGAGCTTACCCCTCAGATCCTCGAGGCTCTCCATGCCCATGTCCTTGGCGAACGAGGCATCGACCTCGGGGAGAACCTTGGTCTTAATCGCGGTAACGGTAACGCTCAGGTCGGTTTCCTTGCCGTCAAGCTTGACCTTGAGCGTCTTGGATTGGCCGCGCTTCATGCCCTTGAGTCCTTCCAAAAGGCCCTCAACGCTTTGCTCGGACGACATATTCACGAGCTCGGAGGCGCCCTTTACGTTGGCGAGAGTCTTGCCCCCCTGAGAGGCGGAGTAGTCGATGACGACGAAATTATTCTCACCGACCGTTTCGTCGGTGGAGACGTCCAGTCGCGCATGCGCGTCCCGAAGCTCATCGATGCGCTTGGACAGGGCGACCTCATCAGCGACCTGCGGCTTGCGTGTTACGGGAATCTTAAGGTAGTCCTTGGCGACGGGCGCGGGCGCGATCTCCGCGCGGACGGTGAGGAACAGGGGCTCCCCGTCCTTCCACTTCACATCCTCGACCGTCGGAGTCTCGACGACGCGCAACTTGAGGTCCTCGAGGGCGGCGGGCACGTGCTTGCGAATTAGCACATCCACGGCCTCTTCACGCACACGACCGGAGAAGTGCTTCTTGACGATATCGAGCGGCGCCTTGCCGACTCGGAAGCCCGGAATGCGGGCGAGGGCCTGGAGTCTCATGAGCGCCGTCTGCGATTGGTCGGTGACTTCCTGCGGCGCGATCTCAACGGAGAGCGTGACGACGCAGCCCTCCTCCTTGAGCTTCTTGAATTTCGGCTTATCCGACTTCAGCGCTGAAAAGATTCCCATGTTGCCTCCGGCTGGTTACGGAATGGGCGAGGGGGGACTCGAACCCCCACGCCTTTCGGCACACGGTCCTAAGCCGTGCGCGTCTGCCATTCCGCCACCCGCCCATTAAAAGAACGGACCGAGGAACTCTCGGTCCCGACCATCGGTAAAAAAAGATTTGGACCGGGTGGGGATCGAACCCACGACCTTACGCTTAAGAGGCGTTTGCTCTACCGCTGAGCTACCGATCCGTCGGCCGTGATGATAGCAAAATATAAAAATTAAATCCATTTGCTTGCGCGCCCGAACTGTTGGCAAGGGGACCTTGACGCGGGGCCGCCGCAGGGTTATTCTTCAGGGGATAAGCTTGGTAACAATTTCGACACAGCGTGAGCACCTCTCTCCTTTATAATCTAAGACCCATGAAATATTGGATCTTCCAGAACAATCAGGTCTTGGGCCCTTACGAGCCCGACGAGATGGGCAAGATTTCAGTGTTTTCACCGGAAAGCCTGGTCTGCCCGGAAGGACGGCGCGGCACCAGCATGGGCGATTGGCAACGCGCGGGAATGGTCCCAGATTTATCGGTGGCGCTCGTCCGAGCGACTTCCAATACCGGAGGGAAGACCTCCGTATTCTCGATCGCGGGCCTGCCGTCCGAGCCGACCCTTAAGGATCTGGCGCAGCTTGGAAGCATCCAGGAAAAAGTGGCGACGCTCGAGGAGATCGTGCTCCAGCTTCAGGAGGGCCTGCGCGCGAAGGACGAGGAACTGTCGTCCGTACATCGGGAACTCGCCGGCAAGAGCCACGAGTCCAGCGAGATTAGGAAGGAGACCGTCGCGCACCAGCGCGAGTCCGACGAGCTCAAGCGCCAGATTGCCGGGCTCGAGGACCGTCTCTCCTCCGTGCGCCTGCTGAGCGAGGCGCTCGACAAGGCCGTCGAAGAGGAGAAACTCGTCGAGCATGACGTGGAGAAGCAAGGCCAGGCTTTGACGGGCCTCACGCGCGACGTCGAGGATCTGCGCCGTCAGCTCGAGGAATCCAAGGCCCGCCAAGCCGAACTCGCGGCCGCCGCACCCATTGTTTCGCCGAAGACGCATGAAGCGCCGCTCGCTGCCTTGGGCGAGAGCTCCCCCCAACCTCACACGCACGCCTGCGCGGACGTTACGCCTGCTCTATTGCCGTCTCATGAGCCGACCCGCGAGTTTCCTGCGATGGCCCCCACGCCGCTGCCAATTTTCGACGCATCGATGCCGCCGATGCCAGGCAGCATGGCGGAACCGTCCGCATTGCCCACTATGGCCCTCGCGCCGCCGACAACTTTCGACGCATCGATACCGCCGATGCCAGGCAGCATGGCGGAGCCGTCCGCAATGCCGAGCTTCGACCCCATGTCGTTCAATGATCCCTCAGCCGGCGCGCTCGCGCCCACCGCGACGCCCACGTCGCCGACCGAGAAGGAATCCATCAGCGTGGCGCCTCCGCCTCCCGCGCCGAAGGGCAAAAAGGTCCTGATGATCGTCGCCGTGGCCGGCCTCGCCGCGCTGGGCGGCCTCGCCGTCATGGACGGTTTTGTGCCCGGCCTGCGCAAGCCGCAAGCACCCGTGAAGGTGCTTGCGCCCGAACCGCTGCCCCCGCCCGAGCCGGTGTCGGTCGCGGTTCCCGACTCCCGCCAGCTTGCCGTTGAATTCGCGAAAGCATGGCCGCTGCCCGGAGATCTCACCCTCGAGCGCGCTCTCGAGAACATGGCGCCGTCCGCCGGGAATCTGTCGCCGTGGATGGCGGACCCGCTTGCCGGCGGCCGCGTCCAGGTCAATTATTTCACCCGCAGCTCCGCTCCGGGCGCGCCCACGATCGCATACGAGTTCGAGGTCGACCTCGAAGGCAAGACCCTCATCGGCCGCAACGCCGCGGCGAAGTCGATCCTCACCGGGAAGGCCGCAGCACCCCCCGCACTCCCGAGACCAAAGCCCGTGAAGGTCAACCCGAAGATGCCCGCGGCGCAGAAAGCCCCTGCGGAGGATACGCTCGACTCGATACTCGCGGGCGATCCGGCCAAGGCCGAAAACACGACGTTGACCGATCCCGGCGCAGCGCCGCCGGACGGTGCGGTCGTCGAGACGCCCTCCACGGCGCAGCCCCGCCGCGCCCGCTCCAAACCGCCCCGCGGCGCGAAAAAGGCGAAGGACGTCATGACGCCGGCAAAGGGACAGCCGGCCGATGAAACGCTTCTAGACGATCTGTTGAAAGAGTGATATGGACCTAGTTCCCGGACTCAAGCAGCTCGAAGGCCAGCTCGCCAGCACCGCCGATCGCATCAGCGACGTCAAGATAAAGCTCGAGGACCTCCTGTTCCGCGCCCAAAGAATATCCGCCGCGGCAAAGAACAACATGAAGAACAACGACACGATGTTCGGATACGACCTTCAAAATTTCCGCCTCGGCCTGCGCACGTTCGGCATGGATCTCTCCGGCCTTCCGGGCCTGCTGGCCTCGATTGAGCGCAATGCCAAGTATGACCTCGAAGCCGCGAAGTTCGCAACCGGCGTCATGCGCGCGTCTTCGCGCGTCGCCAATTCGATGAAGACCCTGCAAGACATGTCCCTGCTTGCCCATCAACACATCCGGGCCAATGATCACAAAATTCTCGCCTGGCACATCGCCCAGGAAATCGAGGAGATGGGGCAGAAATGCATGAGCCTGCCCTCGATCGCGAACAAGATCGTCATACTCTGCGCGACGCCGCCGGTGACACCACCCGCAGCGGGTTGAAACCATCATGGACCTTCTGCTTCGCCTCATCGAGCGCCGTTTCATCATAGGGATCACTCTCGTGTTGGCCGCCCTATGGGCGGGACGACGCTGGGGCGGCTACGCTCAAGGCCGCGCCGACCTCATGATGCACCCGCCTGCCGACGCAGTCTCGCCGCTTTCCTCCGACATCATCAAGAGTTCCGAAGTCCGCGAATCGGCCAAGCTTCGCGGTTTGCACCGCTCCGTCAGCGCGGAGATCGCGACCGCCGCTGCCAACGGATTCGATGTCAAGAAGTTTAAACGCCTCGCCGATAACGCGCTCAGACTCGACACGCCCGCTTACCGCTCCGCGGCCATCTTGCGGCTCAATAAGCTGCGCCTGGCTATCCCTCGAAAAAAAGAAACCTTCCGGCCGGCCGCGGCCGCGGACCTCAATGCCGATCTATTCGACGATTCTCGCCCAAAGAGCAAGGCCGCCCGCCCATGAAGCGTGCGCTGGCGTTATTCCTGGCGATCGCAGGCGCCCTCCCCGCTGCGGCGCCCGCGCGCGCGCAGGCCGACGCGGCAGAGGCCCTGGCGAGCGCACGCGGCGCGTTCCTCGCCGGCCGCTACGACGACGCCGAAAGCACGTGGCGCTATCTATCGGAGCTCGGCATCGCGGCGCCTGAGATCGAGGCTAACCTCGCCCTGACGCTTCGAGACGAGGGCCGGCACGAGGCGGCCACCGCCCAGTGGCTGAAAGCTTCACTGCTGGAAGGAGCCGACGGTTTCTCCTGGAATCAACGCGGCTGGTCGTATATGGCGACGGGTCGGCTGCGCGAAGCCCGCGACATATTCACACGCGCGCTCGATCGCTCCTCGACAACGGCCACTCAGGCCGAGGCGAACGTCGGGATCGGGCTGACGTACATCCTCGACTCCAAGCCGAAAGCCTCCGAGGCCCCCCTGCGCCGCGCGGGCATCTCCGGCCCCTATGCGATCTCGATTTCCGCTCAGCTCATCGCCGAGGCGGCGTTGATGCGCGGAGACCGTCAGACGGCTTTGACCTATCTGCGCCAGGCCGTCGAGGTCGACCCTGCGAACAACGAGGCCCTGCGCGGCCTCGCACACGCGCTCATCGACGCCGGGGACAACCGCGGCGCCTGGCGCGCGTACAAGAAGGTCCTGTCGCTCGATCCTAGCGACGCCCAGGCGCGGAGGCTCTACGAAAAAACCGGGCGCTTCATCACGGGGGATCTCGACGCCGCCGCCGGCGTGCGCCGCGTCGCCCGGCCGGTGCTCGATCCCGACAGGAACGACCCGCCCCTACCGACCTCGACGCGCATGATCCGCGTCGGACTCTACGGTGCGCCCGATGGGCGCCCTGCCTCGATGACGCGCGCGTATATCGTGACGAACGCAGCCTTTAAAGTAACCTCCGTCTCCCACGGCATGCTGCGCAATAACGGCCGCCCTTTCGAGCAATGGGAGATTGATTTTCGTCCCGAAAACGGCCTCGTCGAAGTCCGCGACGCCTCGCGCAATATCCTCTTCACTTCCAAAACGCCCTTCTCCTTCGTCCCCGACGCAAAGCGAGGGTCCGTCCTGATCAAGAGCGGCGCGATCACCGACCAAGTAGGCGTGGATTGCGGCGATCGCGAGGTGCGCGGCACCGTCGAGGTCGTGCCCAACCCCTGGGGCTTCCGCCTCGTACAGGTCGCACCCGTCGAACAGTACTTGCTCGGCGTCGTTTCGCTCGTGATGCCCATCGACAGCCCTCCACAGGCGCTGCGAGCCCAGGCCGTGGTCTCGCGTACCGCCGCCTATTGGGCCAGCGAGAACCGAGAGGAGACCCTTGAACGCTGCGACCTGCTCGACGATGATTCGACCCAGCGCACGATCGGCGTCAGCGGCGAGATGCGATTGGCCGCCGAGGCCGTGGCGGACACCGAGGGCCTGGCCCTCGCGCTCAAGGGTCGGGCCGCACGCGTGCTTCAGCACGGGGACAGCGGCGGCGCCACCGAAGACGGCTCCGAGACAGGCGACCCCGGCTTCGAGCACCTCGTCTCGGTGCAGGACTCCGTCAAGCCCGGCACTCCCTGGCGCACGCCAGTCGAGCTCGAACGCTACACGCACGAAGCTCCGCCCGAGGGGCTGTTCAGCGAGGCCGCGGCCATCGCGACGCCGAATTCCTCGCGCTGGATGCGCATCCTCGACGCCCAAGACCTCCGCAAGCGCGTCGAACGCCGGAAGGACGTCGGCACGATACGCCATCTGCGCGTGGCGGGACGCACGCGGACGGGCCGCGTGCGCGCCCTCGAGGTGATCGGCGCGGACGGCTCCGCGCTCTACACCGGTCGCAAGGAGATCGACGAACTCCTTGGTCCCAACTCCCTTCGCTCCACCCTCTTCACCCTGCAGCCTCTGATGGACGGCAAGCGCGTCTCTCGCGTCATCCTCTGGGGCGCCGGCACCGGCTCCGGCCTGGGTTTTCCGCGCGCGGGCGCCCTGGGACAGGCCAGCCTCGGCGCCCCCTGGCGAGAGATCGTCCACTTCTACTTCCCGCGCCTCGAGGTGAAGGACTTCCTCCACCCTCTCATGGAGAAGTCCTCTGTGCCCTCCGTCGGCCCCTACAAGCGCACTCGCGACTTTCACAAGCAGAAGAAGAACAAGTAGTAGAATCGCCCCTATGCCCGCGAAGGTCGTCCATCTCGTCACCCGCCTCGACCTCGGCGGGGCCCAGCAAAACACGCTGCATACGGTTCGCAATTTGGATCGCTCCAAATTCGAACCGGTGTTGGCGTGCGGGCCGGGCGGGATGCTCGACGACGAAGTGAACAACGATGCCGACGTCAAGACCATCGTCGTCGAGTCGCTGCGTCGGGACATCGCTCCCTTTTATGATTTGCTGGCGCTGCTCGAACTGACTAAAATTTTTCTCGCCGAGAAGCCCGACATCCTCCATACCCACAGCTCCAAGGCGGGAATCTTGGGACGGCTCGCGGCCGCGCTGGCGGGAGTGCCGCTCGTTGTTCATACGTATCACGGCTTCGGATTTCACGATCGCCAGCCGCTCTTCGTTAAGAAGTCTTACGTTTTTTTGGAACGGCTCTGCGCACGCTTCACCGACGTATTCGTTTTCGTATCCAAGGCTAATGTCGCATACGCGGCCGAACACGGGATCGCGCGTGCGCAGGACGCCGTATTGATCCGTTCCGGCGTTAAGCTTGCCGGCCTGCCCGCGCCCGTTGACGCCGCCAGGCTCAAGATGTCCGTCGGCGTCGGCATGCACAATCTTCTCGTTGTCTCCGTCGGCAACCTGAAGCCGCAGAAAAACGCGGGCGACTTCGTATCGGTCGCGGCGTCGGTCCTTGTCGAGGTGCCCGAGGCCCGCTTCGTCTTCATCGGAGACGGCCCCCAGCGCCGCGCACTCGAGGATCGGGCTTTCGCGTTGGGACTCGAAGGCAAGGTCCTATTCCTCGGTTGGCGGCGCGACGTAGTCGAATGGCTTGCTTCAGCCGACGTGTTCGTGCTGACCTCGCTATGGGAAGGCCTGCCGCGCGCGCTCGTCGAAGCGATGAAAAGCGGTCTGCCCGCCGTGTGCTACGCGACCGACGGCGTCACGGACCTGATCCAGGACGGGGTCAACGGCTTCCTGGTGGAGCCCGGCGACCACGCCGCCATGGCGACGCGCGTGAGCGCTCTCCTGAGAGACGAGTCCCGGCGCAAGACGCTCGCCGCCGCCGCCTCCTCCTCCATAGGGACCGAGTTCGACATCGACGGCATGGTGCGCTCGCAGGAGGCGCTCTATGAGCGCCTGATCGCGCTGCGCCCCCTTCGGTGAACACGATGTTCAATCGTCCTCTCGGCATTTTTCTACAAGGGGGGGGATCCCTCGGTGCCTGGCAGGCCGCCGCCCTCGAGAAATTGGAAGCCCACGGCCTTCGCTTCGACGCGGTCATGGGCTACAGTATCGGAGCGATCAACGGTTCGGCGCTCGCCTTCGATCGCCTGCCCGAGACCATGGCCCGCTGGCGTACGCTGACTGCACGCGCACTACGCCTGAGCCCACGCCTAAGCCCCTTCTCGCTGTGCTCCATCGAGCCTCTGCGCGCATTCTTCAAAGCCGCGCGCGACGAGGAGGCCTCCAAGGCCGCCCTGCGCGCGGAGTTCACGATCGTCACCGCCTGCCCCGCCGAGGGCGCGCCGATCAACGCCCGGTTCACGCCGGGAGGGCGCGACGGCTGGGATGGACCGCTCATCGATCACATAGCCGCGAGTTGCGCCATTCCGCTCGTCTTTCCTCCGGTGGACATCCACTACCGCGGCCGCCTTTGCCGCCTCATCGACGGCGGCGTCCCGATGCCGTCGCCACTCGATTTCGCGCCGCTCGCCCGCTGCGCCGACGTCATTGTCCTCGAAATGGTTCGGGCCGACGAACTCGGACGCCGCGGGTGGACGCCGTGGCAGAGCATCGACCAGCGCTGCCGCGAGGCCTCACGCGCCCTCGTAGACGGCGGCCTGCGGGGGCTCCAGAACTTAAACCCGCCGCCGCGCGTGCGTCGTCTGGAGCCCTCACGGCGCCTCGAACCTCTGATGCTCGACTTTCGCGCCGCCGGTCTCGTCAAGATGCTCGTTCAGGGCGCCGAAGACACGAAAGCATTTCTCAATCGTTCAAAATTGCTTTAATAACCCCGCGTGGACATTGCGCGCCGTTCCTTCATCAAGTGGGTGATCGCCGGGGCCGCGTCGGCCTCTCCGTTGGGCTGTGCCCTGGCGGGCAAAGGCAAGCCCGGCGGCCCGCCCGCCGCCGGCCTCTCTTCGGAAGAAACTAAGGTCTGCCACGACGTCCGCGACGGCCTCATGAAGTCCCTGCCGCCGCCTTCGCGCTCTTTGGATGTGATCGTCGTAGGCGGCGGCCCCTCCGGCTTGGCCGCGGCCGAGCGCTGCTTCGGCAGCGATTTTCTCATGCTCGAGAAGGACGACCATGTGGGCGGCAACTGCTGGATGCAATCCTGGGAAGGTCTCAACTACTGCACCGGCTCGGCCTGGCTCTCCCTGGAAAACGATGACGTCAAGGCTCTGTTCAAGCGCTGGAACGTGAGCCCCTCGGTCATCAAAGGGAATGACTCGGCCCACTGGGATGGGAAGTGGATCAAGGATTTCTGGAACAGCGACCCCGATTACCCAAGCTACGCTCAGCTTCCTTATTCGAAGTCCGTGCAGGACGATTTCCGCCGCTTCATCCGCGATACCGCCAAGCTGGACCGCGTCAAGGACGCCGCGAAGCTCGACTCGATGCGCTTCTCCGACCTGCTCTGCGACTACGACGCGCACGTCGCGCAGTATTGGGACTACTTCGGTCCTTCGAACTGGGGCGCGAAGACCTCGGATACCTCCGCGCTCGTCGGCCTGAACGCAGTCCATGAGTGGGCCCCCTGCGAGCGGCACACCTTCGAGGGCGGACTGGGCATGATCTCCCGCCAGCTGTTCGCCGGCTTCCCGGAAGATCAGAAAAAAAGATTTATCACGGGCGCCACCGTGTTCGCCGTGCGCCGCGAGGGCACGCGCGTGCTTATCAGCTTCATGAAAGATGGCCGGCCCGAAACGGTTTCGGCCAAGGCCTGCGTCATGGCCATTCCCAAATACATAGCCCGCCACGTCGTCGCCGACATCCCCGATGAGCAGAAGAAGGCCATGGCAGCGATGCGCTACGCGCCCTACCTCGTCTACAACCTCTGCTTCGACAAGGTCGTCTGGAATCTCAACTACGACAACTGGGCCGTGGGCGCCAAGCACTTCACCGATTTTATTCCCGCCGACTGGGCCACGTACGCCGACGGAGGGGATCTCAACCGCAAGCAGGTCATCACCGTCTATGCCCCGAAGACCGAAGCCTCGCGCGCCGACCTCCTCGACGACGAGGAGGTCCTCCAGGAGTCGCACGCCGCGGCCAGCGAGCTCATCTCCATGTTCCCGGGTTGGGCCGACCAACTGAGGGAGGTCCGCGTCTACCGTCGCGGCCACCCGATGCCCATGTCCACCCCCGGCTCCTTCTCCCGCCTGCAGCCCGTGACCCAGCGCGACATGGCGCCGATCTACTTTTCGCACTCGGACAATTCCGGCGCCGTATCCGACATGTATGAGGCCGCGCTCGTGGCCATTAAGGCTGCGGCCAAAGCGTTGCTCCACGTATAACTTCGCGACAAAAATAAAAGAGAGGAATTCATGCCCAAATACACCGTCCCCACGAACGGCGCAAAGATCGGCTACAGCAACGGCAAGCTCCAGGTTCCCAATAATCCTATCATCCCCTATTTTCCCGGCGACGGCACCGGCCTCGACCTCTGGAAGGCCACCAAGATCGTCCTCGACGGCGCCGTTGAAAAGGCCTACGGCGGCAAGAAGAAGATCGCGTGGATGGAAGTGTACGCCGGCCTTACTGCTCTGAAGAACTACGACAAGGACACGGTTCTCCCCGAGGAGACGGTCGCCGCCTTCCGCGAGTACCGAGTCGGCCTCAAGGGTCCCCTCACCACGCCCGCAGGCTCTTTTAAATTCGTTTGCCTCGACTGCGCGGTCGAACTCATGGACCGCCCCGTGAGCTGTCCAAAGTGCAAGAGCGAATGGATCACGCCGCGTTTCAGATCCGTCAACGTAGCGCTGAGGCAGCAGCTTGATTTGTATTCTTGCGTGCGTCCCGTGCGTTGGTTCAAGGGCGTTCCTTGTCCCGTCAAGGAGCCGCAGAAGCTCAACATCGTGATCTTTCGAGAGAACACCGAGGACATCTACGCCGGCATCGAATACCAGCAGGGCACGCCGGAATGCCGGAAGGTCTACGACTTCCTCACCAAGGAGATGGGCGCGAAGATTCCGTTTCCCGACAGCGGCATCGGCATCAAGCCGATCTCCAAGACCGGCACCCAGCGCCTAGTCCGCATGGCCATCCAGTACGCGATCGCGCACAAAAAACCGTCGGTGACGATCGTCCACAAGGGGAACATCCAGAAGTTCACCGAAGGCGCCTTCCGCGACTGGGGCTACGAGATCGCCAAGGCTGAGTTCCGCGACCAGATCGTCACGGAAGCCGAGCTATGGGACGACCTCAACGGCAAGATGCCGGCCGGCAAGCTCCTCATCAAAGATCGCATCGCCGACCAGACCTTCCAACAGCTGCTTCTTCGCCCGGACGAATATTCGGTTCTCGCCACGCCCAACCTCAACGGCGACTATCTCTCCGACGCGGCCGTGGCCCAGGTCGGCGGGCTCGGCATCGGACCCGGCGCGAACATCGGCGACGGCGTGGCGATTTTCGAGGCGACGCACGGCACGGCCCCGAAGT
Organism: Elusimicrobiota bacterium; assembly: GCA_038059415.1. Classification (GTDB taxonomy): domain Bacteria; phylum Elusimicrobiota; class Elusimicrobia; order UBA1565; family UBA9628; genus GWA2-66-18. The sequence continues at coordinate 87 of JBBTJN010000035.1, read as the reverse complement.
ACACCAACAAGGACATGGTCAACCCGGGTTCTCTCATCCTCTCCGGCGTGATGATGCTCGAGCACATGGGCTGGCAGGAGGCCGCGG
>JBBTJN010000034.1:0-11205 GCA_038059415.1 Elusimicrobiota bacterium | reverse complement strand
CCGTACACCGTGACCGCGGGAATGCCCGCGTCGCGGAAGGTCGAGGAGTCGGCGTCGCCGCCGTTGAGGTAGTCTTCCTTCAGCGCGTGGCCGCTCTCGCGCGAGACTTGAGCGAGGCGGTCGAGCACCGCCCGCGTGGAGTTGTTCTTCCATGAGAACGTGCCGTCCACCGCGAGCGTGTCGAGGTTGATCATCGCGTCGATCTTGCCGAGCTTGGCCTTATCGAGCGACCTCACGTACGCCCGAGAGCCGTACAGGCCCTCTTCCTCGCGCGCGAAGGCGACGAAGACGATCGTCGCGTCGGTGTCCACGTCCTGAAGCGCTTGATAGAGATTGGCGACCATCGTCGAGCCGGTGCCATTGTCGATCTTGCCCAGGCCCTCGCTGACCTTGTCGTAGTGGCCGCCGATCACGATCACGCGGTCGGTCTTGCCCTTCTTCGTGACAATGACGTTGTTGCGGCCCCGGTCGGCGTCCTGAAGAACAATATCTCCATCCTTCGCGCCGCCGAGCTTGAAAAGATCCACGATGAACTTCATGCGCTCGGAGTTGGTCGAGGGCAGGCGGTCCATGCGACCGTACATCTCCTCGTCGCTCGGGACCGCACCCTCGGGACGAGATCCCCGCTCGGCTTCCTCGCGGCGCAGCGCGGCAAAACGGCTCCGCGCCTCAAGAATGAACGAGTCAAGCGGATTGTAAACCGCGTCCGGCGTCGCACCGGTAGCCCTCTTCATGTTCCCGTCGAACGCTGCGGAAAGCACCGGCGCCGGGTCCCTGCCTTGCTCGGACGCCGTGAACAGAGCGCCGCTTAAAGTCCGCCCGGAATCGAGCGCGGTCGCTTGGGAGATATTAACGGGGGCCGCGGCGATCGCGGCCAACGCGAGCGTGGGCGTCAGAGCGAGCGGCTCCAACGTCGACATCGAGAAGCCGCCTGCGAGCACGGGCGCGCCGGAGATGATCAACGCCGGGGCGCCGCCGGGCAGGCGGGGCACGACAACGCCCATGGTCTGGGCAAATGAGGATGACGCGAGGAGAAGAGAGGCGAGGACTGCGACGGGGACTCGATGTTTCATTGCCCGAGTCTAGCAACGCCCGAGAGAAAACAGAATGCCCGAAGGGCCTATTTATTCGTCGGGGAAAGGCCTAGATTTTTCGGAGGCGAAGTCGGAGATTATTCGACGACGAAGCGTATCTTCGCCTTGATCGCGTCAAGGTTGCGGCGGGCCTCGTCGGCGTTCTTGCCGCCGACCTCGAGCATCGCCACGCGCATGTAGCCGCCGCCCTCGTTGGTCGTGATGCGATCGCCGACCTGCTTGACCATGCGAAAGCGGATGAAGCCGGGCATGCCGCGGGCTTCATCGGGAAGCTCCAGGACCTTGATCACGCCGGCCTTGTCGGAGTTGACGAAGTCGCCGTCGAGATGGACGACCGGCTGGGCCGGCTTGTACGGGCGCCCCGGAATGCGCGCCGCCGCCATCAGGCCCTCCTCGACGAGATCCACACCCCATACGCCCTTGATCCAGTCGTAGACGTAGGTCCCGCCCATGCGCGCGTTGGCCTCAATGAGGCGCGGGCCCCCGGAGGTGTACTTGCCCTCCATGTGGAGGACGCCGTCGCTCAGGCCCAGGGCCTGGGCAGAGACGATGGCCTGCTCGACCGCCTTCTTCTGCTGCTGGGGAGTCAAGGTGCTGGGCAGGCGCGAGCCGGTGGCCAGAAACGAGGGCTCCCGCGTGAGCTTGTTGTCGGTCACGGACGCGAACATCGATTTGCCCGCGACCATCACCAGGTCCACGTCGTATTCCGGGCCGTCGAGGTACTGCATCAGAAGAAGGTCCGAGTTTGAGGCGAAAACCGCGTCCGTCTTGGGGTTGATGAGCGGGCTGATGCGCTTGTAGGCGGCGACGGCCTCCTTGAGGGAGGAGACCTTCTCCGTCCCGATGGCCTCGGCGCCGGACAAGGGCTTGATCACCGCGGGGAAACCCACCTTGGCCGCCGACCTGCGAAACGCGACGACCATGGCCTTGCGAGCCCTCCCGTCCGCCGCGGTGGAAAGATTCGAGACGGTCTCCTGACGCGCGGCTGGTATGCCCTTTTGAGCGAGCAGCGCCTGCGTTTTGAACTTATTGCGGGCCGTGCGCGCGGCCTCGGAAGCGTGGTACGGCAGGCCCAGAGCCTGAGCCACGTCCGCCGTCAGGGCGACGTCGTCCTCCCAAAAGGTGGTGATGCCGTCGATCTTGCCTTTCTTGCGCGCCGAGAGCCGCAGCTTCTTGCGGGCGATCGTCAGGGCTTCCTCAGGCTTGGAGTTGTCGGTCGCGATCAGCTCGGAAATATAGCGCGGGTCATTGGCCCAGCTCTTCGCGCTGTCGACGAGGATGATGTCGACGCCGAGCTCGCGGGCGCGCTCGAAGACCGGCTTTTTTCCTTCGTAGCCCGCCCCCACGATCACGATGCGCTTGCCCTTGAGAGCATCGCGGCGCGCGCGGGCAAGCATAGTGGCGACCCAGACGCGGGAGTGTTCGCCGGAACGCTTCGGATACATCTGGTCTAAATTATATTGACTGCCGGAATCATGATCGTTGATCTCGATGGCGACCGGAACGAGCTTCCCTGCGCGAAGCTCGATCATGACGTCGAGGCCGATCATGTCGGTCGAGACCTGGTAACCCTCCCCAGGCGCGCGAGGAAACTTTTTTTCATATTCCGAGAGGGCGGAAAGAACGAGGGGACCCATAGCCCGGACTTGCTCGTCGAATTCGCGCGAGGACGTCGAATTCAGGTAGCCCGCGGAGCGCCAATCCTTCAGCAAGCTCTCCCAAGGCTCCCCGGTCGCATTGTCGCGCGGATCGGCGGCCTCCATCGTCGTCGGCTTGCCCCACGGGCCGACGCGTGCGTAAACGCCCGACACCTCGCCGCCACCCAAGGGCTTGCGCGCGACCAGAACGCGAAGCGTCGTCTCCATTTTTCGTCCGCCGCGCTCGAGCGGCGCCGAGTTCACGCGGCTTTCCAAAAGAATCGCCCCTTGCGCCGTCATGCCGTCGATCATCCGCAGAGCCCGGATATGATCGAGTATCGACCGGCGTTCGGTCTTCTTGAAGAACTTGACCCCGATCCCGGAATGGAATTGGGTGCCGGAGGGCTTGACGACGACCTCATCGCCTTCCAGCCGGGTCAGATATGCGTCCACGGCCGCAGCGACGCGGTCGTCCGCGCCGTCGCCCTCGGGGATCATCGCGACGGCGGCGTTCGGCGCGCTCAAGCTCCCATTCGCAGCGGCTGCGGCCAACGGATGCGCCGACATAAGGAACGCCAGTGTCACCGGCACGACGACGCCCTTGGCCGCCATCGCGATTCGCGTGCCCAGCTTGTCGTTTATGATGTCTTCACGCCGGAGCGAATTGGATTGCGGGACGTCAAGATTCTCCTCGTACGGCACGCCGTCGACCCGGTTGTTGGCACCGAGGGTCATGAAGTTGGCGAAATAATGGACCCGCCTCGGAGATTCGTACTCCACGACGACCGCCTGCCCCTTCTCATCGAAGACGACGCCCTTCGTGACGAAAAGCTTCGTGCGGCCGTCGGGATGGCGCTCCTGGATCAGCCACCCCGCGTCGAGCACGAGATTGACGTCTCCGGGAGCCTGACGGCCTCCTTCCCGGGCGATGGCGACCTTATGGCGGGAGGCGGGGGCCAGGATGACGACCGTGGGCCGGTCGTCGGCGGTGGGGCCTGCAACCTTCGCCGTCTTGTAAGCCGGCAGACCGTTATCCTTCAGGCTGATCGAGAGGCGTTCGAGCATCTTCGCCTCGTTGCCCTCGGGCGACTTATGAACCGTCCGCGTTGGCTTGCTGAGTTGCTGCTTCACCCAGCGCAGGCCGCCGAAATAGACCAAGCCCAGCGCGCCCAAGGCGATCGTGATGATCTTCATCGGCGCGAGCGCTCCCAAGGTCAGCGCGAGCGCGGAGTCGGGCAGGGAGCGATGGAACAGCCACGCGAAGGCCAAGCCGCCCGCGCCCGCCGCGAGCACCTCGACGAAGGTCATCAGACTGTAGATGTCGTCGGAGTGCGGCGCGGCCTTAGGGTCGTTCTTGATCTCGGTTTGCAGCAGCGCGCGCATGCGCGAGCGCAGCGGCTGAAGCATCAGCTTCATCATAAATACAGCGGGGATCGCGAGCCCAATCGACGGCACCATCCACAGCCCAATCGAGGGCACGAAGGCGAGAGCCGCGACTGCGGTCAGGCCGGCCAGCACCTTGTAAGTCCCATGCTTCTTCTGCAAGTCTTGAATGCGCTTCATCAGGAACACAGAGGACACGAGCCCGCCCGCGGTGATAGAGCTCAGCAGCAGTCCGTTGCCGAAGGCGCCCGCCGCGAGGATGTCGATCGCGAAAGTCGGCAGGACGACGGCAAACAGCGCGTCCTCGATGAAATTCTCCATCGTCGCCATCGACGAGCGCGCGAGGATGGCCTTATTGCCGAGGATGATCTGAAACGTCGCCCAATTGCGGCGCGGCACGTCCATCAGAATGCGGCCGAAGGTCCGGACCCCGGAGATCGCGCGCTTAAAGAAATCCTTGATGCCGGCCAGAGGCGCCGCGACCGCGCCGCCGATCGTGACCACGCGCTTCGCGTAGATGTAGGACACGACACCCATCAAGGCCGCGAACAGGGAGAAGCCAGCCGCCGCGCCGTTGCCGGAGCCGTAGCGTCCGTCGATCCAGTCCATCGGCAGGCCGATCATGGCGGGGACGACGAGCATCATGCCGTAGTAGATGAAGTCGTAGACATAGCCGGCCTTCTCGATCTTATGGTCCGTGGACTTTTGGTCCGCGCTCTTGAATATCTTGGCCGCGCCGCCGGTGTCGATGTCGATGAGGTGGTTATGGGCGACGATGAGCGCGTTCACTCCGACGAGTGCGAGAAAGCCCGCCCAGGGTAGGCCGCCGAACAGAGCCAACGCGCCGATCGAGCCGAACAACAGGGCGCGCCCTCCGGCCGCGCCGACGAGGATGCGCTTCATCGGGTTCTTGCCCACAACCGCTCCCGCGAACAGAGACGCGCCTCCGAATACCCAGTAGTGGACCATGCGCGCGACCCCCGTCATCGCCGCGTCGCCGGTCAGCGCCTTGACCAGGAGCGGCAACGACGCGAGGTATACGGAGATCGCGAGCAGGAAAACCGCCTGGCCGAGGATATAGGATTTCTCGCTCTTGCTGAACTCGGAAAGATTGAAAGTGGAACGGATTCGCCGCCACGAGCCGGTTTTGGCGACGGGGACTGCGGCCGCCGGCATCTCCGCCGTCGTCTCCGGCCTGACCGAAAGCTCGGACTTCTTGAGCCCCCCACTCAAGCCCGCGACGCTGCCCAAGGGACCCGGTACCGTGCCGGGCGCCCGAGAGGCTGCGTTCTCATAGACGACGTTCAGCGCGGACGTCGCGTCGCCGCTCTGGACGCCTTCCAAAACCGGCTCCATTGTGCGCGAAAAAACATAGCCTTGCTTCAATGCGGTCGACAGCCCGCCTCGGCCCCCGTCGGCCTTGGTCGCGGGCTGGAGAGCGGTGACGATCGTCAGCGGCACCGGCTTGAACACCGACGCAATGTTGACGTTCGCGGCGGGCGCCGGCGCGGTGTCATTGAGACTGCCGCCCAAACCCAGCATCTGAATGGGGATCGCGATCGGCACGGGCGACGCGCCGTTGCTGACTCCCGAGTTGGCCGCAGTCGCGGAGTCACCCGCCAAGCCCGCAGACGCACCGGTCTTGTTCACCGTCTGAGCAAACGCCTGATAGGCGGTCTCGCCCGGGGAAAGCAGGACTATGAGGAGGGCAACGGCGCAGGCGAGAGGTCGCTTCATGGTGGTAGTAGCAGTATAGGCTCGGAACCTGAATTTGTCTAGGGCCGAAAGGACCACGGCGACTGGGACCAAAGAACCTTGCGCATTGACCGCAGCGGGCCTATACTGGCGGCATCCCACGGAGAAACTCGCGATGACATCCCGAACGCGCTTTTGGGCCGTCATGGCCGCCGTCCTCATCATCACCTCCACCCGCCTGGCCGCGTTCGGCCAGGCGTCACGGGGCTTGATGAAGCCGGTAATCGAGTACATGCGCACCCATCCCCTGGCGCAGAGCCGGCTCATCACCCGCATGGAGGGGCTTGCGACGGCCTCCGCCGTGGCGCCGACTCCCATCAAGGGCCTCGACATGCCCCTGGACCCGTCGGCGGCGGCCCCCGTCCCTCTCGCGCCGGCCGTAAGCCCCCAAGAGGCGTCCATCGACAGCCTGCTCCACGTTCTCGCCCATAAGCCCGAGTTGATCGAGGATCATCGCGCGGAGCTCAGCGGACTCTTCGGACCGCACTTGAGCGGGCTCGAGAGCGCCATCCGCTCCGGCGCGTTCAAGCTGGAGGAGGGCTACGACTCGGACGCAAGCCTCCTGGCGTTGCGCGATAGGCTCGCGAAGACCTTCGATCAGCAGGATGCGGCGCCCGCCGAGCCCGTCCCGGCGGGAGCCACGCTCGCCTCTCAACTGGGCGGCAAGGACGTCGTCACTCCGCGCGGGACGCTGCGCATGCGGCTCGCGGTCTTCCCGACCGGGGCCTACAAGCCCGAATACGAACAGCGCCTGCGTGAATCCGGCTACGACGCGGCGCTCATCGAGTACCCGAACGCCGACGAGATCTCGGCCCTGCAAGAGAAGGCGGGCTGGTTTCTCAAGACCAATTGGGTGCGCTGGGTGACGCCCGCCAAGAGCGAGCGGGATTTCCTCGACGATCTGCCCCAGGGAGCGCGCACGCGCTTTACTCAGACACTCCACGCCAGCAAGGACTTTTACGTCGGCCCGGTTCCTCTCACCGAGAAGGACTTTCTCGCCTGGTACAAGATCTATCTTGAAGAGACCGTGGCCAAGCCCAACGGCCGCCAGCACGTGCGCGCCGACATGTACCAGAAGCTCAAGGACAACGGCACGCTCAAGGACTGGCACGGAATATTCTACCGGGACGCGGCGGGCACGTTCCTCGGCGGCGTGCTCATCCAGGATATTCCGGGCAAGGACTGGGTCGCGGGCCGCTTCGCGGGCTATCGCCCGGAGACGCGCAAGTACAGCGCCTCCTACCGCTCCTTCATGGAAACGATGAAGGAGGCCCTCAAGCAGAAACGTCGGCTCGCCAGCCTGGGCGCGGACACGAACTCCTACGGCTTCGACAACGAACTCGGTCTCATGAGCAATAAATCGAACTTGTACCTGACACCCTTCCCCGAGGAGAAGCTCGAGCTCATCAAGGTGCTCAACGGCCGGACGCTCGCCCAAGTCAAGACGCCGAACGGACAGCAGACCGGCTACTACTTCATCGGGCCCAAGCGGGACTCGCTGCTCGTCAAGCGCTACCTGGCGGCGGGGGCGCCGACCGCCGACATCGAGACCCTGCTGGGCGGCTACTTCACGCCCGGCCAGGAGAAGCCCGGGGATATGCTGCAGGGCGTGTTCCACTCGCCGGACAAGGCCGTCAAGCGCGACGCCAAGCCGAGCTTCGGCACGCCTCGCGGCATCACGACGCTCAGCGTGCCTCTGCCCGACTAGACAAGACCCAGAAAATCTAGGACCTTTGCCCCCAGGTCGCTGCCCCAAAGCCTCTCCCCGAGCCTTTGAGCTCATCCTAGAATACAAGGGTATGAGAACACTCGCCCTGCTATCCCTGCTCGCCGCCTCTCCCGCGTCCGCCCTCACCTACCAGCGCCATGTCCTCAAGAACGGGCTGGTTGTCCTGCTCCATAAAGACGCGTCCGCCCCGCTCGTCGCAGTCGACGTCTGGTACAAGGTCGGCTCCAAGAACGAGGAACCGGGACGCACCGGATTCGCGCACCTCTTCGAGCACTACATGTTCGAGTGCACGAAGCACGTCCCCGAGGGCGGCTATGACGAGGCCGTCCTCAGGCGCCTCGGCGGCGATGCCAACGCGTTCACGACCAACGATATGACGAACTACTACTCGGTCGTGCCCGCTGAAGGCCTCGACGAGGTTCTCCGGCTGGAATCGGACCGCATGGGATATTTGCAGGACTGCCTCAACCAGCGGCTGTTCGACAAGGAAAGATCGATCGTCTACAACGAGAAGCGCCAACGCGGCGGCGCTCCTTACTCGGGCGCCATCGACGTCCTGCTCGGCCAGACCTTTCCCCCACCCCACCCGTACAACTGGCCCATCATCGGCAGCATGAAGGACCTCGAGGCCGCGTCTCTGGCCGACGTCGAGCAATTCCACGACTCGTACTACCTGCCCAACAATGCCGTCGTCGCCATCGTCGGCGCCATCGACGAGAATATCGCGCTCAAACGCGCGCGCTTTTGGTTCGAGGGCTTGAAGCAAGGCCCGCCGCCGCCCGCTCCGGACGTCCCGCCGCTCGATTCCCTTGGGGGACGCCGAGGGTCTACGATCACCGACGGCAAGGCGCAAATGCCCAAGCTCATTATGGCCTTCCCCGTCCCCGGGCGAGGCAAGCCCGGCAACCAGGAGGCCTCCGCTCTGGCGTCCATCCTCGGCAGCGGCCGCGGCGCGCGCCTCAAGAAGGCGCTCGAGCAAGGAACGCCGCCTCTCGCGATCTCGGTCGAGGTAGAAATGTTCGGCTTATCCGAGACCGACCTCCTGGTCATCTCGGCCATCCCCGCGCCGGACGTGGACCTGGCCCGGCTCGAGGCCGCGATCGGAGCCGAACTCAAGAAGCTCGCCGCCGACGGCGTCCAAGAGCGGGAGCTCTCCCGCGTCAAGGCGAAGGAACTCATGCAGTTCTACGTCGCCCTCCAGAGAGTCGAGGGCATCGCCGGAAACCTCGCCGCGGGCGAGGCTCTCAATCAAGACCCGGACGCCTTCATCGGCGGCGAGGCCCGCAAGATCGAGGCCCTGACGCCGGACGCCCTGCGCGCCGCCGCCCGCCGCCTTACGCCGGACAACTCCTCCGTCGTCAACGTCCTGCCCGCCAATTGGAGCAACCCATGACCCGCGCCCTGAGCCTGCTCGTCTCCGTCTCCCTCATTGCAGCCTCCGCCGCCGCGCAAACCGCGACCGAGGACGACCGTTCCAAGCCCGCCCCGCGCGGGACCGCCCCCGCGCCCGCGGCGCTGACGGCCGTGCGCGACTCTCTGACCAACGGCCTCGCGCTCGCGCTCGTCGAGTCGCACCGCCTGCCACTGGTGGCCGTCACGCTCGTAATCCCGCAAGCCGGCGCCGACCCGATCGGCAAGGAAGGCCTCGCCGATTTCGTCGCCGCGATGATGCAGGAAGGCGTCCCCGGCCTGCCGGACGCCGCGGCTCTCGCCGACGCCATCGACGACCTCGGCGCGAAAATCTCCGTCTCCGCCACGCAGTCCGGCATGACCATCGCCGTCGTCGCGCTCAAGGAGCACATCAACAAGGCCCTCGACCTCGTTTCCCGCATGGTGCGAGAGCCGAACTCGCTGAGGGCCGACGACGCCGCGTCGGCGAACGCGCTCGAACGCCTGCGCCAGCAGGCTCTCGCCGGCCTGCGCATGGAGACCCCCAAGACTCTCGCGTCCAAGCGCCTCTCGTCCGATCTGTTCGGCGTCGGCCCGCACGGCCGTTTCCCGACCGAGGCCTCGCTGGCGTCGATCACCCCCGTCGAGGTGGCCGCGCGACATCGCGCGAGCATGGTCCCCAACGGCTCCGTGCTCGCCGTCGCGGGCGACGTGACGCTCGCAGAGCTCAAGACCCTCGCGGAAAACAACTTCGGCGCATGGACATCCGCCGGCCTGCCCGCCGCGCCCGCCGTCCCGACGCTCTCCCCATCCGCCTCGCCATCGGAGGGCACGACTCATACGGATCTCGAGATCATAGTCATCGACGTTCCCGGCGACCAGGCCGTGATGATGCTCGGCATGAAGGTCCTAGAGCGCCGGCACCCGGACTATGACGCGCTGGCCCTCGCCATCGGCGTGCTCGGCGGCCCCATGATCGGCCGCCTCGATCAGAACCTCCGCGAGACCCACAACTGGGCCTACGGAGCCCGCGCGTCGCTGTCCGCGTTCGCGGACGCCGGCGCCGTGACGATGCAAACCAAGGTCCAAGTCAACAGGACCGGCGACGCCCTGCGGGAGATCCTCGGCGAGGTCGCGCGTCTCGGCGCCGAGCTCGTCCCCGACCCGGAGCTCGGAGCCGCGAAGAACTTGCTGAAGGGCGCCCACCTGCGCAACACCCGCACCGTCGAGAGCCTCGCCGCGCGCCTGGCGTCCATCGAGACCCTCGGCCTGCCGCCGAACACCCTCGGCGACTACGCACTCCATATGGACGCGCTGAGCGCGCAGCAAGTGCAGGCGGCCGCGCGCTCCTGGCTGGGCCGCGGCCGAGTGCGCGTCGTCGTCGCCGGACCGGCCGACGTCGTCGTGCCCCAGCTCCAAGGACAAGGCGTCGTGCGCGTCTTCGACACCGAGGGGCGCGCCAAGAGCCTCGGGGAGGGCTGACTCAAGAGGACGACAGTCCGGTTCGAATCTCCACCTCTGCCTCGACACACTGCCCATCCCCTTGGATTCAGCGCGGTCCGGGGCTATACTGGGGGAGAAGGCGTGAAGGAGGCTGATCTGCGATGCGAGTTCAAGAGACCCGCCGGGCCGTCCGGTCCAAGCATGACTCCGTCCTCGAGCTCCAAGATGAGAAGGGCCGTGCGATCTCGGGCATCGTGCGCCTCATCGACGTCTCCGCAGTCGGCGCACGTTTCGCAAGCACCGCGACGTTGCCCAAAGGCATGAAGCTGCACGGGTGCCTGCGTCTGCTGCGCACGGGCGCCCTGAACATCGTGGGGCGCGTGGTCCGGATCAAGGCAGGGAGCAACGTCACGTACTACGGGATCGCGTTCGAATCGGTCAAGCGCGTGAGATAGGACGTGCGTAGCGGCCCCCACCGCGAAATACATCAACCGCGATTTCGTTTGGCATAAGGCAGGGCTCCAGAGCGACTTACCATGGACCTTCGAATCGATGAAATCCACGATGGGGTACTATTGGACAGGGTGGGACGCAAGCGGCATCAAAATCGAATTCCGCCGTTTACGCGACAGGCCGCTCGGCCCGAAGGCGGCGAGCGGGGCATACCCCCTGGATCAGATCCAGGGCTAACTCTGGGTTGGTCTTGAATCTCGTGCCTTCCGCAGCTCTGACGAATCGGTGATTTTTCGCACCTTACTACCGACGTAGCAGCTCC
>JBBTJN010000033.1:0-81287 GCA_038059415.1 Elusimicrobiota bacterium | reverse complement strand
CGTTCCATGGTTACGCTTGAGTGTAACCCCGCTTGGGCGTCCGCGCAAGGCCCTGAGCAAGATGGGCGCTATTTCGCGGGCCGGGCGCCGACCGGGCGCCCGAGATGCTTGAAGAGCCCGGCGGCTGCGGCCTTGAGCCTGGCCTCGTCGACGCCGGTATCGGCGCCCGCGGCCCGAAAAGCGGAAACGAGCGCTTCCGTCGCGACGTTGCCCGACGCGCCGGGCGCATAGGGGCAGCCGCCCACGCCGCCCGTCGAGGCGTCGAAGCCGGAGATGCCGAAGGTCTTCCAGGCCACGATCGAGTTGGCGACCGCGCGGCCGAAGGTGTTGTGGAAATGGAGGAAGACGCTGTCCTTGGGCACGGCCTTGAGCAATAAGAAAATGAGCCTGCGCACCTCGTCGGGCGAGGCCTTGCCGATCGTGTCGCCGATGGAGAACTCGCCGACGCCGAGGCCGGAGAGCATCTTGACGACCTCGACGACTTTTTCGGGCTTCATCTGGCCCTCGAACGGGCACCAGAACGCCGTCGAAACGTAGCCGCGCACCGGCAGCTTGGCCGAGCGCGCGCGCAGAACGACGGGACGCAAACGCTCGATCGAATCTTTTATCGTCGCCCTTATGTTTTTTTGATTGAACGTCTCGGAGGCGGCCGTAAATACGGATATTTTGTCGGCCTTGCAGGCCAGCGCCAAATCGAGGCCGATCTCGTTGGGCACGAGCGCTGAGTAGCTCACGCCCGGCCTGCGCTTGATGCGAGCGAAGACCTGCTCGGAGTTCCCCATCTGAGGGACGGACTTAGGGTTGACGAAAGAGCCGGCCTCGATCTCCTTGAGGCCCGTCTCGGAGAGCGCGTCGATGAAGGCGACCTTCACGTCGAGAGGGACCAACGTTTTCTCGTTCTGCAGGCCGTCGCGCGGCCCGACCTCGACGAGACGCGGCTTCGGGCGCTTTACCGGGTCCATTCGGGAGCCCGCTTTTCGAGAAAGGCGGCGAGGCCTTCCTGGCCTTCGCTCGAAGAGCGCAGGCGCACCAAGGTCTCTACCGTCAGACCGATGCGCTCATTAAGACCGAGCGGGGCAAGCCGCGCAAGCATGGCCTTCGCGGCACGCACCGCGCTCGGGCCGCACTTGAGGATGTTGGCCGCTACGGCGTCGGCCTTGGCGGAGAGCTCGGCGGAAGCAACGAGCTCGTGGGCGAGGCCCATGCGCACGGCTTGCCTCGCGCCGAACAGCTCGGCGGTCAAATAGTAGCGGCGAGCGTTCACGGCGCCGATCTTAGGCACCACCCAACAGGAAATGACGGCGGGCATAATGCCCAATCGGCATTCGGAGAAAGACATTTTGGCGTCATCGGCGAGAAGGGCGATGTCGCAGGCGGCGACGAGGCCCAAGCCGCCGCCGAAGACGTTGCCCTGCGCGGCGACGATGACGGGAACGGGACATTCATCGACGGCTTGAAGCATGTCGGCCAAGAGGCGGGCGTCCTTTTTCCCTTCCTCGGGAGGAAGCCTGCCCGATTCCTTCATCCAATTGATATCCGCGCCCGCGCAGAAATCTTTGCCGCCGCCGTTCACGATCACAACGCGGGCCGCCGTGTCCTTGGCGATTGCCTGGAAGACGAGCGTCAGAGAGCGGAGGGTGACGTCGCTCATCGCGTTGCGCAGCTCGGGGCGAGAGAGCGTCACCTTGGTCACGGGACCGGCGTGGACTTTGAGGTGCTGGTATTGCATGGTCACATCCTGAAGACGGGCCGGTGTAGTTCGCCGATCGGCGCGTGCGCCGCGGCGGTCAGCGCCATCGCCAGCACCCGGCGCGTGTCGGCGGGCGCGATGATGCCGTCGTCCCAGAGACGAGCGGTGCCGTAATAGGGGTGGCCTTCGGTCTCGTACTGGGCGCGGATCGGGCCCTGGATATCGGCCTCTTGCGCGGCGGTCATTTCGACATTCCGACGCTTGAGCTGCTCGCGCTTGACGATCGTCATGACGGTGGCGGCCTGGTCCGCACCCATCACGGAGACGCGCGCGTTGGGCCAGGTGAAGAGGAAGCGCGCGCCGTAGGCGCGGCCGCACATCGCGTAGTTGCCGGCCCCATTGGAGGAGCCGATGATAACGGTTATTTTAGGAACACGGGCCGTCGCAACAGCCTGCACGAGCTTGGCGCCGTGCTTGATGATCCCGGCCTGCTCGAAGTCCTTGCCGACCATGAAGCCGGTGATGTTTTGAAGGAAGAGGAGCGCGATCTTGCGCTGGTCGCACAGCTCGATGAAGTGCGCGCCCTTGAGCGCGGCTTCTGAAAACAGAACGCCGCGATTGGCCAGAATGCCGACGGGACGACCGTGGATCTTGGCGAAGCCGGCCGTCATCGTCAGGCCGTAGAGAGCCTTGAACTCATGGAAACGGGAGCCGTCGACGAGGCGCGCGATGACCTCTTTGGGGTCGACCGGGCGGCGCAGGTCGCGGTTGACGAGCCCATACAGGTCGTCGGCCGGATAGAGAGGAGGCTCGCCTTCGCCGAGATCAAAGAGCGGAGCGTTCAGATTGGAGACGATCGAACGACAGATCCGCAACGCATGCTCGTCGCTGTCGGCCAGATGATCGCTCACGCCGGAGATCCGGCTGTGCATGTCGCCGCCGCCGAGCTCCTCCGCAGTGGAGTCCTCTCCGGTCGCGGCTTTCACGAGGGGCGGGCCGCCGAGGTAGATCGTGCCCTGATCGCGCACGATCACGCACTCGTCGGCCATCGCGGGAACGTAAGCGCCGCCGGCGGTGCACATGCCCATGACGACGGCGATTTGAGGGATGCCGAGCGAAGACATCAAGGCCTGATTGTAAAATATGCGCCCGAAGTGCTCCTTGTCCGGGAACACCTCGGCCTGCCTCGGCAGGAACACGCCGCCGGAGTCCACGAGATAGACGCAGGGCAGGCGGTTCTCAAGGGCCACTTCCTGGGCGCGCAGATGCTTCTTGATCGTTTCGGCGTAGTAGGTGCCGCCCTTGACCGTCGCGTCATTGGCGACAACGACGCACAAACGACCGCTGATCACGCCGAGCCCGGAGATCATCCCCGCGGCGGGGACTTCGTCGTCGTACAGGCCCAACGCCGCCAAAGCGGACAATTCCAGGAAGCACGCGCCGTCGTCGAGCAGGCGCTCGACGCGCTCGCGGGCCGTCAGCTTGCCGCGGGAGCGGTGCAGTTCGACTGACTTCGCCGAGCCTCCGGCCCGGACCTTCGCGAGCCTCGCGTTGAGGTCGGCGAGCAGCTCGCCGTGATACTTGGCGTTGGCTTGGAACTCCGAGGATTCGCGCGCGGCCATGGACGCTATCTGGGGCGTGTCGGCGTCGATCATGGACGGATGATACCAAATGCCCCTATCGGTAAAAAACGAGTCGGGACTCGCGTGCCCGATTCAGCGGCGCTTGGCGGCGTGGAGCTCATGGCGAACGGCGTTGACCGTGCGGCGGGAGACGGAGATCCCGCGCTCCAACCTCAAGCGCTCGGCGAGCGCCGCGTCGGTGACGGCGCCGTTCTCGGCGAGCCAGCCGGAGAGAAGCTCGCGCAGGATGCAGCGCCGCCCGGGCACGAAGGCGATGAGGGGAAGCTCGCGCTGGGAGGGAAGCTGGACGGAGCGGCGGGCGAACGCGCGGCTGACGGTGCTCGGCGCCAGGTCCAAGCGCTTGGCCAGTTGGCGCAGGCTGATGGGACGGACGTCGACGGCAAGCTCGCTCTTTAGAAAATCGATCTGCAGGCGCGCGACCATCTCGAGCAGACGGTATAAAGTGCTCTGCCTCAGATTGAAAGTCTCCAGGCGCTTGAGCAGACCCGGCAGGTGCTTGCGCTCCCCCGGCGAGAGGCCGTCGTCCTTCCAGCGGTCGAGCAGGTCGTGGCGGACCTGATACAGGCCGCGTGCCCAGTACGGCGCGTAAAATTCGAAGGAGGCGACGCCCCCGGCGAGCGAAATCCGGGCGAGGCACGCCGCCTGGCGCCCGGGCGCGACCGACGGCACCGCAGCCGTCGTCTCGAACTCGGCGCGCGCGCCTAACTCAACGACGAACTCGTGAACGCTGCGCACCTCCTCGGGCTTGAGATTGGTGCGCCGTCCGATCTCATCGAGGGTAAGAGAATCCTCCCCATGGAGGAAGTAGCGCTCGAAATCCTTCTGCCCCATCCTCTTGATCGCGGCCAGCGCCGGACCCCGCGTCCGCGCGAACTCCTCGACGCCGACGCGCTCGCCGGTGCCCGCCGCAGTCCGCTCATCGATCTCGTAGAACGAACCGGAGAGCCTCCCTCCAGGCCAGCGCTGACGACGAAACGCCCCAGGGATGCGTCCGTCGCCGAAGTATAACTTTTGGAACAACGGGTCCTTCTCGAGCTTTACAATCTCCTGAGCGAACTCGCGCTCGGGCATCTCGATCCAGTCCGCCATGCGCATCCGCCCCATAACCGTCAGACGCTGGCTCGCGGCGAGCGAGAGCTTCTGAGTTTGCTTCATAATTTCGTTTTGGTCATTTTGTTCCTACAGACATTGTAGCAATACTCCTGCCAATCTGTTTTGGCCTCATATTTGCTACAAGATGGAACACGTGCAAAAATCAGACATCGCCCTCAAGGAACTTTTGCTGATGGGATTCCGCCGCTCGAGCGACGTGATGTTTTACTGCGATCCCGACGGGGTCATCATGAACATCAACGACTCCTTCACCACCCACTACGGCTACGCGCGAGAGGAAGTCATCGGGAAAACCCCCGCGCTGTTGCGCTCCCGGCACTCGACCGATGAGCTTTACGCGAGAATGTGGCGAAACATCCTCGACCCCAAGAAGGGTTACTGGCGCGGCGAGCTCATCAACAAAGCCAAGGACGGACACGAAGTGCCCCTGATCCTGACCATCACCGCCGTGCGCGACGAAGCGGGCCGCATTCTGGGCTACATCTCCAACGGCGTGGATCTGAGCGAACAGAAGTCGATGCAGGAGAGACTGGCCCATTCCGAGGCCCTGGCCACCATCGGCGAAATGGCGGCCGTCGTCGCCCACGAGATCCGAAATCCCCTCGGCTCCATCGTCATGGCCGCCCAGCAACTGACCGATGAAAGCCTCTCGCGCGAGGACAAGAACACCGTGACCCGCGTCCTGCGCACCGAGAGCAAGCGCCTCAACGAGGCGCTCAGCAACTTTCTTTCCTACGCCCGCCCGCGTCCCATGAACTCGGGCCAGAACGACCTCAATGCGCTGCTCTCGGAAGTCACGCGGATGGCCTTCGTCAACAAGGACCTCACCGGCGACGCGCGGCTCTCTCTCATGCTCGACGAAGACCTAGCGCCCTTCCCCTTCGACGCGGACCAGATCCGACAAGTGGTCTGGAACATCCTGCTCAACGCCATCCAGGTCCTTGGCGGCACAGGAACGGTGAGCGCCAGTTCCGGCAAGGGCGAGGGCTCGGCCTGGTTCGCGATCTCCGACACCGGCGCGGGCATCCCAGAGTCCATCCGCGCCGACCTGTTCAAGCCTTTCCGCACCACCAAACAGCAGGGCACCGGCCTCGGCCTGCCCATCGCCGAGAGCATCGTCAAGGCTCACGGCGGCCGCATCGACGTCGAGACGCGGCTCGGCCTGGGAACCACCTTCACCGTTACTTTGCCGCACATCGAGGACTGATATGGACAAGACACGCATACTGCTCGTCGAAGACAATCTCTCGCTGGGCGCCATGCTCGGCATGGAGCTCAATCGCCGCGGCCACGCCGTCGAGATCGCGAAAAGCGGCGCCGAAGCCCTCGCCAAGCTTGGCGCCTTCGAGTACGACGCCGTCGTCACCGACCTCAAGCTCGGCGATCTCGACGGCCTCGAGGTGCTCAAGTTCGCCAAGGCGCGCCATCACCGCATCGAGGTCCTCGTGATGACCGGCCACGGCTCCATCGACACGGCCGTCGCCGCGATGCGCGCCGGCGCCTTCGACTACATGACCAAGCCCGTCGAGCCAGAGGAGCTCAACATCGTGCTCGACAAGGCGCTCGAGCACCGCCGCCTGGTGCACGAGGTCGAGAGGCTGCGCGAGGAGGTCAAGGACAAGTACAGCTTTGACGGCATCGTCTTCTCCGGGCCCCCGATGCGCAAGGTCCTCGACCTCGTGCGAAAGGTCGCCGCGACCGAGGCCACGGTGCTGATCCAAGGAGAATCCGGCACGGGCAAGGAGCTCATCGCGCGGGCGCTCCATGAAAAGAGCCCCCGCCGCAACGGCGCCTTCGTGGCGATCAACTGCGGCGCCTTGCCCGAGGGTCTGCTCGAAAGCGAGCTGTTCGGCCATGTGCGCGGCGCCTTCACCGGCGCCGAACGCAACAAGCGCGGCCTCTTTGAAGAAGCCAACGGGGGAACCCTGTTCCTCGACGAGATCAGCGAGACGACGCCGGGCCTGCAGGTCAAGTTGTTGAGAGCCCTCCAGGAGGGCGAAATTCGCCGCGTCGGAGACAACCATCCTTTCAAGGTCTCCGGCCGCCTGATCGCCGCGACCAACAAGGATCTCACCAAGCTCGTGTCCGAGGGCAAGTTCCGCGAGGATCTCTATTACCGACTTAAGGTCTTCCCCATCGAGCTTCCCAGCCTGCGCGAGCGCCCCGAGGACATCCTGCCTCTGGCCGAACACTTCCTGCGCAAGGCGAAGAAAAAGCTCGGCGGCAAGGCGGTGAAGTTCTCACCCGCGGCCGCCGAAGCCCTGCGCCGCTACCGCTGGCCGGGCAACGTGCGCGAGCTCGAGCACGTCATCGAGCGCGTTGTCATCATGGCCTCCGGAGCCTGCGTCGCCGCCGGCGACCTGCCTCCGGAGATGCTGCCGCCCACCCCGGCGTCCGCCGCGAAGAGCGGCTCCAAGGATACGCTCAATGACGCCGAGAAGCGCCATATCCTTCAAGCGCTCGTGGACTGCGGCGGCAATCAAGTCACGGCGGCAAAGCGCCTGGGCGTGGCCCGCAACACCTTGTGGCGCAAGCTCAAAGCCTACGGCATCCCGGCCAAGAAAAAATAACCCTTCTGGCCGTTTCATTGCATTTGCCAAGCAGGCATGTACAATCGCCCGGCCATCCTGATCGTCGACGATGACGAGTCTTTGTTGACGATGCTGAGCCTTTCGCTCAAGCGCGCGGGCTACGCGACGTTGTCGGCCGGCAGCGGCGCCGAGGCGCTGGATATCCTCGCCACGCGTCCCATCGACATCATGGTCACCGACGGGCGCATGAACCCCATGGACGGCTTCGAGCTGTCCCGCCGGGCCAAGACCTTGAAGCCGGAGCTGCGCATCGCGATGGTCAGCGCGGTGTTCACCATGGCCGACGCCGGAACATCGCCCATCGACTGCGTGTTCGAAAAACCGCTCGCCGTGAGCTCCCTCGTGGCATGGCTCCAGCAGCGCTGAGCCCCTCAGCGGACGCCTAGAATCGCGGCCTCGTCAGACGCCGCGCAGCTCGACGCGGGGGGAGGCCGCCGCGGCCCGCGCGAGCAGTCCCGAGAGCGCAACCGCGTCGGCGGAGGCGATCAGGGACTCGTCACGGCAGCCGGCGGCGCGGAAGGCCTGGAGGACATGCTTGCGCGCGCCCATAGCGAACAAAGTTTCGGACAGCGCGATGAGCGCGGACTCGGCGAACAACGCGGGGTGGACCGTCGTCCGGCACTCGTGATCCACGCCGCTCGCCACGATCAAACTCAGGCTCGCCTCGGCCTTCGCGCCGCTGCCGGGAACTCCGTTGACGGCGTCATAACGCTCGAACGGGGCCTTGATGTCGAGCCCGACCCAGTCGATGAGCGGCAGAAGCACCTCCAGCTTCTGGGGGTAAGGTCCGGCGGTGTGCAGGCCGATCAAGAATCCCATGCGCTTGACCTCGCGCATCGCGTCGGCCAGGCCGTCCTGCAAGGTCGGCTCGCCGCCGCTGAAGACCACGGCGTCGAGGAGCCCGCGACGGCGGCGCAGGAAATCGAGGGCCTCCTCCCACGTCCACTGCGGCGCGGCGCCCGGCATGACCAGGTGCGAGTTGTGGCAATAGCCGCAGCGCCAGGGACAGCCCCAGCAAAACAGCACCGCCGACAGCGCGCCGGGATAGTCCGCCGTGCTCAGCGGCGTCAGGCCGCCGAGGCGCAGTCCCGCGGCGTTACGCGGCGGGGCATTCCTTGAAGAATCGGCGATCGTAGTGCTCCCCCTTCTTGCCGATATTGAATGAAGCCACCGGGCGGTGGTAGCCCATCACCCGGGTCCAGACTTCGCAGGGCTGACGCTCCGACTCCTCGAGTCTGATGGGCGACGCGGGCGTCCGCGGCGGGGCTGAGGTCTCGTTCATTTTGCGCTCCTTTGTTTTTCCGCCAATCGTTCCACGTCGCACTTCGGACAAAATTGATGCTCGCCGTCCAGATAGCCGTGGCTCGGGCAGATCGAGAAAGTGGGCGTGATCGTGATGTACGGAAGCCGGAAGCGCTCCAACGCGCGCTTGACCAGCATCTTGCAGGCCTGTCCGCTGGAAACTCTCTCGCCCATGTAGAGGTGGAGAACGGTGCCGCCGGTATACTTGCGCTGAAGTTCGTCCTGCCGCTCCAAGGCCTCGAAAGGATCGTCGGTGAAGCCGACGGGAAGCTGCGAGGAATTGGTGTAGTAGGGCCGCTCAGCCGTGCCGGCCTGGAGTATGCCGGGGAAGCGCTTGCGGTCCTCCTTGGCGAAACGGTAGGTCGTTCCTTCCGCGGGCGTCGCCTCGAGGTTGTACATGTGCCCCGTCTCTTCCTGGATGGCGACCATGCGCGCGCGCACATGATCGAGGAAGCGCACGGCCAGCGCGTGCCCTTCGGGGGCCGTGATGTCGTAAGCGTCGCCGCTGAAATTGCGGATCATTTCATTGATCCCGTTGACCCCGATCGTCGAGAAGTGGTTGCGCATGGTGCCGAGGTAGCGCCGCGTGTACGGGAACAGGCCGTCGTCCATCAGGCGTTGGATGACCTTGCGCTTGATCTCGAGGCTGTTGCGGGCGATTTCAATGAGCGCGTCCAGCCGGCCAAGAAGCGCGGCCTCATCGCCCTTATGCAGATGGCCGAGGCGGGCGCAGTTGATCGTGACCACGCCCAGCGACCCGGTCTGCTCTGCCGAGCCGAACAGGCCGTTGCCGCGCTTGAGCAGCTCTCGAAGGTCGAGCTGCAGGCGACAACACATAGACCTGATCATGTTCGGCTTGAGCTCGGAGTTGAGGAAGTTCTGAAAATACGGCAGGCCGTACTTCGCGGTCATCTCGAACAAACGATCCGCGTTCTCGCTTTCCCAGGGGAAATCCGCGGTGATGTTGTAGGTCGGGATAGGGAACGTGAAGACGCGTCCCTTCGAATCGCCGGCCGTCATGACCTCGATGTAGGCCCGGTTGATCATATCCATCTCGACCTGAAGCTCGCCGTAGGCGAAGGGCATCTCCACGCCTCCGATCAGAGGATGCTTATCGCGCAGATCCTCCGGGCAAACCCAGTCGAAGGTCAGGTTGGTGAAGGGCGTCTGCGTGCCCCAGCGCGAGGGCACGTTGAGGTTGTAGATGAGCTCTTGAATGGATTGCCTCACTTCCCCGTATGCGAGCCTGTCCTTGCGGATGAACGCGGCCATGTAGGTGTCAAACGAGCTGAACGCCTGGGCGCCGGCCCACTCGTTCTGCAAAGTGCCCAGAAAATTGACGATCTGCCCCACGGCGCTCGACAGGTGTTTGGGCGGTCCCGCCTCGACCTTTCCGGGAATGCCGTTGAGCCCTTCCTGTAGAAGCGTCCTCAGCGACCAGCCCGCGCAGTAGCCCGCCAGCATGTCCAGATCGTGTATATGAATGTCGCCGCTGCGATGCGCCTCCCCCATCTCGGGCGAGTAGACATGGTTGAGCCAATAATTCGCGACGACCTTGCCCGCGACGTTGAGGACCAGCCCGCCCAGAGAATAGCCCTGGTTGGCGTTGGCGTTGATGCGCCAATCGAGGCGGTTGACGTACTCGTTGATCGAGGACTCGACGTCGACGACGGTCTTAAAGTCGCGCCGCAGCTTCCGGTGCTGCTCGCGGTAGACGATATAGGCGCGGGCGGTCTTGAAGTGGTCGGCCGAGATCAGGACGTGCTCGACGACGTCCTGTATTTTCTCGATGGTCAGCACGCCGGCGCCGGTCCGGCGGACGAGGACCTTGACCACCTGCTCGGTGAGCGGACCGGCGTCCTCGTCGCCGAACTCCCCCGTGGCCGCGCCCGCGCGGGCGATGGCGGAGCGAACCTTGGCGGGATCGAACGCGACGCATGAGCCGTCTCTCTTGTTGACCGACTGCAAAGTCGAAACCAGGGCCTTCGTCTCCGCCATTTTGGTCGTCATCCTGGTTTTCTTCTCCTAAGAGTGATGAAAATGCACAAGCGGGCTTGTACGCAACAAAAATTCCGCACTAAAGTGCTCCCTTACGGCGCACATTGATACCAAACAACGCTTAATGGATTCTCAGCGCCGCGGCGATGTCATCGACGAGCATGACGCGCGAGAAGCCTTGCGCGAGGCTGCGCAGCGCTCCAAGATGGAGCTCCTCGTCGTGGGCGACGGTCGCGTCGGCAGGCACGAAGGTGCTCAACCCCAGGTCGAAGGCCGCGCGCGCGGTCGATTCGACGCACAGGTTCGTCGCCAGGCCGCAGACCACGAGGTCCGAGACGCCGGCGTCGCGCAACGCGCCCGCCAGGCGCGGGTTCGAGAACGCGCTATAGCGGGTCTTGCGCAGGACCGTCTCGCCGGGACGCGGCGCCAGCGCCGCGGTGACGCGCGACTCGGGAAGGCCGTCACGGCAGACCTTCGCCCACCACCGCGTCATCAGGCCCCCGTCGCGCGCCGGGTCGCGGTGGGCATGGCGCGCGAAAAACACCGGCCGCCCGGCCTCGCGGAAGGCGGCAAGCAAGCGCACGGCGCCAAGGACGGCGGCGCGGGACTGAGGCAGATAGGCTGAGGAATTGCGGTCGATGAAGAAATCGATCAGATCGACGATGAGCAGGCCCGCCTTCTCCGGGCGCAGGGGCTCGCCGCGCGATTTGAAACGGGACAGGTCCGACATCCAGCCCCTAGCCTTCTCCGGCATCGTCCCGGCGACGACATAGCAGTCGCTTTCGAGCCGGTCGGCGCGCAGGCCGGCGCGGGCCTCGTCGCGCAGGGCGCTCGACCAGAGCTGGCCGCAGGAGGTCTCGGCCGCCACCTCTTCGGGAGTGCTCGGCGACAGGATCACCGTAAATCCGTGCGCGCGCAGGCCCGCGGCCGCCGCCGCGACATCGGGCGGCGGTTCGCTCCAGAGGCGAGACGACCCGCTCGCGTGAGCGGCGCGCGTCGGGTTGACGGGCGTGATTTTGACGAGGAAGCGCTCCGGGTCGAAAGTCCGCGCGACCGACCGCGCAGCGAGAGGCTGGTCGGGTGCCAGCGCGAAGTTCAAAGTCACCTTGCGGTCGCCCGCGCGCCACCAGCGTCGGCCAAAGTCCGCCACGCGCTCGAGGGCCCAGGGCCGCGCGCGCATGACCCGGCGGCGCACGGACTCGTCGGTTGAGTGCGCGGAGAACTGCAGCTGAAAGCGTCCCCCTCGATAGAGCCGGTCCTTGACCGCGCGCATCTCCTCAAGGCACGCCGCAGCCGTCGGCGCGTCGGGCGCCACCGTCGAGATCGAGGCGGTCAGGCCCGGCCCGCCCCACTGCGCCGCCAGCATCTCAAGAGCCCGAGGCGTCGCCGGGTTCAAGGTCGGCTCGCCCAGGCGCGCGAAGTGAACCTTGAACTTCGGGTGTCGGCGCGCCTCAAGCCCGGGGTTGTCTTTGACGACGCGTCGAACCTGCGCCACGATCTCAGCTGCGGTGAGGTTCCCTCGCCAGCCCATAGCGCCGCCGTCGCACATGCGGCAGCCGATCACGCAGCCGACCTGGGTGGAGAGCATCAGCACCCACTTGCGCGCCTTCTCCACGCCCGGTTCGACCGTGTCGACGAATTCGATGAGCCGCCGACTTTCCCCAGGCAAGCGCGCCAGATAGAGGCGTCCGAGCGGGCCGACCGAACGCGTCTCCAGTATCTTCATGCCCGCTCGCGCAACCAGCGCAGGGCCCGCACGGCCGCGGCCATGCCGTCTCCCGCGGCCACCGCGACCTGGCGCTCGACGCCTCCGCGCGCGTCTCCGGCCACGAACACGCCCGGACGCCCGCGCAGGCGCGACCAGGCGGAGGCGCGGGCGCCGATCAAGACGAAGACGGCCGCCACCGGCAGGCGCGCGCGCGCGCCGCGCGCGCCGCGCAGCACGAGCGCCGACACCCGGGAGCGCCCCTCGACGCGAATGACGCGACCGCGCAGGATTTCCACGTTCGGCAGGGCCGCGAGGCGCGACAGCAGAAGCCGGTGCGCGCTCAGCGGCCCGCGCGCGATGAGGAACACACGCCGGGCACGGCCCGCGAGATGAACCGCCTGGTGCACGGCGGCCTCGCCGCCTCCGACCACGGCGACGCGGCGGCCTCGCCAATTCGCGGGTACGTCGAAAGCCGCATGAAATATTCCCCGGCCGCGTAAACGTCCGGCGCCCGGCGCTCGCAACGACTTGAAACATGCGCCGGTCGCCAGGACCACCGAACGCGCCGAGAGACGGCGTCCATCAGCCAAGAGCAGGCGTTGGGCGGCGGGTCCCGGGCAAAGCCCGACGAGTTCGCCTTTGAGAGTCCGCAGGCCCCAGGCCCGCGCCTGCCGGACGTACGTCGACATGAGGCGCCGCCCGGAGATTCCATCGGGCCAGCCCGGCGCGTTCTCAATGAGCGCCAGGCGGCCCGCCTGGCCGCCCAGCGCATCACGTTCCAGCAAGGCGGTGCGCAAGCCCGCGCGGGAAAGCTGAATGCCCGCCGCAAGCCCCGCGGGCCCGCCGCCGACCACGATGGCTTCCCATTCCGGGCGCAGCCGGCTCATCATTCCCTCCGCGCGCTCGCCCGGAGCAATTTCTTCGCGTCCAGTATGATGACGCGCCCGCGCTCGGTGCGCAAAATTGACTGGGCGCGCAGCTCCGCCAGACCGCGGAACACGGTCTCCTGGGAGGCGCCCACCCAGGCCGCCAATTCGTGGCGCGTGGCCGGAATCTCGTCGCCGAAGCGGGCCCGCAAAGAGAGCAAAGTCTCGATGATGCGCGCGCGCACGCTCTCCCTGCCGAAGCGGACAAGTCCCAAAATCAAGCGCATGCGCCCGGCACAGCGCTCCAAAGCGCAGCGCGCGACACCCTGCGATCGTCGGGCCAAAGCCTCGAAGGCCCCGTCCGGTATGCGCACCGCGGTGAGCGGGCCGTCCGCCACGGCGGTGCAGGGATAGGGTATCCGGCTTGCGAGACGGCAATACAAACCGAACATTTCTCCGGGCCCGAGCAACTCGGCTTGAAGCGTGCGCGCGCCGTCCACGAAGACCAATATGCGCACGCGGCCAGAGAGGATCATCCAACCCGCCGTGGCCCGATCGCCCTCGGCGAACACCTGCGCCTTGGGCGCGAATCGGTAAAGCGAACACCCCGCGGCCAAGGCCGCGATATCAGCCCTGGACGCTCCTGCGAAAGGAGGAGTCCGGGCGAAAAGGGCGACGATTTGATTTTGATCCGTGCTCAACTAGGTCCGCAGTGCAACAAGACGACCACCCCTTCCGGCAGGATCGTTGCTACGATCACGAGCACTCATGAACTATCCCCTCACTTGGAAAGGACGTTGGCTCTACCTGTTCCCGCTTCTGGTCCTCAGTGCCTGCCGAAACGAGCAAGCCTCCGAGCCAGCCCTTCCCCTCACCGCCGAACAACGAGACCGTAAAGACCTCCTGCGCCAGCCGATGCCGGGGTGGCAGCCCGAGAACGCACCGCGCAAGCTCAATATCCTGCTTCTGTCGGATCGGTCTAGGATCAGGGCGGGCGCGACCTTCCACTATCGCCTTGAGATGCAGAACGTGGGGCGCGAACCCCTCCTGTTCAGGGAAATAGCCCCCTCCTTCACCAAGGACGGCTCTCTCTGCGGCCCCAACGGGTATAAATTCTATGCGACGCTACCGGGAGGAACGGAGGCTCTCTTGCCCTGCGTTCCCAAGGAAACGGCGAAGGTTCAGGCGGGCACGGCCCCCGCCCGGGAACCGGAATCCGGGTTCGAAATCACTTTAGCACCGGGCGATTATCTGCTCACCCGAGGCTCCGGATCCGCCGACCGCTTCCGGGACCTCCAGACCACTTTCCGTTTCGAGATCCCGGGGATCTACCGCCTCAAGGCCGTCTACGCTTCCAAGGGAGGATTGCGCGCCGTCTCCAACACCGTCATCCTGGAAGTGGTCCCTTGAAGCAGTATCCGTGACGGATAGGAGTTCGGCACGACGGCGCCATCGGAACTATTTCGCCTCCATGCGCAGCGCCGCCAAGCCGTAAAGGCGGGCGTATTGCGCGGGAACTCCGACGCAGCGGGCGTCGTAGGGGCATGCGCGGCAGGACGGAGGCTTGGCCCGACCGATGAAGCCGGCCTCCCCCGAGAAATCCTCCGCATAGCGCACGCGCTCCTGAGGCAGGGGCCGTTGCGACGCGTGGCGGGCGGGCTCATCAAACAGGCAGACCGGGAAGGAACTCTCGCCGCCGGAGCGGGAGATGGAGAGTCCCTCCTTGCGGCAGCGCGCGACCGCCTGTCGCAGATAAGGCGCGGCCTCCTCCAGCGCGACCGTCCAGGATGGGGCCTTCTGATGGCCGCGCTCGTTGATCATGGAAAAGTACAGGCTCGGACGGCCGAGCCTCGCGACGAAATCGACTAGCCCGGGCAGGTCACGATAATTATGCGCGTTAACCACCACGTTCACGGCGACGCTACAACCGGGGCTGCGCAGGAGTCGGGAAAGGCCCGCCACGGCGCGGGGATATTGGCCGCGGCTGCCGGTGACCTTGTCATAGACGGCGGCCTTGTGGGAGTGGAGCGAGAAAAAATAGGACTTCACGCCAAGCGCGATCAGATTCTCCAGCAGCCCAGGGCGCGTCAGGTACACGCCGTTGGTCTGCAGCACGAACCGGCGAAAACCCCGACGGCGCGCCGAGGCGATGATCGCGGGCAGGCGCGGGTCTGAGGCGGGCTCGCCTCCGGAGAGGGTCAGCTCCCCGCGCGGGCCTGCCCTGCGGGCCTGGGCGTCTAGCTCGCGCTCGATCTCGTCGAAGTCCGCGCCCTTCCCCGTCATGGGCACGAAGCAGAACGGGCATTTCTGATTGCAGGCGAAGGTCGTCCGGAGGAGAAGATCACGGCCCTGGTGGCCCTCATGGCTCTCGGCCAGGGCCGTGCCCCGCGCGGGACCCGGCGAGGATCGCAGCAAGAATTCCAAGAGTCGGCCGAGCTCGGCTTGCAGCTCCGCGATCCCCTTTGTTTCCGAGGCCTTCAGGCGGACGCCGGGAGCAAGAGCGGTCTGAAGCCGGGCGCCCGGGGTCAAGGACCGCAGCGCGCCCGAGGAAAGCTCGCCGGAGAATTCGCAGAAGGCGCGGCCCTCGCCGGCCCGGCTCACCGTAAAGCGGATGAGCTCCGCACGCACGCGGCGGCGCAGAACCCAGCCGTGGCGGGCCAACACGACGCTCACCCCGCTTGGCGGCGTCATAGAGGCGTCAACTCCGAGAATCCGTAGAGCTCGCCATAGCTGCCCCAAACCCCCTCGCAGCGGTCGTGGTGTGCACAGCGGGCGCACCTCGGCCCCTTGGCCTTGAGGGTATCCTTCTTGACCTTCTGCCAGACGAACCGGTCCGGCATCGGGCCATTCTTGGTGGCCATGCTCACGTCGTTGTCGGGATCGAAGCCCGCTTCGTCGAGATACTTGGCCGCAAGATACTCGAGCGTCGGGCCCTTCACCCCGGCCAGGAGGAGCGCGCACTTCGGAATTCCCCCGAAGGTCAGGTGCTTGCGCAAGCGCTTCTCGTTGAGCAGCATGATGCGCACGATCTTCGGCATGGCTTCCTTGAAGGTAGGTATCCAGCGGCGGTCGCGGCCCACCTCACCTTGGGGCCAGATATAATTGAAGCGGATATCCTCCAAGCCCATCGCCCCGAAGAAGGCGACGTACTCCTCCATCTCGTCCAAGGTGGGACGGCAGAGGACCGGATTGAGCGCGATGTTTCCCGGCAACTTCCCCTTGAGCTTCAGCGCAAACAGATTCTTGATCGCGGCGATCTTGCGAACGAGGTTGCCGGGTACGCCGGTGATGAGCTCGTCCTCAACCTCGGCACGGTGGCTGTGGATGGAGAGGGTCACGCGCGTGAGGCCCGCCTCCACCAAGGCGGCGCAGAAGGCCGGGTCGGACATGCGGGTTGCGTTGGTGCAGAGGGCGATCCGGTCATAGCCGAGCGACTTCGCATAGGCGATCGATTCGACGATGTGGGGATAGACGGTCGGCTCTCCGCCGAGGAAGCCGGCGGAGCTGCAACCCTTCTCCCGGAAGTGCCGGAGCTCCTCCTGAACCCGGTCAAGCGTAGCCCAGGACTCATGGTGGTCGCGGTTCATGCTGCTCATGCAGAAGACGCAAAGATTGTTGCAGAGGGTGCCAAGATGGATTTCGACCCGGCGCGGCTCGGTCATGGTCCCCCCCTACGGAGATCGACGGGACCATTTCCTCGCTTAAGCTCGGTCATGCCGCGGCCTCGCGAGGATGGACCATCAGCGCCACGTCCGAAATCTCCTTCCACGGGATGCGATCCGCCTCCTTCAGCCATTCGCGACAGCCCTTGGTCATCACCCGGTCCGCGTAAGGGTACTTCCCAGGCGGCTTCTTGGTGAGGTCGAAGAAGGTGCTGACGAGGCGCTTGCCGATGACGGGCTCGATGTTCGTGATGCACTCCCGGAACTGGGTCAGGGCCAGGAAGATGAACACCGGCTCGTCCTCCCGGCGAACGGCCTCAAGCAGGGAGGCGTGCACGTCGCCCTCGGGACCGGAGGCGAGATAGATGACGAAGGTCCCGCGATTATGCGTCCCCGTCCAGTCCATCGCGCTCAGCGACAGCATCGTAGACAGGATCGAGGCGCCGGCCAATGCCCTCATCGGCATGTCGCGCTCGCGTAGGCTCTTGACCAGCCAGGCGCCGGGATCGATAAAACAGGGAATGCCGCCCGAGCAGATCAAGGCCACGTCCTCCGTGCGCAGCCTGGCCAGGACTTCCTTAAGGAACCGCGGATTCTCCTTTTCGGGGATGAGCAGGAATTCCTTCCCCTTGCAGTCGACACCCAAGTCGCCCTCGAACTGGCGCCGGGTGAGCGCGGGCTCCTCCGTCAGGAAAACGCGAATATTTCGCGCGAGGCGGGCCGCGTGGACCGTGACATCAAGCCTGTTGCCGATGTGCCAAGGCACGAGGAAAAGCACGTGCTTGGAAAGCGTCGTGTCCGTCGTCAAGGAAGTCTCTCCATCCGTAGGGGTTGCATGTATTTCCTCCAGCGCCGGACTCCTTCATCCCAATCGAGCCTGGACGTCAAAATCTTGCGCATCTGCACGCAGGTCAGGCGGCACTGCGGGTGATGTTAAGCTTCTTCATGAGGAGGACGAGCATGGCGTCCCAGCCAGATCGAGTTGAGAGAGTGTTCCGGACGGCGGATGCCTTTGGCTCGCTTCAGCCCCGCCTCCAGGATTTCACGCATCTCCTTTTTCTCATCGAGCCGCCCCTGCTCAATGAAAGTCTCCCAAACCTGAACCGACTCCTTGCCTCGGCCCTTAACCATGGGCCTTCCGGGGCGGACGGGTCAACTCATCGGCCATTCTCTCCACAAAGGCCAAGAACCCGTTGAAACCCAGGAAAGGACGGTCGGAGAGCGCATGGTGACGGTAGCTGGGAAAGCCGAATTCCATCGTCGGGAATTTAAGTTGAGGCCACTCATGCTCGCACCAGCAGGAGACAAAAACATCGAGAGGGAGCTGCATAAATTTGCGGACCTCGTCGGACATGGACGGCGGTTCATAAAGCACGTCGGCGCCCGCCGATGCGACGCCGTGCGCGCTGCGACCGCGGACGATGGCCCCCTCCACCTTCATGCCGAGGTCCTCGGCGATGTCCCGGAAGCCGCCCAGGAGATACGGATCGCCCATGAAACCCGTGCGGCGATTGAGGAAATATTGCGGTATGATCCACTTCAGGCGCGGAACCACCCTCGACAATTCCGCGTCGATGAAGGCCTCGGCCTCCCGGTCCTTGCCCGCGGCGGCGCCGACGTCGCGCATGAAGCGCACGGTCTTGGGAAGCCCGAACGGGAGCTCGGTCTCCACGAGGCGCGCGCCCGTCCGCTTCGCCAGGCGCCGCGCCGCGGCGCGACCGTAGGGCAAGGAGACGATGATGTCGGCCTCCTCGACGCGGCGTAGGTCTGAGCAATCCTGCCCGCTGAGCCAGACGGAGACCGTCTCCAAAGAAAGGCTTTGAAGCATACGCTGCATCTCGGCGATGTTGGCGAGATGATCGCCCTCGTTGCGGTCCATGAGATGACCGACGACGGCCACGGTCCTCGGACGACGCAGGCTGGCGTCGAGCTCGATCCCCTTGGCCAACGCGTGGAGCGTCTGGTCATAGCCGTCGAGCCAATCGCCGACCAAAGACTCGGGCGGTATGTCGATGGCCGGCTTGCTCAGGCTTTTGGCGCGCAGTCGGATCACGCGGCCGTAATCGACTCCCGTAATCGAGCACATGGGCAGCGCCGTCACCAGGACCAGCCCTGATTCCTCAAGGCCATCCATCCTCTGAATCTCACGGCCGAGGATGTCGTCGTGCTCCTTGACGACGCCGCGCGAGCAGATGTTGGTGAAGGCGACACGATGGCGGCCGCTGATGCGAAGCAAGGTCGAGTTCAGGTCATGACGGCCGTGGATAAAGTGGGCCTTGTAAAAGGCGCAGTCGGGCCCGTCGACTAGCACGTACGCGTCCTTCAGCGCGTTGACCGCCAGGTAGACGCCGAGAAGGGTCGGATAATTCATCGGCGAGCTGAATTGCTGTCCCATTACAACATCCCCATGTATTTCGCATATCTCCTCTGGAACGGCCAGCGGCAAATCCCGCCCAGTTTGCGCAAGGTGCGCACGGCCCCGCCCAGGCCCATCTCGAAATCCTCGAGAGAGAACTGCGCCTTCCCGGCCCGGGCCAACCTCGAGTCATAGGCGTATTCCGAGTAGACGGCCTGGAACGGGCCCTCAAGCAGCAGCGCTTCGAGCTCCGCTGGAGCGCTGAAGGGGGTAAAATGGGGCGCCTGCTTTAGGGCCCGGCCGTAGCACAATATCTCCACGCCGAATCCCATCTCGCGCAGGAACCTCAGCACCGGAATCGCCCAGGTCAGAGCCGGGTCGGCCAGGCGCCCCACGTGATAGGCGTCCACGACGAAGGCCAGGCCCTGGCCAGCCGCCTCGCGGCGACCGGCCTCCCAATCGGCGGTCAAAGTTTTCGCCGCCTGCCCGTAGGCGGAGCGGACCTTTCTCTTCAAGCCGAACTCGCCTGCCAAAGTCTCCAGCCACTTCTTCGTCCCCTCAAATCCATACGGCGCGCCGGGCTTGAGGGTGCGGATGGGCATGGGCTCGAAAAATTCCTTATAAGTCGCCGCATAGGCCGCGTTCGGATAGAGGACTTGGACTTCGGCGGCGAGGTAACGCCGGGCGACCTCCAGGCTCAGCGTCGGCATCACGCAGGAGTTGACCCGGATGCCGATGTCATGCAGCAGGCTTACGAGCTCCTTGAGAGCCGGACCGGGGGGAAAGCCCACCAGATTCACTGTGTTCTTGCGCCGTGCGATCTTAGCGAACGAAGGAGCCTGTTGCATCTTCTTGAAGAGCATCAAGCATACGTCCAATTCCTGACAGCTGTTCTCGGCGGGATTCATGTAGACGATCGGGATCCTCGTGCGCGCCTGCCAGCGCTTGACGACGGCCTCGGCGTCGTCTCCGATGACGGTCGGAATGCAGGTCGAGTGGACGATGATGGCTTGCGCGCGTCCCTTCGCGTTCTTCACTGCCTCGCCGATGGCCTCATCGAGCTTCTTGCCGCCGCCGTGGATGACGTCGAGATCCTTGATGTTCGTCATGATGGTGCTCAAGGACATGTCATCAGGCCGGTCCTCGCCGTTATCGTTGTTCCTTTCCGCGCGGGGCCAGGGGAATTTGTAGAAGGCCGGCAGGCTCCCGTCCTCGAAGTTCGGCGTGGAGTAGGTGCACTCAAGGTCCTGATGCCAGACGTTGACCATGGGGGTCCCTCCCTCCATGGACATCCTGACGTTGCGGCGCGTTTCAAAGTCGCAGTAGAAACGCCGCCACTGATCTTGCGCCCCCCACACCTGGGAGTTCATGCCCGGGTTCCCCTCCCAAAGCTTGGACTGCCAAGCCATGTCCTTTTCCATATCGGGCCGGACCGGCGAGACGGAGCGCGCCTGCGGCGGCGGAGCAACCGGCGCAACCCTGGGACGAGGAGGACGAGCCGCGCCGAACTGGGGGGAACTGACGATGAACGCCTGCCGGGACAGCTCGTTGAAGCGTTCATCCGTAAGAGGGTTGGGCACGCTCACCGTCCTGCGATCGAAGCTCAGGAGGCTCCCTGCCAACGCCTCGATCTTCCGGGTCAGCTCGCTTTCGGGCGCGTGCTCGACCAAGGTGACGCGTTTGTACTCCGCCTCGCGGACGGCGGCCTCGCGGGAGAAGAAGGAGAGGACACCGGTCCCGATCTGCTCGGCGAATCGCGACACGCTCGCGCGATCAGCGTCCAGGTCGCGGAGATTGGCAACCAGGCCGCACAGGGCGACGCCGTTCTCGCTGTAGTTGCGGATGGCGCGGGCGATATTGTTGGCCGCGTAGAGAGCCATCAACTCCTCGGAGGTCACGATCACGACCTTGTCCGCGAAGCCCTCCCGAAGGGGAGCGGCGAATCCTCCGCAGACCACGTCCCCCAGCACGTCGAAGAGAGCGACATCGTAGCGGCCCGCATCAAGGACTCCCGCGTCCTCGAGTAAGCTGATCGTCCGGCCGATGCCCCGGCCCGCGCAGCCGATGCCGGGCTCGGGCCCGCCCGCCTCCACGCAGTCGACGCCCAACCGGCCGCGCACCAGAATCCCGGAGAGCTCTCCGCCCGAGGAATCCATGAAGGCGGAATGCTCGACTACGGTTCGGATGGGCTTGCCGTCCGTCAGAGAGATGGTCGTGTCATGCTTGGGGTCGCAGCCCACGAGGATGACCTTCAGGCCGCGCTTGGCGTAGACGGCCGCCAGATTGGCCGACAACGTGGACTTGCCGATGCCGCCTTTACCGAAAATCGTTATCTTTTGCAAAGGACCTCCTGAGCTCGGATGAAATACGGAGCGAGGGCCGTGACGACGCTGCCCCGATATGAAATGGTCCAAAGCGTTCCGAGAAATATCCACAGCGCGAACGGGATCGTGTGATAGATGTTGTAGTCCGCCGTCGTTCGGCTCGCCAGCCAGGCTTTCAGCGTCGCGACGTCGCTATGGGACAGGCCGTCGACGTAGCGCTCACCCATTTTCCCGGAGAGGTCGCTCTCCGCGCTGATTTTAGCCCAGGTCAAATCAGAGAGGATGTCGCCGTATTTGAGGTCCGACGCGCAAAGCTCCCGGAGGCTGTCGCGCTCGATGATCCAGGAAAAGAGCAGTCTGCCCACGGAGAGAAGCATCCCGAAATTAAAGACCATGCGCAGGGCCGCGAAGAAGCCCTCCCTGACGGCCCAGTGCAGGTGGAACACGCCCATCAGCACCACGACACAGAGGACCGTAAACACCACGACCCCGACCTTCTTATTTCGCAGCACTTTCACCATGCTGCCCCAGCAGGCGAACATGAGCACGAAAATAGCCAGCGACCCCCAAGGCTCCCTGACGAGCTTGCTGTAATGAAACACCGTCATCTGCAGCGCGAAAAAAAAGGCTAAGAGGTTCACGCCGAGGATCAGATACTCGACGCGATAGGGCCACATCTCCCCGGCGCGAATGGCGACCACCTCTGCGCAGGCTTTAAGCCGCCCGCTCCAATTGACCGTGCGCAGGCGCGGGATGCTCAGCGCGAGATTTGCGAGAGTCTCGACTACGAAAACCAGGCCCGCCGGCACGAAGATGTTGATGAGAAGCACCAGGAAAAGTAAATAGGGGAAGCCGGGGATGTTCGGATCGATCAGGGCGGTGAAGAACGCCGCCAGCGTGAAGAATTTCGCGTCCCCGGCCGGCCAGATCGAATAGCGCCACAAGCCCACGCCGGCCACGAGGCTTAGAAAGACATGGACGATCATTCTGGGATAGTAGCCCAGAGGAAGATAGTATTCTCCCAGCAGCCAGAGGCGCGCATGGCTCGCGCCTATGAGGCTGTTCGTCAGGAGCAGGCAGAAGCCCGCCCCGCAGGCGAGCAATCCCATGACGATCAGGCTGTTGCGAATCTTGCGTTCCCTCCAGTCCTGGAACGAAATGACCGAGGCTAGGATCACGAAGAGTCCGTAGTAGAAAACCGCGGTCACGGCGCCGCCTTCGCGCGGCGGCAGAGGTCGACCTGATTCATAGCACGCTCACCAGCCCTTGTAGAATTGGCGATCATCCATGGGTGTGGGAATAGGGCAGTCCTCTCTGCGGATGGCACGAACCTTCGCCGCCAGGGACGTGATGCTCTTCGCGAAAGGGCTCTTGGGCGCCATCTCGACGACCGTATTCTTGCGGGCGAATTCCGCCTTGCGCACGGCCGGATCGCGCGGCACAAACTCCAGTATTCGGGTCCCCAGTGTTCTAGCAAAGGTCTCGAGCTTCTTGCGTTCCACCTTGCCGTCCTTCAGGTTGGCCACCAAGCCCGCGAGATAAACGCCGTTCGAGGAGTACGTTTTAACGGACTTGGCGATGTTGTTGGCCGCGTACAGAGCCATGAGCTCCTCCGAAACCACGATGACTATCTTCTCGGCGAAGCCCTTGCGCAGAGGCGCGGCGAAGCCGCCGCATACGACGTCTCCAAGAACATCAAATATTCGCGCGTCATAGCCGCCCGCCTTCAACACGCCCAGGTCCTGCAACGCCTCGAGCATCAGGGAGATTCCCCGTCCCGCGCATCCCACGCCCGGCTCCGGTCCGCCGGCCTCGACGCAGTCGATGCCGAGGCGGCCCTTGACGATGAGGTCGGAGGGCTTGAGCTCGGCATGATCGCGCACCCCGAATATCCGCGTGTACTTCTCCATGAAAGTTTCGATCAGCTCGCCATCAACGAGGCCCAACGTGCTGTCGTGTTTGGGATCGCAGCCCACGTGCAGGACCTTGAGTCCCTGGAGGGCATAGATCGAGCTTAAGTTCGACGAGATCGTGGATTTTCCGATGCCGCCCTTCCCAAAGACGACGATGTTGTTCTCCATGCTCATTGGCAGCTCCTGTAAATCCTCTGACCGCCTCTCTCATCTAGGACCTTCATGATGATACAGTTTCCTTTGACTGCATTTCCCGCGGCGTCATCCAATCCATGCAGAACCCCTTGGTCACCTCGTTGGCCAGCCGAGAGCAGAATCCCAGCGCTCCGCGGAAACCGAGAAAAGGCTCGTCCTTGAGGAAGTGCGTGTAGTCCGAGGGATAGCCAAATTCGAGCCACGACGTCTCGGGCCTGAGGAATTCAACGGCCATCGTGGTGGCCACGAGCACGTCTGCGTCCTTGCGCTTCAGGCCGACCCAGTCCCGCGCGAGATCGTTCTGCATTGGCTCGAATACGGTCCGCGAACGCGCCGTCAGAGAGGCTCTCGCGGCCTGCCTCAGATGCCGCTCCCCGCCGAGCAAAATCATCCCCGCGATCTCCCCGCCCAGTTCCTCGATCATCTCGGCGAAGGCCGCTGCGTAATGCGGGTCGCCGACATAGGCGAAGCGCCGTCCCAGGAAGGCATGAGGCACCGCCCATTCGAGCGCCGGAACCACGGCATCGAGCTCCGCACGAATGAAGGCCTCGGCCTGCGCCTCCCTGCCGAAATCACGACCGAGAGCTTCGACGAAGCGCTTCGTCGCGGCCAGGCCGAAGGGAAGCTCGGCGTCGATGAGCCTGACGCCCAGCCTCTCCGCCAATATTCCCGCCGCCTTGCGCCCATGTCCGAAGGCGATGATGGATCCGGCCCGGCGAACCGCCCGCAGGCTCTCGTAGTCGCCGCCCGAAAGCCAGGTCGAAACCAGTTCGAGATCCAGGGCGCGTAGGATTCTCTCGATCTCACGGATATTGCCCTTGTGGTCGCCCTCGTTGCGCCCCATCATGTAGCCGACCACCGCCACGTTCTCCGACCGCGGCGCGGCGCCGCTCAGGTCCATGCCCTTGGCCATGACTTCGAGAACCGCTGCGTAGCCGTCGAGCCAGTCCCCCGCCAGGCCGATCTGAGGAGGAACGACGAAGGCCGGCTTGAAGCCGCCGTCGAAAACCTGCCTCACGATACGTTCGTAATCGGTGCCAGCGATTGTGCACATCGGCACCGAGCCCATGAAGACCGCGCCGCAGGCTGGCCTTTGCGCGATGCGCTCGAGGC
This sequence comes from Elusimicrobiota bacterium, assembly GCA_038059415.1. Classification (GTDB taxonomy): domain Bacteria; phylum Elusimicrobiota; class Elusimicrobia; order UBA1565; family UBA9628; genus GWA2-66-18. The sequence goes on along the minus strand of JBBTJN010000033.1, from coordinate 56,813 downwards.
CCGCGGCGATCTCGCCTTCGAGGTTCGCTGCGATGTTGAACACGCTCAGACCCGTGTAATGGATGCGGTGCTCGCCCTTGCAGGACATCAAGGTCGAGAAGAGATCATGCCTGCCGTGTATCTGCTCGCCCTTGGCCCGAATGCAGTCAGGACCGTCGCCCAGGAAATAGGCGTCTGAGATCGCGTTGAGGGCCAAAAATGCCCCATGAAGATACGGAGGATTGAGGCGCACTCCCGGTGCCTTAGGCAAGTTCCCTCCCTGCAAGCCCGGCCAAATGGCTGCCGTAGCGGTCATAGAAAGGCAGACGGCAAACCGCGAGCAGCCGACGCAGCGACCGCAGCGCCCCGTCCAGCCCCATCTCGAAGTCCTTGCTGGAGAAGCGCGCTTTGCCCGACGCGCTGATCCTCCAGTCGAAGAAGATATCCGAATAGACCGCACGGAAATCACCTTCGCGCAAGGCCCGCGTCAGATCCCGCGGCGTACGGAAGGTTTGGAGCTTCGCGCAGCGGGAGTCCGCATTGATATCCGGCCTCTCGTTGTGCGGGTCGTAGTAGAGGATATCGACGCCAAATCCCATCTCCTCGATCATACGCATCATGGGCGCGCCCTGCCCGTGGCGCAATTCCCAGAGCATGGGCAAGGTCGTCTCCGACACGACGAAAGCAAGCCGGAACCCCCGGGCCAGCTTCGTCATGTCCTCCCAGGCGGGTCTGAGCGCCGAGAGCTTCTTCTTCCAGGCCGCCGCGAAGGCCTTCTCTCGTCCCGCGGCCTTCGCGATGGCCTTGAGGCACTCTCCGGTATCCTCGATCCCGTACGGCGCCCGCGTCGTCAGCACCGGACGGGGCCCGCCGGCCAGGAGTTCCGGAAGCTTGGACTGGTAGGAGGTCGCCGCGCAGAAGACATGGGCGGCGGCGCTTGAAATCCTCTCCATGGACGGGAAATCCACATCGGGGAACAGTCGCGTGTTGGCCTTCACTCCCATCTCCCCGAGCAGCGGCACCAACTCCGCCTCACGGAAGTCAGTCGGGAAATGGAAAAGGTTCACGGACGATTTCTCGACGGGGGCGTCAAAGAATCCGGGCTTGGCGAACAACTGCTTGAAGTGCTCGCCGAAGTTGTTGAGTTGATCGCGATCGCCGTGGCTCCAGCAGACGGTTTTCAGTCCGCTGGCTTCCTCGATGCGGCGCGTAATCGACCCGGAGTCCTCGCCCATGACAATTGAGGTGCAGAAGTGGTTGAAGACGACGTAATCCGCGCCGGAGCCGACCGAGGCCTTGGCCACCGACTCGACCAAGGCGTCAGCCTTCTCGACTGCGCCCAGGACCATGTCGCGCTCCTCAAGTTCCATCACGATCCCTGTGCGAAACACCGTCGCCCCGAAGCTGTCGGAGGGAACCCGCACCGGATAGGCGAAGAACGACCATTTGCGAGGGTCGTTGCCGGACCACGAGTACAGGCACTCGCGGTCGGAGTAGCGCGCGTAGATCGTCTTGTTCATCTTCAGCTCAGGATAGCCGAGAAGGACCTCATAGTCCTGATCGGCGAAGAAGTTGCGCCAGCCGGCCTCGAGAAGGTTGATCGGGCCCGCGGCCAGGGGCACGCGCAGGCCGCTCTCCGGGCCTCCGCCCGGCACCATCTCGACGAAGGTCTCGGGATCGTCCGCGATTATTTTGAGGACGTCCTCCAGGGTGCGCGCGCCGAGCCGTCCGGCCACAGCTGCGACGAGCCTTCTCATGGCCGGCCCCGGATCTCCCTCGGCAGTCAAGGACAGCCCGGCGGTCTCGGCGACGGCGTTCGGCGCGCCCTTGGGCAGAAGATAGAACGCGAGGCGCATCTTGCCTTTGCTTAGGCCGACGCGGACATTCGTCGCGCCGACTCCGCACAACGACCGCAAGGTCCACCCATCCTTCGCCCCCGACACGCCCAGCAGCTTCGCAAGGGCCGCCGTGGATTTCGCGCCCGCCAACAGGTGCGCCACCTGAGCCTGGAAAGACATCAGCGGCCTCCTTTGCGATAATCGGATCCCGGCGCGAGGAGTATCTCCTTCTTCCAGAACTCGCGCATCCGTTTCCCGACCGCCAGATTGTTGCGCATGGTCCGGCGCGCCTCGCCGGCGACATCCGCGGCGCGCAGGCGGCGAAGCTGCTCCTGCGGCCCCACGCCTCGCCCAGGAAAGCTGCGCAGCTTGCCGACGGCGCCGACCAGGAAAGACCGGTGCAGAGCCGGCCAGAGATGCTCGAGCACGATCGAGGTTCCGACATACAGCCGCCCGTCTGTATCAACGACATGCTGCGGGCTCAGCAGCACCGGCTCGGCGTCGTTGCGGCGGTTGAACACCTCCGCAGGTGGAAGAGCCGCGTCGGCCTGTCGGTAGCTCTTGCGCAGTTCCTCTTCCAAGATATTCAAGCGCTCCTCATCCCAAAAAACACCCAAGGCGTAGCTGATCTGGAAGGCGCGCACTCCTTGACCAAGCAGGAAGGTGACGCCTTGGGACAATCGTCCGGCGGACTCGGGGGTGACGACGATGTTGACGAAGAAGGGATTTCCGGAGGCCCCCAACGCCGCCAAATTGCGCTTCAGCACCGTCCAGAACTTTTCCCCGCCCGCCCGCTGAGTCCGCTGCGCGGTCTGCACGTCCTTGTCGCCGTCGAAGCTCAGCATCACGCGGGCTCCGAGGCGCCGGAGCTCGGCAGCGCGCTTCGCGGTGAGGAGCAGCCCATTGGTGGTCACCCCGAGGCCGAGGGCTTTCCTCTTTTTGGCGGCCGCCGCGGCCGCGTAGGTCAAAATCTCCCGCACGAGATCATACTCGACGAGCGGCTCGCCCCCCATGAGCTGGAGTTCCAGAGGCCCTTGCTCCCTGAGAAGGAGGTCCACGGCCTTGCGCCACACGCGCGGGCTCATCACGCCCGGCCGGTGATCCATATGGCAGTACACGCAGGCCATGGGGCAGATCCGAGTCAGGATGAGGTCGAGCCGGAGCGGTCTTACTTGGTTCTGCATGACAGCGCTCCCAGGCCGAACCGTCTGGCGTACTCCGCCGGCACGCCCATGCATCGCAAGTCGTACACGCACTTCCTACATGAGGGGCTCTTGGCGCGCCCGACGTTGCCGGTCTCTCCGCGGAAGTCCTCCGCGTAACGCACGCGCTCCTGAGAGAACTCGATGTCGCCCGCGTACGCCGCCGAGTCGGCGACGAGGCAGGGCGGCATGGCGGTCTCACCCGTGAAGCGTTGGGCCACGAGGCCCTCTTGATGGCAGCGCGCGAGCGCCCGTTGCAGATAGGGCGCGGCCTTCTTGAGATCGACGGCCATGCGCGCAGCGGTGTTCATGCCGGCCCCGTTCATGAAGGAGAAGGCGACCTCGAGACGGCCCGTTCCCTTTTTGAGCCGCTCCCGGGACAACTTCCCCAAGAACCCCACCAATTGGGGCAACTCCCGATAGTTCCAAGCGTTGACCAGCACGCACGCCGTCACCCGGCACCGTCCCGAATCCAGCAGCCGACCCAGGCCTTCGACGACCTTGGGAAAGGTGTCGCGGTTCCCGGTGATTCGGGCATGGGAACTGGGCTTGTGCGCATGGAAGGAAACGTCGAAACCCTCCACGCCGAGCGCGAGCAGGCTTTCCATCAGGCCCGGACGGACGAGGGCCGCCCCGTTGGTCTGCAGCACGAAGCGCCGCAGCCCGCGGCGACGCGCAGACGCGATGATGTCCACCAGGCGCGGGTCCACGGTGGGCTCGCCGCCCGAGATCACCACGGTCCCGTGCGGCCCAAGGACGGGAGCCAGCGCGTCGAGCTCGCGCTCGAGCTCCGCGCGATCGGCACCGCCCGCGTTAACGGGAACGAAGCAGAACGGGCAGCGATGATTGCAGGCCGACGTGATGCGAAGAATCCTCTCGAGGCCTTCGCGGCCCGCCTCGTGCGTCTCTGCCTGAACGATCAAGCCGGTGCCGCCGCCGGACCGCCCGCGCAAAGATTCGAAAAGAAGGCACAACCCGGTCGATAGATTTTCGAGCTCCGGCTTCTCCTCCGCGCTCAGGCGCGTCCCGGCGCTGCCCGGCAGGCGGCGCAGATGGAACAGCGCGGGAACGGACACGCTCCGCGCGCAATCCAGCGCGGCCCGGTACTCGAGTATGTACGCGCCGAGGACACTCTCGTCTTCCATCCGCCTGACCGCGAGAACCACCTTGCCCCGCGGCGACGCGACGGCAATGGTCCAGCCGCGAGCGGCCAGTAGGCCCTGGACGGAGCCGATGAGGGAGCCCTTCGGCCATGCCGGCTTGGAGGCGATCAGCCGCGAGATCTCCCTCGCACACTCCTCGAGCCGGCCTTCCGCGAGCAAGGCGCGAGCCGGCGCCACGTTGAGAGCGCTCACGGCGCCGCCGACTTCATGCGCAGGCCCTTGACAACCTCGTTGGCCATCCGCGAGAGGAAGGTGAGCGCTCCCCGAAATCCCAGGAAAGGCGCGTTGTCGAGGAAATGGGTGTATTCCGAGGGAAAGCCGAACTCGAGCCACGGAATCCGGGGGTTGATGTACTTGAGGCTGCGGCTGTTGCAGACAAGAAGGTCCACCTCCCAGCGCGTCGTCGCCCCGAACAGGCGCCGCAACTTGGCCCGATCCGGCTCGAACACCGTGCCGGACCGGGCCTCGAGCAGACGCCGCCGTTCCTCGTTGAGATGTCCGGTGCGGCCCATAACGATCGTCGCCACGATGCGTCCGCCGAGTTCCTCGACAACCTCAGCGAATCCCTCGGCGTAATGCGGATCCCCCGCGAACGCGAAGCGGCGGTTGGCGAAGGCGTGCGGAACGCTCCACTCCAGCCGCGGCACCACCGCATCGAGCTCCGCCTCGATGAAGGCGCGAGCCTTGTCCTCGCTGCCGAACTCGCGTCCCAGCAGTTCCACGAACCGCCGGCTCGCCTCCAGCCCAAAGGGAAGCTCAGCCTCGACGAGCTTCACGCCTAGGCGCTTAGCCAGCGTCTTCGCCGCCGCACGGCCGTAGGGCAGGGAGATGATCGCCCCCGCCCGCCGGATCTCGCGCAGGTGCTCGTACGGGCGGCCCGAGAGCCAGATCGAGACCGGCTCGATGCCCAAAGCGCGCAGCATGCACTCGAGCTCGCGTATGTTGCCCTGGTGGTCGCCCTCGTTGCGGTCCATCAAATAGCCCACGATCGCGGCGCTTCCCTTTTTGGGTTTGGCTCCTGCGAGATCGATGCCTGCGGCGATGACCTCGAGGCCGCCCGCGTAGCCATCAAGCCAGTCGCCGGAGACGGCCGAACGCCTCGGGATGAGGAACGCGGGCTTGCCGCATCCGGCCAAGGCGTCGCGCAGTATTCTCTCGTAATCGGTACCGGCGACGGCGCACATGGGCATCGCCCCGGTGAAGATCACGCCGGAACTCCGCCAGCCTGCGATGCGCTTGAGCGCCGAGGATATCTCCGCCTCGAAGTTGCCGGCGATGTTGAAGACGTTGACTCCCGTGTACTGGATGCGATGATCGCTGCCGCAGGAGAGAAGCGTGGAGAACTGGTCGTGGCGGCCGTGTATGTGCTCGGCCTTGGCGAATACGCAGCTCGGTCCGTCGCCCAAGAAGTAGGCGTCGGGGATGGCGTTGAAGGCGACATAGAGTCCGTGGAGAAAGGGAAGATTGAACCGGACGCCCGGGCTAGACATTCACCCTCCGGGATCGGCGGGCCAGCCGCGCGCCGTAGCGGCGGTAGAAGGGAAGGCGACAGGCATTCAAGAGCCGATCCAGACTGCGACTCGCGCCCGAGAGCCCCATCTCGAAATCGCGGCTGGAGAACCGGGACTTGCCTGCGGCGCTGACGCGCCAGTCGAAGAAGATATCCGAGTAAACGGCGCGAAACTCCCCCTCGCGCAGCAGGCGCTCCAGTTCGCACGGGCTGCGGAATGTCGTGATCGTCGCCCCGTGCAACCCCGGCGGCAGTTGCGGAACTCCTCCATGGCGGTCGAAGTACAATAGATCGAGGACGAAACCCATCTCCATCAGCATGCTCGCCAGGGGCGCGCCGTGGCCGTAGCGCAGATCCAGAAGGCGCGGCATGATCGACTCCGACACTACGAAGGCGAGCCGGTAGGTTGCGGCCTCCTTGCATCGTTCCTCCCAGGACGGGAGGAAGGACGCAAATTGATTGGCCCAGACCGCCTCAAACTGCCGCTCCATACCCACCGCTGCTGCGATGGCGCGCAGGCAGTGGCGCGTCCCCTTCACACCATAAGGCGCGCGCGCCATCACCACCGGACGAGTGGTCTCACGCATGAACTGAAGGGTCTTGTCGGCGTAGGACGGCTTCTCCCAAAAAACCTGCCAGCGTGCCAAGGGCAGGCGCTCAAGCGACGGGAAATCCACGACGGGGAATACGCACACGTTGACCTTGAGTCCCATCTCCTCAAGGAACGGGCGCAGCTGCTTCTCGCGGAACTCCGTCGGGAAGTGAAAAAGGTTGACGGCGGCGGCGTCGCCGGGGCCCTCGAAAAATCCGGGTCTCCCGAGAAGTTCACGGAAATGCGCGCCGAAATTGTCGCCGCGGTCGCGATCCTTCTGGCTCCAGCTCACCGAGGTCCCGCCCACCTCCTCCTCGCAACGCTTCGCCAGCGCCTGGAAGTCCTCGCCCATGACGATCGGAGTGCACAGGTGGGTGACGACCATGTAATTGCCGGCGTCGGCGAGGCGGCGAACCTCGGAGATCATCTCGTCGGCCTTCTCGCCGGTCCCCATGACCATGTCCTTCTCTTCGAGCTCAATGGCGACAAAGGCGTCCTCGCCGGCCTCGCCGAGGTCCACGGACTCGTCGGGCCAGTCGAGGAAGCTCCACTGGCTGAAACTGATGTCCGGGCGGGCGCAGAAGCACTCGAGGTCGGCGTATTCGACGGTGACAGTGTTGTTCGACGTGGGCTCCGGCGCCTCCATCAGGATCTCGAAGTCCTGATCCGCGAAGAAGTTGCGCCAGCCCGCTTCCCACAAGCCCATGGGCCCGGCGACGTAAGGGACCTTTATGCGGTCGCCGTCCGCGCCGGGCGTCAGTTCCTCGACGAAAGAGTCGGGATCGGAATCGATGAGCTTCACCACGTCCGCGAGCCGCCGGCGCCCCAGCCTCGCCGCCAGGAATTCCAGCAGGCGCTTCTGCGCCGGCCCCGCCTCGGTCTCCGCCTTCAGCGCGAACCCGCTCGCCAGAAGATGAAAGACGAAGCGATGCTCGCCTCTCACTAAGCACAGGCGCGCGCGTTCGCCGCCCTCGACGCACAGGCCGTCCAGCCTCCAGCCCTTTGCCTCCAAGCCAAGAAGCGTCGACACGGCCGCCAGGGCCCGGGGCCCGGCCGTCGAGTGCTTCACTCGGGCGCTCCCGCGTCAACGGAGCCGACCGGCTGCTCCTTCTCATAGAACGAGAAGCAGCCGCGGCACGCCGGAAAGATATTCGAGAAAGTCCGGCGGCGAAGCGCGCGGGCCTTGGGACCGTCCCATATTCCGGCGAAGTTCCCCTCGCGAAGGTCGCCCAGCACGTAATCGGGACACACCCAGACCTGCCCGTTCGGAAATACATTAACCTGACGCCAGGGCCCGTCGCAGAATGCCGCGCCCAGTCCCCTGCGGCGGCCCTCGTAGTAGTCGCGCAGCGCCTTCGCGCCACGCAGGGCGATATTGAAGCGCGCGTGAGGCAAGGAGTCCCGCAGCTTGCCCAACGCCCGGTCCAGCGCCTCGTAATCCATGGCGTGCGGACGATAGCCGTAGCCGTTCCACAGACCGAGAGGGATGCCGAACTCCTCTTTGAACACCCGCTTCTGCGCCGACAACACGCTTGGACGGTTGAAAATCAAGTGCATGAAATAAATCTCATCGAAGGCCACGCCCTCGTCCTTGAGATGGTCGATGAGCGAAATGAGATGATCGCCGTTGGAATCGAAGACTTCGCACATCAGCCTCAGTATCGGCTTACGCCCGGCGCCGCGGTCGCGCAGGCCCGCCAGGCGCTTGAGGCCGCACATCATGACCTGGTAATGCCCCGAAGGTCCCCCGCGCAGTTCCTTGCTCATGGCGGGCGGGCACGCGATTGAGATGTTGACCTGGTCGAAGTTTGCTGCCACCTCCTGGGCGAAGCGGTCTAGGAACACGCCGTTCGTCGTGAGGATGGTGCGCAGGCCTCGGTCCTTGGCGCGCCGGGACAGCTCTCTCCAGTGCGGGCTCATCAGTGGCTCGCCGCCCGCGAAGTTCACATACTCGGGCCGGAAGGCGACGAGTTCGTCGATGAACGCGCGCAAACGCTCCAACGGCGCCGCCTCGGAGATGCCCTCGAAGTACGCCTTACGATGGCATGCGCCGCCCTCGCCCCACAGCGAGCAGGCCTGGCAGCGCAGATTGCAATCCATCGTGAGCATGAGGTAGACCTCGCCGATGGTCGCGCTGTGAAAGGGGTCCTCAGTCCTCAGACCGAGACGGCTGAGGCGCGTCGCGAGTTGGCGACGATCCGTCGCTTCCCCCGCCCGTTCGGACAAGCGCAGAGATTTCGGCTTCTGGTTACATCGAGTTGTCGACTTCATGGATGAATACTACATAGTTATGCAACAATCTGGCCAATAGGGGCCACACAAGCATCTCCACGACTGAGACCTCTCAAAGACGAGCACGGGTTGGCCGTAGCGTTGCATAGCAGTCTTGTCGGCCCCATGAACGGAGAGCAATGATTTCACGGACGCCGGAAAAACTCGTATTCTTCGGCAAGGGCGGAAGCGGCAAGTCGACCATCTCCTCGAACCTGAGCGCGATCTACGCCAGATCGGGACTGCGCGTTCTCCACGTCGGCTGCGACCCCAAGCGAGACTCGACCGCATTGCTCGTGGAGCGGCCCGAGGCGCGCTGCGTGCTGAGCCGTCAAGGCGAGGATCTCGGCGTCGCTCCATCCTCGGAATTCCTCATGCGCAGCCGGCTCGGCCTGGACTGCATTGAGGCGGGCGGGCCGGAGCCGGGCGTGGGCTGCGCGGGCCGCGGCATCAGCAAAATGATCGAGGTGCTCCAGCGCGACCGGATCATCGAGCGCGGCGCCTACGACATCGTGACGTTCGACGTGCTGGGAGACGTGGTCTGCGGAGGCTTCGCCGCGCCCCTGCGCCTGGGCTTCGCGGAGAAAGTCGTGATCGTCGTCAGCGAGGAGGCGATGTCGCTGTACGCCGCCAACAACATCGCACACGCGGTCCGCAATTACGCGGGCAACGGCGTCGGCCTCTGCGGGCTCGTCGCCAATCTCCGGGATCCCGGCGCCGACGTGGGGCTCATCAAGCGCTTCGCCCGCCGCATCGGCACCAGCGTCGTCGGCGTCGTAAACCGCGACCTCTCATTCCGAGAAGCTGAGTCTCGAGAGCGCTGCCTGACGGAGATCGTGCCGCGGCCGACGGCCCTACCCAACCTGGAGCGGATCGCCAAACGCCTGCGCGCCCTGGACCGCAGCAAGCTCACGGTGCCCGAGCCCATGGACGAGGCGGAATTCTACGATGCGAACCGAAACCGCTTCCTCTTGCGCAGGCGTCCTCGCTGCGCTCGCGCCGCGGCCGCCGCGCCTCCCGTGGAGACGTGCGTCAAGGACACCCCGGCGTCTGCGCCGCTTCCCGCGCGGGCACCAGGCCATCCGCACGAGTTGGCGAAAGCCGCAGGTGCCGCCGCAGCGCCCCCCTACACCCGTTGGATGACGTGGACCTGGGGCGTGGAGGATCAGTGGCGTCAATTCTTCGCCAACCCGGAGATTGAGCTCAACTCAGCCAAGCCGCTCCTGCGCGGCACCGCCTTCGTCGTGCAGAAGGAGCTAGAGTGCTTCTTCGTCGAGGCGCGCAGCGACGACGGGACGGCCGGCTTCATCAACCATCCCTGGCCCAATCACTGCTCGAACGTCCTTCCCCTGCCCTTCGAGCTGCGACGGCTCAACTCGCGCCAGATCGTGTCCGACATCAAGGACGGGGAGATCATCATGGGCGGCGGCCGGAAGCTGGAGGCTGCAATGACCGGCCTTGCCGCGGACCCGGGCAAGACCGCGCTGGCGGTGTTCCTCACTTCATGCCCGGCGGTCGTGATCGGCGATGACAACGAGGCGATCATCGAGCGCTTCCGTCTACGCTCGAAAATCCCCACCTTGTTCCCCGACCGCGACGCGGACCAACACACCGACCTATTGTCCGATCTCTTCGCTCTCGCGGGGAAAAAAGCCCCGCCCGCCCGGCGCGGGAGGGGGCCTCGTCTCAACCTCGTCGGCTTCCCGCGCGACCGCGCCCTAGGAGAGCTCACCGCCTGGCTCGGCGCTCTGGGCATCGAGGTCAACGCCTGCCTTCTGCCCGAGTTCGATCAAGACAGCATCGCGCGCTATGCAGACGCGGATCTTCAGGTCATACGGCCGTACCACGCATACGAGGGACTCACGACCGACCTCTTCGGGAAACTCCCGATCCCGCCGCTCGTCCTCGAGCCGCCCTACGGTATGCAGGGCACCCGCCGCTGGCTGGGCGAAATCGCGCAATTCTTCGACCTCACAAAAAGATTTGACGAGCTCTGGGCCGCGAAATACGAGCCGCGCAGGCCGCGCTGGGAAGCTCTGAAGCTCCAGGCGGGCAGGCGTTGCCTCGGCTTCGTCTGCGACGCCACGCGTCTGGCTCAGCTCCGCGACTGCCGCTGGAGCGCGGGCATACCGCTGCTCTCCACTCTTCGGGAAATGGGCTTCGGCCTGCATTGGCTGCTGTGGTGCGGGTGCAGCGGCGCACAGCCGCACCCGTCGGCCGGCGACAGGCGCGAGATGGAAACGATCCGCCGCTTCCACTCCCCGACCGAGCTTGAGACGCTTTTGCGCGAACGACCGATCGACGCCGTTTACTCCGACATCTTCTTCGACACCCGGCTCACGCGCGCCGGCAAGAGCCAGTTCTCTCTGCCCTTCTTCGAGCCGGGCGTCGAGGGCGCCGTCCGAAGCTTGGAGCGCCTGCTCGGCGTCTCTGCAATTGCGCTGTACAAGGATTACACGCGCTACCTCACGGAGATGGCCCCCCATGGCTGACAGCCGCTCCCTTCGCCTAAACCTCCCCTATCTCCTCGGCGTCTACGCCGCGGTGAACACGGTGCGCGACGCCTATCTCCTCGTCGACGGTCCTCAGTGCATCTCCTTCAAGGCAGAGCATCTGTCAGGCAAGCACGACTGGCGCTCGACCTTGCTCGACCCCTCCGGCTATCACCGCATCGTCATGACGGGCACCACATGGGACACCGTCACCTTCAGCCGCGAACAGCGGATCAAAACCTTGCTCGACCGCGTGCTCAAGCGCCCCGACGCGGGGCTGGTGATGGTCTCATCGCTAACGATGTGCGGCCTGTCCGGCATCCAATATGACCGCCTCATCAAGCCTCTGAGCAGAAAGACGCGCACTCCCTTTCTGGAGATCCGCTGCGACTCGCTGGACCAGGACTGGCTCGACGGCTACGCCTCCGTCTGGGAGGAGATCGCGCGCAATATCGATCTCGGACGCTCGAAGCGTGAGCGCAACGCCGTGGCCGTCGTGGGCCATCTGATGGACCGCAACGAGGGCGACCAGAACGGCAACCTAGCGGAACTCAAACGCATGTTCAAGGCGCTCGGCCTCGACCTTGCCAGCGCCTGGCCCTCCGGCGGGCCCTATGCCGACCTGACCGAAGCCCGCCGCGCCTCGGCCGTGATCAGTCTGCCCTATGCGCGCAAAGCGGCGAGCGCGCTCGCCAGGCGCCTGAAGGTCCCGCTCATCGAGACGGAGTTGCCCTTCGGGCTGGACGCGAGCACCCGCTGGGTCCGGAAGGTGGCCGCCACGCTCGGCCGCGATACCGCGGCGGAGCGCTTCATCGACGCGGAGCTGCGCCGCGTCGTTCCCCCGCTGGAGTGGGCGGCCCCGCAGGTCTTCCTTAACCGCCGCCTCCTCTACCTTGGCGACCCCCATCTGCTCGAAGGGTTCTGCGAGATCGCCGCCCTGCTCGGCGCGCGCGTCGAAGCCTCAGCGGTCGTCTCCCGAGAGGGACGCCTCGGCCCGCGCGCGCTCGCTCTCGACCCCCCCCCTCTCGTGGAACCCGAGGAGACAGCCTTGCTCGCCGCCGTCAAAGCCGGGGGGCCCTACGATCTGTGCGTGGCCAACAATGTCGGCTGGCAGGTGTTGGGGCTAGAGGCGGGCCCGGTCATGGAGTTCGGCTTTCCCTCTTACTTCCATCATGCGCTGGCCTCGCGGCCCTTTCTAGGCTTCCTAGGCTTTCTGAATTTCGCCGACCGCCTCTCCGAGCATCTCATGCTCGCGCGGATGCGCGCGGTCTCCGAGAGGACCCTCGCATGAGGCCTCTTCGCATCGAGACCGGCAGCTTCTGCGACGCCCAGCTCAAGCGCCTGGGAAAAACAAGCCGCTACGCGCGCATCGAGGAGGTCGCCCTCGAATTCGCGCGCTGCGGCCTCAATCAGGAGCACCTCATCTTCATCGCGAGACAGGAATCCCCCGTGTCGGAGCTTCTCGAGAACCTATACCGGATCGTGAGGCTCACCGCCCTATGCGGCGAGGGCTTTTCCGTCACGCCCGCGCCTTCGCCGAAGAACGCGGACGATCCCTTGGTCCGCGCCTGCCTCGCGCGCCTGGCCAAGGCCGCTCCCATCGGCTGGCTCGAGGAGTTCGAGCGCGTCCTCCTCGACGCCCTGCTCGAGGCCGAGGAGTTATCGCTCGCGCGCCATCGCCGGGCACTGGCGACCGGCGATATCCGCATCGGCAATCTGCGCGGCGATGTCGAGCCGGGGGTCATCAACCCCGAGTTCACCGTGGACACGGACGGCACCATACGCCTGCTCACCGAATGGCTGATGGAGGTCGTGCCGCCGGGAGCCCCGACGCCTCGCGCTTTGGGCAACGTGATCGATGCTCCCCCCTACGACTCCCTCTACATCAATCGTTTCCATTGCGCCAGCGCCCATTTCACGATGTACGCCGGGAATGCGCGCCAGCGGCGGATTTTGCTCAATAACATCGCCTTCGGCCGCCGCTACGGCGAGTTCTTCATGGACCTGCGCCGTCGGCTCGCGTCGGCGGCGCCGGAACTGCGCCCGGACCTCCCCGCGCTTCCGCGCGAAATAAAATCCTTTGAAGGAAGCATCCGATGATACCTCCAACCCAAATGAAAAGTCCGTCGGCGGGCGCCGCGGCGCGCAGGCCGCCGCCTAAGATGCGCCACATCACGGCGGGGCCCCGGGCGATGGCGGTGATGGAGGCCCTGCTGGGCCTCAAGGCCGACTCGAAGGGCTGGCGTCTCGAAGGGCTGTGCGGCCTAGATCAGAAGAACATCTGCGTGCGTCTGCGTCACGGCGAGCATCGTCTGGTCTTCTATATTCTTCCCCGCACCTCGCCCGGCAGCGCGATCAAGGCGCCCGGCCTGTCCTTCCTGCCGGAAGGCGAGGCCGGCCCCTCCGTCATGAAGTTCCTCAAGGCCTCCGCCGCACGTCTCGGAGCCCGCCGCTTCGAAAACGTCGCTCGCCTGCTCGAGGTCGACCCTCTCTCCTTCGCCGAGGACATAGTCCCCGAGCTGGAGGGAGACCAAGTCAAGGTCCCCTGCATCGGCCAGCCTATCAGCCTGCTCGGGGCGGGCTGGCGGAACTTCTACGCGGACCAGGATTTTGAGGTTCTGCTGAGCGTGCCTTCGTGCTCCGACAAGCGCACGGTGAACATCGAATACGCCGACCTTGAATGCTACTACGCGCGGCCGCATCGCAGTTTCAAGAAGTGGACCTTTCTCGACTGGCCCCAGGAAAGCGAGGTCGGCGTGCGCGACGACGGCGAGGACTCCTCCATCGTAACCGAGCTCGAGGAGCGCGATATGATCATGGGGACAGGCGAACGCGCCGACGCCCTGGTCGAGGCGGTCCGCAAGCGCGCCAAGAACGGCAGCTACCTTCTCTTCACCCATCTGTGCACGCCCATCATCATGGGCGAGGACTTCTCTGGCCTAGCGCGCCGCTGCGAAAAGGAGGTCGACGGCACCTCCGTGCGCTGGAGCCAGAAGGACCGCGACGCAAACGACAACTTCGGCGAGCACTTCCGCGCCTTGCTCGGCCGTCCCGGATTCTTCGAGGCGCCCGCCGACGCCTTGGCCGTCAACCTGTTCCATTTCCCGCCGAATTACCGCGAAGCCGAATTGAAGCCGTTCCTCCAGAAGATCGGGCTCAAGACCAACATCACCGTCATGCCCGACATCCGTCTCTCCGTCCTCGACGACCTGCCCAAAGCGATATGGCAGATCTTCTGCGACCGGAGCTCATACCCGACGAAGCTTCAAGACATGCTGGCCAAGACCTCGCGTCCGGTTATCGTCGTGAACGCTCCCTACGGCATCGAGAGCACGCGCGAATGCCTGCGCGGCATCGCCGCCGCCGTCGGCAAGGAAGCCGAGTTCAAGACGGTCTGGGCCGAGACGACAGTCGATTGCCTCGCCGCATGGAACGAGATGAAAAAGGAGGCCGCGAACTACCGCGTCGCCTTCGTCGCCTCCGAGGCGACCTTGCCGCGGCTGATGACCCTGCGCTACGGCTGCGGCGCGCCGCTGGCGAAGATGGTTCGCGAGATGGGATTTCCCATCGACATCATCTACTACGACCTGCATGGCGCCGCGCCCGCACTCCCCTCCGGGCTCAAGGACGCACGCGTGACGGTGTTCCGCACGCCCTGGGAGCTGGAGAAGGCCCTGGCCGGCGACGACTTCCGCGCCGTCTATTCCGACGTCGTCTTCGACTGGCGCATCATGCAGGCCGGCAAGGCCCGCTTCGGCGGCAAGGATTTCGAAATGGGCCTGGCCGGTGCGATGAATACCTTCAAAAAACTCCTCTCCGTCTGCCGCCTGCCGTTCTACCGCCGCTACGCCGCCCACCTCGCCGGAACCCAGGGAGCCGATCATGTCAAATAAAATCGGTGTCCGCATCAACATCCCCTTCCTTCAGGGAGCCTACCTGGCCTTGAACGCCGTCCCCGACGCCTTCTTCCTCGGCGACGGACCCAGCTGTATCTTCGACAAAGCTTCCCACATCCACGGCCGCCACGACCTGTTCTCGACCTTGCTGTCCTGCGATAGCCGCCACCGCATACAGCACACGGGCGTCAACGTCTTCAACATCGCCGGGGACTGCGAGGGCGACATCGTCGCCTCTTTGCGCAGCATGGCGGCCCTGCCCAAGTGCGGCGTGGTCTTTCTGGGCTCGATGCCGATGTGTTCCATCGTCGGGACCGACTACGACCGCATACTGCGCCAGGCCATGGCGGGCCACGCCAAGCCCTCCTTCACCATGCCGCGCCGCTCCGCCGTGTCGGGCGACTGGCTCGACGGCTACGCCTCGGTCATGGAGGCCATGGCGACGGGCATGGACCTCAACGGAGCCAGGCCGAAGAACAAGAACGTCGCCCTTGTCGGTTACCTGATGGACCGCAACGAGGGCGATCACCAGGGGAACCTGAAGGAGCTCGAACGCATCGTCCGCGCCCTGGGGCTGGAGCCCGTTTCGATCTGGCTGTCCGGCCGGCCCTACGAGCGCCTGCGCGACGTGCGCCGAGCCGGTGCGATCATCTCGATGCCCCACGGCCGCAAGGCCGCGATGATCCTGGCTCAGCGCCTGAGAGTGCCCCTCGTCGACGCGGAACTGCCGTTCGGTCTCGAGGCGACGCGCCGCTTCGTCGAACAGCTCGGCCACGAGTGCGGGAGAGTGGAGCGGGCCAAAGCCTTCATCGCCGCCGAGCTCGACGAGATCGCCCCGCGCCTGGCCTGGAGCGTGCCTCATGTCTTCCTGAACCGGACCTTCGCCTTCTCCGGCGACCCGCATTACGCCCTGGCATTCGCCGAGATGATCGAAGACCTGGGCGGCAATATCGCGGGCACGATCGTGATCGGCGGCGCCTACCATCTAAACGAAGCGCAGAGACGGGCCCTGGAGCGCCGCTCCGGCACCTTGTTCGAGCCCCTCCCCATCGAGGTCCGCGACCGGTGGGGCGCGCTCTGCCGACGCGAGGGCGGGGCCGACCTTGTCATCGGGAGCGATTTCGCCTTCGCCCAAATCCACCGCGGCCCGAAGTTCATGGAATTCGGCTATCCCTCGGAAGACACGCACTTCCTGCGCGACGAGCCGTTCCTGGGCTTCCAGGGCGCTTTGGGCTTTCTCTCTCGCGTGGCCAACGGCGTCTCGCAGGGCATGAATCTAGAAAAGCTGGAGGTCGCGTGAGCGAGAACGGCGAGGGCGCCTTCGAGAAGCGGCACTGGGTCCGGCTCACCCGCTATTGCAACCAGCGCTGCATCTTCTGCCTAGACCGCTATGCTCAGACCGGGGGCGACGTCCCAATGGCCTCCATCAAGCGCTCCTTGCTCACCGGCCGCAAGCTGGGGCTGCGCCGCGCGGTGCTCAGCGGCGGCGAAGCCACCGTCCATCCCGAGTTCATCGAGATCCTTAGCCTGGCCCGCAAGTTGGGATACACCCACATCCAGACGATTACCAATGGCCGCAAGTTCTGCTATCCCGATTTCTTGAAAAAGGCCGTCGCGGCGGGACTCAAGGAAATCACCTTCTCTCTCCACGGCAACACGCCCGCCCTTCACGACAAGCTCACGCAGGTTCCGGGGTCATTCGTCCAGGCGCTCTCGGGCCTGCGCGCCGCGCTGGCCACTCCGGGGCTCATCGTAAGCGTGGACGTCGTCATCAACAAGCTGAACCTGCCCGTCCTGCGCGAGCACCTCGATTTCTGCATCGGACTGGGCGTCGGGGAGTTCGATCTGCTCGCCCTGGTCCCCTTCGGCGACGCCTGGAAGAACCGCGCAGCGCTCCATTGCGACTTCACCCAGCCCGAGAATCTCGCACACCTCCACCACGCGCTCGAGCTCAGCCGCCGCCCCGATCTGCACATCTGGACCAACCGTCTGCGCCCGGAGCATCTCGCCGGCTTCGAGTCCCTCATCCAGCCGCCGACGAAAATACTCGACGAAGTCCGCGGTCGCCGCCGCATCTTCGCGCGCTACCTCAACGCCGGGAAAGATCCCAGTTGCGCCGGCGACGCCTGCCAACATTGCTTCCTCCGCGATTTTTGCACTGACCTCCGCCTGCTCACCAAGGACGGCAGCCTGCCGGCCAAGACCGGCCCCCTGTGCCTGCGCCCGGCGGGCAAGCCCGAGCCTTTCCTCTTCGGCAAGAAGCCCGACATCTTCGCCTTCGCCAAGTTCTATATCGACTCCCGCTACTTCCAGAAGGCCTCGCAATGCCGCGGCTGTGCCCTGGAAATCCGCTGCGACGGGATGAGCATCGTTGATATCCGCGAAAAGGGCTTCGCGGCGATGAAACCAGTGAAAAAAGGGAGCCGCGCCACGAATTGACCATGACCGCCTCTCCCGTGACCGACGCTTGCGGCACGAAGCTCTCTACGGCGGAACTTCTGCGCGGCGTCGCGGCAAAGCTCAAAGGCGGCTTCCTGCTGACCCTCGACGACGAGGGCGCCATCCTGACCTCGAATTCCAGGCATCCGGACCTTGAGGAGGCGCACGCTTGGCTGAAGGATCGTTTCGCCGGACTCTCCGTGCGCACGACGGTCAAAGATCTCCCTGACGGGAAGACGCCTCGAATCGAAGACAAACGACGAGTTCCCACACTCACCGTGGCCTTGGTCGAGGTCTCCCCGGAGAATGCCCGGTCCTGCGCCGGCTTCCTGACGCGGCGCTTGGGCTCAAAAAAAGGAGTGCCGCCGGCTGGGCTGAAGAAACTCCTATCGCGTCTGCATGCCTCCACAATCGGAGCCGGTCCGGTCACCGCCGGAACGGGACCGTTTCTCCTGGCTTGGCGCCGACGTGAAAACTCGACAGGTTTGGCCCCCGCGATCTTTATCGCCGCGGCCCAAGAACGAAAGGCGCTTTCATGGTTCGCCTCCCATCTCGGCAGCTCCCCCGCGCCTGTGCCGAAGGATTTCCGGATACTGATAGATGGTCTCGAACGAGGCATACTGCGCCGGCCGACGGCTGCGGCGCAAGGCGACGATATCGTCGTCGATCCCCTTCGCTGCGAGCCGTGCGACGTCTGCGCCGGCGTCTGTCCGGCCGGGCGCCTAAAGCGCGGCGGCACGGCGCTCCCTGACGCCGCCGCCTGCCTCAGCTGCTTCGACTGCGTGGAGGCCTGCCCCAAGGACGCCTTGCGTCCGCCTTACCGCTTCACCAGCGCGATGCGCGCCGAGGCCGCCGCCGACCGCCCCGGCTGGCTGTCGCGCCTGCGCGGCAAAGCGGGCCCGGCCGCGCCTGCCCCGTTTCCACCCTCCTATCTCCTGCCCAAGCTCGATCCCCCGAAAAAGCCTCGCTACATACTGGGTCTGGCCATCCACACGATGCAGGAGCATGCGGCCGCCTTGCTCAAGGACGGAGTGCTCGTCGGCGCCGTGGAAGAAGAAAAGCTGGCTCGCATCCGCCATTACGGCTGGCCGGAGCCGGGCGCGCGCCGCTTCGGCTTCACCCTGGAGGAGGCGTTCTGCCGCAGGGCCATACGCGTCCTCCTGTCAAAGGAGGGCCTCTCGCTCGACGACATGGATGTGATCGCGATCAACGGCCTGCCTCCCCGCTACGGCATGGCCCATGCCTCGGCGCCGCCCGGCGAGCCCTTGCCCGTCATTCGCTGCGGACGCCTGATGTTCATCCCCCATCACCTCTGCCACGCCGCCTCCGCCTTCCGAGCCTCGGGGCAAAAAGACTCCTGGGTGCTCACCGTGGACGGGCGGGGCGAACGGCAGACGGCCGCGCTGTTCCGCGCCCGCGGCGGCGCGCTGAACCAGGTTTACGAGCTGCCGTCTTTGGTCCGCCGCTCGATCGGCGGCGTGTACGAGTCCGCGACAAGACTGCTGGGATTCGGCGCACATGGCCAGGGGATCGTGATGGCTTTGTCAGGCACCGGCCGGCCCGGCATTCCCTTCGAGCGCTTCTTATCTTGGCAAGGCAAGAAAAAGATATCGATCAACGAGGAGTTGTCCGCCGAACTCGAGACCTATCGGCGCGCGCCCCACGAGGCGCTCAAGCTCGAGCACCGCGACCTCGCGGCCTCGCTTCAAAAATCACTGGAGGAGACGATCCTCGGCATACTCGATGAATTCGTTCCTTCCAACCCCGCCGGTTTATGCGTGGCTGGAGGCGTCGCGCTCAACTGCCGAATGAACCAACTCATCCGCGAGAAATTCCTGCCGAAACAGATGTTCGTCCAGCCCGCGGCCAACGACGCGGGCACGGCTTTGGGCGCGGCGTTGGAAGCCCACGCCCTGACCTCGCCCGGCGGCCCGGACTTCGTCATGGGCGACGCCTATCTAGGCCCCGATTTCACCGAAAGCGAGATCTCCTCCGCGCTGGACGCAGCGGGGCTTTCTTATCGCCGTCCGGACGATCTGTGCCGGGATGCGGCGAAGATGCTCTCCGAAGGGAAGATTTTGGGCTGGTTTCAGGGCCGTCTAGAATTCGGCCCCCGCGCCCTCGGCGCCCGCAGCCTGCTGGCCGACCCGCGCGACCCGGGTTCTAAGGACCGGCTCAACGCCCTCAAGTCGCGCCATTCTTGGAGGCCGTTCGGGCCGTCCATTTTAGCCGGCCGCGAAACCGAGTGGTTCGAGGACGCCTTCGACTCGCGCTTCATGCTTTTCACCGTCCCAGTGCGCGCGGAGAAAAAGGCGCTCATCGCCGCGGTGCTCCACGACGACGGCACTACGCGTCCGCAAAGCGTCCATGCCGCCCAATCTCCTCTCTACCACCGCCTCATCTGTGAGTTCGAGAAGCTCACCGCCGTGCCCATGGTCCTCAACACCTCCTTCAACCGCAAGGACGAGCCTATCGTCTGCACCCCCTCGCAGGCGGCGGAGGCCTTCGTATCCCTGGGTGCCGACGCATTGGTCATAGGGCCGTTCATCGCCACGGTCGCGAAGCCTCGTGCGACGGCGAGCGCCGACCCGGCGATCCTGCGCGCCTTGCCCGGCGGACGGCGCCTGTCTTTGCGGGTGACGGTGGACTGCGATTTGCAATGTCCGCACTGCACGATCGCGGATATCGCCGGCCTCGCGCCGAGGACTTATGTAGCCGCGATCGCCTCTCTTGAGAACGGGCGCCGTGCAAACTGCGACGAGCTCATCGTGATGCGCGGCGAGCCAGCGTCATGGCCGCGCCTGCCGGAGATGCTCGCCGCCGCGCGCGAGATGGGCTACCGCTACATCCAGCTCCAGACCAATGCTCGTTCCTTTACGCGGCCGCAGAAGTTCCTGGCGCAAATCGACGCGGCAGAAGTCCTTATCCTCGGGCACGACGAAGCGACCCACGACGGCCTGAGCGGTACCGCAGGCTCGTTGCGCGAGGCCCTCATGGGAACCAAGGTCTTACTCGACGCGAGCAAGGATGTCCTGGTCACCGTTCCGGTTCTGCGCGGGAACATCGATCATCTTGAACATATCCCGGCCTTGCTCGCTAAATTAGGGGTTAGGAGAATACAATTCAATTTCCCACGTCCCGTCCAATTGCCGCGCGAAGTGGTCGTCGGACCTTTGGTCCGCCTCGCGGACGCCGCCGAGGCCGTGGGCCGCGCCGCGCGCGCCGCCTCGGCCTTAGGCCTGAACGTCACCACCGAGGGCCTGCCTGCGTGCCTACTCGACGAAAGTCTGCGCAGCGGCGCGGAAAGTGCGGGACAGTGGGACCGCTTCCGCGCCGACGATCTCAACGGCGTCCACGACGGCATGGGCGCCCAGATACAGTCCCGCCCCACGCCTCCCGCATGCCGGACCTGCGTCTTGCGCGAGACCTGCCCGCGCACCTGGGCGCTGTATCTCGAAATGTTCGGCTCCTCCGAGCTGCGGACGGTGCCCTGATGGCCGAAATGGCTTATCTGCAGGTATCGCGCCTATGCAATCAGAAGTGCACCTTCTGCTCCAACCCCGACAACGGCATGGTCCTCTCCTGGAAGGAGGCCATCGACCTCGTCGACGGCTTCGCCGCGAAGAACTACGACGGACTTATCCTCACCGGCGGCGAGCCCACCCTCTTCAAGGAGCTCGCCGAATTGACGGCTTACGCAATCGACAAGGGCCTGACGCCACGCCTCATCACCAACGGCCAGAAAACCGCCGATCCGAAATACCTGAAATCGCTTTACGCCGCCGGCCTGCGCCTCATGCACGTCTCGGTCCATTCCCCATCCGGCAAGACCCAGGCGTCCCTCTCCCGCAACCCTCGCTCCCTGGCCAACATCATCAAGACCTTGGACAACGCGGGCGCGCTCGGCCTCACGGTGGACATCAACACCACTATCACCAAGGTCAACGCGAGCGAACTCTCCGCTTTGGTGCGCTGGCTCATCGAACGCTGGCCCTATCTGCGCCATTTCGTGTGGAACAACCTCGACCCGCTCATGAACGGCGCGTCCCTGGGCCCTGACCTGGTAGCGCGCCTACGCGACCTCGAGATAGAACTGCACAAGGCTATGGCCCAACTCGACTCCACCGGACGGACTTTCCGCGTCGCGCGCGTGCCGCTGTGCTTCATGTCGGATTATCCGGAGTGCTCGACTGAGACGCGTCGGATCGTCAAGAAAGAGTCGCGCAGCATCTACTTCCTCGACGAGAAGGGCCTTCAGGAACAGCACGGTCTTCATTGGAGCTACGCAAAGAGCCCGCGATGCGAGGATTGCTCGCTGACTTCGGTCTGCGCGGGGCTGTATCAGATGGACACGCACTACTCGTCGCAGGAGTTGTGTCCGTCCGCCCTGCCCGCGCAAGAGGTGCGGCGCAGGATCAGGGCAAGCCCCTAGCGGGAGAGCCTGAGGCAGAACGCGGTCAGCTCCGCGTCTACCGCCGACGTTGCCGCCAAGACATCCGCGGGAAAGGAGTCCCGCATGACTTGCGCGGCTTCGGCGATCGGTCGCGCGGACAGATTGCCGGGCTCGTGTACCCGGCCCAGATGCAGCCTCCCCCTGTGAGGCCTAACGGCGGCGGCCAAAATCAGATTCGAGTTGTACACCTCGCCGTCGGTGTCGACGACCAGGCCATCGTTGTACAGCGGCGTCGTCCCGCGCCGAGAGAGATTGACCACCTCGGCGCAGCGGCCTGCGGCGGACCAGCAGTCGAGCACCCTGCGCACCGCGGCAAAGCAGGAGGCCAGGCCCTTGAGTTGAGCGGGCGTCCAGGGCACGAAGTAAGCGGGCAGGAAGTTGAAACGGTTGTAGCCGCGCTTGCGCGCCAGAGCCATGCGGCGCGCCGTTGAGGCCGGGGCCTCTCCGGGCGGGATCAAGAAGTTGTGCACCACGCCCGACAGGCGGGCCGCCGCGGGATCGGCGAAGCTGACAAACACCTCCACCTCGGGACGGCGAGCCAGAAGCGCCTCCACCGCGGACAGTCCCGTGCCGTGAGTGGGAAGTTCCACGGCCGTGCCCGGAGCCAGGACCGCCAGGCGCTCAAGGGCGCGCGTCACGAGGTCCGGGCGCAGCAGGGGCTCGCCGCCGAACAGCTTGACGCGGGCGGGAGGGCGCAGTTGCGGCAGCAGGCCCTCCAATGCCGCGTCGAGAGTGCCCTCGGACATGTCGGCCTCGTCGAAGGACTGCGGGCAATGACCGCACCGCCGCTCGCAGCGGCGCGTGAGGACCAGAACCAACAGATCCTCGCTCCTCAACGTTTCTTTCTCTCCGCTCTGGCGACGGGCGCCGCCTTCTTCGGCGCGGGCGCGGCCTTCTTAACCGGCACGAACTCGTCCCAGCCGAACAGCTCGGGATATTCCCTCCACGGCCCCTCGCATTTGAAGTGCCAGTCGCACTCGACGCACCGCGGCCCGCGGCTCTTGCCCTCGTCGATGCGCGTACGCGTGTAGTCGGCAATCACGCAGTCCGCGTCGTAGATGCGCGTTCGCGGTATGATCTGCTCGGCGACATAGGCCTCGTAGCCATTCATCAGACAGTATGGGATGGCCTCGGTCATCACGATCTTGCCCGCCCTGATGCCGACATCGAGCGCTTTTTTCACGTACGGCTCGATGAGGCTCTTGCGCGCGGTCAGCCACTCCTTGTTCTCCCCCGCGCGTCCGCTCATATGCATGAAGGCAAACTGGAACTGCTCCACATCCAAGGCGACGAGCAAGGTCGCCAAGGAGGGCAGGTCGCGGTAGTTGACCTTGGTGATCACCGAGTTGGTGATGACGCGCTGCTTAAGGCGTTTGAGGTTGCGTATGCCGGAGACCACCTGCATGAAGGCCCCGGGCGATCCCGTAAGATAATCGTGTATTTTAGCCGTCGAGCCGTGCAGGGACGGCCCGAACTCGTTGACGCCCGCGTCGATGAGGCGCTTGCAGAAATCTTCGTAGCAGAAGGTGCGCCCGTTGCTCTGCACCTGGATGAGGGTGTAGCCGAGGTCGCGCGCCGCGCGCGCGATCTTGACGATTCCCTCGTGGAGGGTGGGCTCGCCGCCTGTAATGACGACGCCGATTGCGCCCCCCGCTCTCCCTTCTTCCAGGGACTTGATCAGTTCCGCCTCGGGCTTGACCGGCAGGCGCTCGCGCTTATCGCCCTGCACGCAGAATTGGCAGTAGTTGTTGCAGCGAAACCCGACCTTAAGATCGACCCGATCGCTCATGACGCCTCCGCGCGGACCTTCGCGACCACCTCGTCTGCCGGAGTCAGTATGGGACAGAGCTCCGAGGAAGAGTAGTACACGTCCATCTGATACAACCCGGCGCAAATCTTATTGACGGAACACGCCTTGCAGCGCGGCGCCTTGTCGTAACTCCAGGAGCTTTTGTCCTGTTTCTTGCGTCCCTTCTCGTCCAAGAAATAGATGTCTCGGCCCTCGTTCTTGACGAACTTGCGCGTCTCCGTGGAGAAATGACCGAAATCGGACATGAAGCAGAGCGGCACGCGCTCGACGCGAAAGCTTTTCCCGGCCTTGGCCAGCCAGGTCATCGCGCGATGGAGTTCCACCTCGAATGCTCTCAACTTGGGCACGAGTTCGGCATTGAGCGAGGCGGCATTCATCTGCGGGTCCAGATTGTTCCAGACGAAGTGGCAAAGGAACGGGAAGCGCTCAACGAGAAAGCGCGGCGTGTAGCTCAGGTGCCCGGCGTTGCGACTATTGATGACGCTGTTGATGTCCACGCGCACCCCCAGCTTCCCGGCGTTCTCCAGGGCGCGCAGTATGTTCGCAAGAGAGTTGTTATTGCCCGTGAGCTCTCCCTGCACCTCGGGCCTAGCCGAATGCACGGAGATATGCATGTGGCTGAGCCCGGCGTCGACGAGCGCCTTGAGGTAATCAGGCCTGCAGACTCGCTGACCGTTGGTGATGAGACGCGGCGGCAATCCCCTCTTGAGGGCGTAGGCCACCAACTCCGGCAAACGGTCGAACAAGGTCGGTTCGCCCCCAGTGATGATCACTCCGGCGGCCTTCTCCTTGGCAAAGCAATCCACCAGATCCGTCGCTTCCTTCCAGGAGATCACGCGCCCGTTCTCCGGGTTGGAACAGAACAGGCATTTTTGATTGCAGATGCGCGCAACCTGTAGATATGCGAGCGTGGCCATTAGTTCGCCCTCTGGGGCGCGAGCTCCGAACTTCCGTAAGCGGCGAGGTAGCGGTCGAATACGCCGGCGCAATCTCCACGCCCGTCGCAGGAGCGGCAGATTCCGGGCTTGCTGCGGCGGCGCGAGGCGTCGACGCTGGCGATTGCGCTCAGGCCGGGCCTGCCTTTCGCGCCGCGGCGCTCCACGGTCACACGCGGGGAATAATGGGCGTCATTGGACAGTTCCAGCCGCCCGCCTAGGACGCACAGAGGCAGGCCGAACAGCCGCAGGACCACGCCGTTTGTCTCGAAGGGGCGGGCGAGCGCAGGCACTCGCTGACGCCACTTCGACAGCGGCACGACCAAGGACTTGTAAGCGCCGGACGCGCGGCCTTCCGGAGCGACGTTGGAGAGGAGGCAATGCCGGACCTTAGGATGAGAGGTCAGCAGGGCCAAGGTGTCCTCAAGACGGTCCCAGTTGAGTCGCGTGACGACGGTGTTGGTGAGAAGGTAGGTGCTCGCGCCGTGTGCCTCGATGTTGGCCAGGGCCTTCATCGCCCGATCAAAGGAGCCCCGCGTGTCGGCCGCGGCATCGTGGGTCTCGGCGTCGGGGCCGTGAACGGACAGGCAGATTTCATCGACGAGCGGCAGGACCTCCCGGGCGTATTTCTCCTGAGCGAAGAGCCCGCCGTTGGTGGTCAGATATGTGTTGAAGCCGAGCTTACGGGCCGCAGCGAGCGCGGCCGGCAGGAGCGCCTGCGCCGTAGGCTCCCCTCCGGTGAAGGTCACGTGGTTGAAGCCCGCCTTGCGGCGTTTGATGAGGACAGCGGATATCTCTTCGCCCTTGAGCGGCGCGTGTCGCCATCGGTCCATGCGCACGCTCTCCGAGCAGAAGGCGCAGCGCTGGCCGCAGACGTAGGAGAGATGCAACTCCAAACGCCGGGAGGCCGCAAGGATCCCGGGGGCGGTCATGAGAAAGTCAGCTCCTTTTTCTCCGCGGGACGGGAGCGGAGATGCTCTTCGAATGTGCCCACGCAATCCTCGCGCTCCGGGCACGCGGAGCATGTCGCGGGCTTCACGAAGGCCTGATGATGGAGGTAAAGCCGCATGGAATCGGCGATCTGCGCGGCCGGGCACGAAGCTCGGCCCTGCACGGCGCGGGCCACGCAGGAGGGAAAGCCGGTCAGCGATCTAACGCGGCCGGTCAAAGCGGCGCGAAGCTCGGCATAGTCCGGCGCGATCTTGTCGTAGGGCTCGTTCATGCCGTCGGCGTCCTTGGGACGCAGCGGGTGAATCGAGAACGGCCAGGCGCGCTCGCGGACCAGCTTTTCGAGGGCTGGGAGATCGGATAGGTTCGCCCGGCAGGCGCTGGCATGCACAAAGACTCGCGAACCGGCCGCCTGCGCCCCCTCGGCGCCGCGCAAGGCGGCGTCGAACGCGCCATCATGGCGGACCACGGCGTCATGGACTTTGGCCGTCGAGCCGTGAAGAGCTAAAGCGTAGGAACTCATGCCGGCATCGGCCAATGGACGCGCCAGCGCCTCCAGGCGCAGACCGGATGTCATCGCCTCGATGTCGGTGAAGCCCCAGTGGCGGCATAACTTCACGATGTCGGCGATCTGTAGATGAGCCAGGGGTTCGTTGCCGACTAAAGCGATTTTCGCACGACGCAATACGGCGTTCTCGGCGAGACAAGCGTCTATTTCTTCAAGCGTCTGATAATCCTTCTCCGGCTTGTTGCGGCAGAACAGGCAGTCCAGGTCGCAGCCGCCTTTCATGAAGAGGAATACGCGGTCGAGCCCCGGCATGCGCTCTTTCAGGAAGCGGACCTGCTCGGTGAACCGCGCCTGGACCACGCCGCGCCGGATGGCGGGGTCCTCGTTGCCGCGCTGGCCCACCCAATGGCGCTTGAGGGCCAGGCCCACCTTGACGTTATTGAGGATGATATGACCGCCCTTCGTGTTCGCCGGGTAGGCGGTCGTCAGCCGTTCGTAGGGTTTGCGCGGCTCTCGCTCGAAGGCGTCAACGTCGGGCGACGCGTCGAGGCATCCCAAGAGCAGCGCCTCACGCACCTTCGGCAAGGTCGCCTCTAGAAAGAGCCCTCCGTCCCAATAAATGCGGCCGTCGGTATCGACGATGACCTCCTGGCTGAGCATAACCGGCTCGCTGTCCGAGGTGCGGTTGTTAAGCTCGGCTTTCCCGCGCGCCGCGTAGCGGTCGAGCGCCGCGAGAAGGTCGCCGATGGCCCGCTTGCTCCAAAGCACGCCGACCTGATAGCCGAACTGGATACGGCGCGCGCCCAGATCCTCGAGGGCGAGCAAGTCGCAGTCGAAGGAGGCCGCGCGCACGGGATCGACGACGGCGTTGACATGGTATGGCAGGCCGGAGGCCGCGAGACGGCGGAGCGCACTTTGCATCGCCTTCTGCGCGCCGGGACCGGCGGAGCGCAGGCGCGAAGCGTTGGCCTCGGCGGGGCCGTCGAGGCTCAGGTGCACATAGCCGTCCACACTTTGAAGGAATTCGATCTTCTTGTCATCGAGCAGAAGGCCGTTGGTGGTGAGGTTGATGCGCAAGGGGCGGCCCCCGCGGCGCTCGCGGGCATAGGCCGCCGTCTTGCGCACCAGGTCCCAGACCAACAGGGGCTCGCCGCCGAAGAAGTTGAGGAGGAGATGGTCGGCATGCGACGACAGAAGAAGGTCCGCGCCGCGCAAGGCCGTGCGCTCGTCCATGCGCCGGGGCCCACGCCGGATCTGGCAGTAGGCGCAGCGCAACTGACACTCGTACGTGGCCATGAGCATGACCGAGCGCGTCGTGTTTAGTATTTTCTTAGAGGGCATGAAGCTCCTCCTCCCCGTGCCGGGCGAGATAATCGCCCCAGACGCCGTCGCACGAAGGCCGCCGCGCGCAACCGGAACAACACGGGCTGAAGGCCTGCCGCAGGAGGCGCCGCGAACGGGCAGTCACCGCCTCCGCCGCGTCAGAGACCACCTCGTCGTAGAGAGCGCGGTCCTCATGCCGTGGAGCCAGCTTCCCATCCCAGAGGCAGGGAGGCAGACCGAACACGCTCAACGTCAGGCCCGCCTCTTTGGCGCGGAAGGCGGCCTCGGCCGCGGCGGCGGCGAAGGGCTCCAGGCGCGGGGTGTCCTCCAAAGGCAGGCCGCCCCAGCCGGGAGGCGGCTCGCGATGAATGAGAAGCGCCTCTCGCACGCCCTCGCCAGCCAGGCGACGCGTCCATGTCCCGAGTTCGGCGAGGTCTTCCCTCATGGGTATGAGCCAGGCCAGAATTTCGCCGCCGCTTCGCAGCCAGTGCCGCAGACCAAGTTTCGTCTGGGCCAGGGCCCCGGGCACGCGGGCGCGCGCATCGTGACGCGCTGCCTCGGGAGACAGAAGAGGTACGACCAGGCGGCGCATCTCCTTGCGCGCGCGCAGACCCGAGACCCTGCGCGCGTCGGCCAGGGGCCTAGCCGTGGTGTACAAGCTCAGGTCGAACACCTGCAGGGCCTCGGCGTCGTCAAGCGCCTTGTCCAGGTCCGCGATGAGGAGAGACTCCCCCCCCCCCAGTACGCCCCGTTCCGCCCGGAACGCGGTCTGCGCCAACGCGGCGGATAAGGCGATCTTCTTGCGGGCGGCGGGACGGCGCAACAAACAGCAGCCGTTGACACAGCCGGAATTTGCCTCAATATAATGCGTGCGGGAGGGCAGGAGAACTCGCATCTGCGAAAGCTCGGCGGCGCTGCGCTCCACCGTGTACAGCGGAGGCTGATGCTCGTCGCTTTCGTAAAAGTCGGGAGGGATCACTCCGGCCGCCGCCGCCGTCGCGTGAATGGCGGTGCCGGGATAGACCTTGGTCGTGTGCACCTGTATCCGATCCGCCTGGATTGGGCGCAGGAAGTCGGCCGTCTCGCGCGTCGTCTCAAGATTGTCTCCGGGGTTGCCCACCATGAGCATGAGCACCGTCTGCATCCCCGCCTCGCGCGTGGCGGCGAAAGCGGCGGGCACGCGGTCGAGGTCCAGGCTCTTGCCGATGGCCTTCTGCACCCGCGGCGAACCGCTCTCGATGCCGTAGGAGATTTCGCGGCAGCCCGCGGCGGCCATCTCGCGAGCCAACACCGGGTCCATAGCGTCTGAGCGCGTCATGCATATCCAGCGGATGCCGGGCACCTCACGGCGCAGCCCCGCGCAGATCTCCAGTACGCGCTTTCGGTCACGGGTGAAGTAGTTGTCGCCGAAGACGAAATCGCGCCAGCGGTAGCGCCGGGCCATCACGGAGACCTGACGGACGAAATAGGCGGGAGAGTGCAGGCGGGGCTTGCCCTTGAAGGTGCTCATGGGGCAGAACACGCAGCGATACACGCAACCTCGCGAACTCAGGAGCATGATGGCGCTATGCATGACCAGGCACGGACGGCCCGCCGCCCCGACGGGCGCGGCCAGAGCCTCCGCGCGCGGCCTCTGAAATCGGCTCAGGTTGGACGCGGCCTCGAACAGGTCGAAGTCGGGATCGGGCAATGAGTCGAGATCCGAAAAGGGCTCCCGTTGCGCCGACCGACGAACCTTGCCGCGCTCGGACCAAAGCAGGCCCGCGACCTCGCGCGCGTCGCCGCCGCGGGAGAGCGCGATGACGAGCTCGGGCAAAGTCTCCTCGCCGTCTCCAACAACGACCCAGTCGGCTCCGGTGCGGCGCAGGACCAGTTCGGGGTCGGTGCTGGCGAAGGGCCCACCCACCACGACGCGAAGTTTGGGCGATTCTTCCTTGAGACGCCGAACTAAGGCGACGGCCGCCCCGCGGTTGGAGCTTTGGCAGGAAATGCCCACGAGGTCCGGACCTTCCCTCTCGACTACGGCGGACGCGTCGCCGAGCATGGCCGCCTGGGGAAAATGGGTATAGTCGCGCCCGACGACCTCGACGCCGCGGGAATTCAGGATGGCTCCGAGCAAGGACAGGCCGTAGGGCGCGCCGAAGTAGACCGGAGGCGGATCGGGGTTGCGCGGGTTGAGAAGGAGCACCTTCACTTCGCCCTCGCAAACGAACGTCCAAGCTCGAGATTGCTGAGCAAGATGCTGCGCATCTCTCCGCGGCCGTACGCCGAGGCGAGGATGGCGAAGTTGTCGAAGGGCGTGGCCCCGTAGGTTTCGAAGAGCCCGGCATTCCTAATGTCGGCCACCCGAAAGCGCTTCTTCATCTCCTGGAAATCCTCCTCCAGGCACACCCCGGTTTCGCGGAACACCGTCCCGTCGCAGTCCACCGTAAGTTCGCTGTTGAGCACTACCGGCTCGCGGCGCTTCACGGTTAGGTTGACCAGTTCGACTCCCAGGCGCTTGGAGGCGGCTGCGGCGCGGTCCATGGACTCGCGCAAGGCAGCTGCCTGGTCATCGGTCCAGTGGCGGCCGAGAGCATAGTTGATCTGAATGCGCCGGTGGCCCATCTCCGCCAGAGCCGCGACGCGCTCGTGCGCGCAAGCCGCGTCTTCCGGGAGCACCACGGCGATGACCTGATGGGGAATCTCGGCCCGCCGCAGGCGCTCCATACCGGAACGCAGCGCAGACCACGAACTCGTACCCTTCGCCATCGGGCGTTGGGCGTCCTGGGCGCTCATCGTTGCGTCGCAGCTCACCTCCACGGTGAAGTGATGCTCCCGCAAGAAAGAAATCGCCTTTTCATCAAGCGCCAGGCCGTTGGTCGTCAACAGAAAGCGCACGCTTTTCCCTGCGTTTCGGGCCGAGGTTTCTGCAAGGGCGACCGCGCGACGCAGGATGGGCAGGGCCAGGAGCGGCTCGCCCCCGAAGAACTGAAGCTCCACGTCCCGACGCAGCGAGCTCATCAGCCAGCGCACCCCGGCATCCGCCGTTTCGGCATCCATCGTCGCGCCATACTTGCGAACGCGGCAATACGCGCAGCGCAGCTGGCAGGCGTGGGTGACGAGCAGGATCAGCCGGTCGCTCCCCGAGCCCGAGAAAAGCGCCCGCAGGTGGTCGCCGTTGGGTCGCAATCCGGTCTTAATGAGGCGGCTGAGCAGGCGACGCCGGTAGAAGGCCCAGCCCCTGAGCTCGGCGCGGCGCGCGGCGCGGGCGCAGCCATCCGGAGCGGACTCGGCCCGGCGCAAGGCCTCGAAAAGAGCCGCGTCGAGGGCCGCCAAGGTCCGGCGCGCGCAAACGCCGCCGTCCTTGTCCGCGTTGAGGAGCGCGCGCTCGGCGCGAGCCATCGAGGCTTCGTAGAGACTCCTCACGCGGGCACCTTCCCTAAGCGCCCCACGGCCGCGCGGAAGAACTTGCCGACGCGCAGTCCGAAGGAGATGTTGTTGAGCAGAGCCGCCTGAACCTCCGAATTGCCCTCGTGCATTTTCGCGAGGGTGTAGTAGGAATGGAATCGGCTCCAGCGCAGGACGTTGATGTTCTTGACGGTGTCGAGCGTACCCACGGGGAACGGCGGTGTCGTCTTCGCAGGAGTCGTTTCGAACATCCACTCACTCATCTGATGCAGCGATCCGTCGGGATCCACCATCAGCTCGCTGTTAAGGATGGTCGGCTCGAGACGCTGACGCGCGTTGCCGAGATGGATCTCGCCGGAGTCGAGCGCGCGGGCGTGGCGGGTCAGGACGCGCGACACCTGCTCGAAGTAGACCGCCTCATCCTGCGCGGACCAGACGCCGCCGACGGCGTAGCTCAGGTCCACGCGCCGCACGCCGATGTCGAAGAGATGCTCGAAATTCTCCGCGAGGCGGCTCGCATTGGCCGGGCTGGCCACCATGATGACGAAATGCGCGATCCCGGAGCGCTGTGCGCGCTCCACCCCCGCGCGCGTGGCAGCGTAAGGATCGAGCCCGCGGTCGTAGGCGGACTTGTAGCGGTTATGGTCCTCGCGCGTTCCGTCCATGCTGAATTCCAAAAGAACCTTCCGGTCGCGCGCCCACTCCAGGAAAGCATCGTCGATCAGGACGCCGTTGGTGACCATGTAGAAGCGCAGGTCCTTGCCCAGGTTCTTGGCGCGGCGCAGGGCGTAGTCCGAGACCTCTCGCACCACGTCGAAGTTCAGCAACGGCTCCCCTCCGCCGAAGTCAAGGCGCAAACGCGAGGAGCCGTGCCCCAGGAGCAGGTCGGCGCCCCTGAGCGCGGTCGACAGCGGCATGATGGACTCCCCCTTCAGGATAGGGCAGTAGCGGCAGCGCAGCTGGCAGCGTCTGGTCACGAACAGCTGAAGATTAGCCTTCAGGCTTCGATGGCGGCTCATGGTGCCGTCCCCATGAGGCCCGCCTGCGCGTCCACGGCACGGCGAAGATTCGCGGCGCGCTCGGGTTGCGCGCCGCGCGCGCTGAGGCTCTCACTGAGCAGGAGCCATTCAAACAGCAATCCCTCGAACTCGTTCTCCCAATCCAACCCGGCGCCCTTCATTTTCAGCCGCTCCACCCAAGCCGCGACGTCTGCGTCGGCGGGCACCTCCCGGACGGTGAGAGGATAATCGAATTCCGGGAAGCCCGCAACGGCCAGGACGCCGCGCGACTCGACGCACGCATCCAGCCTCTCGCGCTGAAGCGCGCGCAGGCTTGCGGTCCCGGGGAAGGAGACGAGATGGGAGATTACGGGCTCGAGCACGCCGAAATCCATGCCGCACTCATCGCGCAGGCGCACGATGCGCCCGAGGCTATCGAGCACATCCTCGGGGCGGGTACGGGCGTTCGTCGCGATAAAGTGGTGGGCTTGGCTCAATCCCCGTCGCGAGAGGGCTCGGACCACGTCCTCCACCTGTGCCACGCCATAACCCTTGCCCAGGCGCGCTAGCTCCGCGTCGCAGAAGCTCTCGGTGCCCAGATAGAGCTGGGGACCACGGGAGGCTTTTCCTCGCCCGAGCTTCGGCACGAAGAGTTCCGGCGACAGCGCATCAAGCAGGCTCTCGTCGAGGCCCCCAATCGCGCCGCCCTTGCCGCGCCGGAAGAAAGCTCGAATGCTCGCCTGTAGAAAGCGCAGATGGAAAGGCGAACGGCGCACGACGTCAAAAACGGCCAACGCCCGCGGCGCGTCGGACAGGAAGTCGTCGTCATAAAATCCAATTGCGAAGGCGTCGTCCGGAGCCGCGCTCCAGGACCCATAAAGCTCCTTGAGCCGGCGTCCATACCCGGCCAGCACCCGCCCGACCTCGACGGCGCTCTTGCCGTGAAAGCGTCCTTGATCCGGGGAGGTGCAGAAGTGGCAGGCGCTCCCGCAGCCCCTCGAGAGGCAGAACGTCGGCCCTGATTGAACGTCGCGGCGTTCCACGAACGAGAAGTCGAGAGCCGAGGCATCGAGATCGGGGACGCGCAGGATGTCCTCGGCCCCTGCCCAATAGGACGAACGCCCGTCGTCGACGGCCAGCACGCCGTCCATGGCGAGCAGCGCCCCTTGGGCGGCCTCGTCGAAGGCGCTCCTCGGACAAACGGAGGCTAACGCGGCCAACCGTGGAAGGATCTCCTCGCCGGCTCCCCGACAGACGAAGTCGACGCCCGGCAGATGAAGGAGGGCGGACTCCGGGTCGCGGGTGGGCATGAGCGCCCCGATCGCGATCCGGGCTCTCGTGCGTTCGCGCAAGAAGCTCACCAGGGCTGCGGCATCCTCGAAGTAGGCATCGTACAGGCTCAGCGCGACCAAGGTGATGTCCGGATTGGCTTTGAGCAGGCGGGCGAGGTCCTCTCGTTCTCGCGGCTCGCGAGCGAAGCGGGAGACCTTGGCGTCGGAAAGGACGACCTCCGCTCCGGCCGCGCGCAACGCCGAGGCGAGATACAATGTCCCCTGGTTGAGACGATCCGCTCCTTCCTTGCCCGGCGCCTCGAGAAGGCTGCGAAAAAGGAGAACCTGCACGGCGGCAGCGGTCGGTAAAGCGGGGTATGACGATCCGTTTCCCGCCCGCGCCAGAGCGACCGAAAGCAGACCCGCGAGGCGCGGACCGGCGTCCGCATCGAGCAAAGGCGGCGGCACCAGGAATTCTGCGGCTCGTCCGGCCCTCGGCAGGGCCCTCCACACGCAGACGGGTGCGTCAACGGAGGGATCGACACGAATGCATGCTCGCGCCGGGACCACCCCCGCGTCGCGGACCGCCTTCGCTGCGGTCCGCGCCAGACGTATCAGGCCGGCGCGTCGTTGGCGGCTGGCCTCACCATTGCCCGTGACTGCCATGTGAACCGTGGGATCCGTGGGATCCGTGGGATCCGTGGGAGCCGTGCGAGGCGTGGGAGCCGTGGCTCCCGTGCGAGCCGTGGCTCCCGTGCGAGCCGTGGCTCCCATGTGAGCCGTGGCTCCCGTGCGAGCCGTGGCTGCCGTGGCTGCCGTGGCTGCCGTGAGACGCATGGCTGGCGTGAGAGCTGTGGCTGCTATGCCGGGCCGGGGCGTTTCCGGAGTTGTGGATCGCGTTGGTGTGAGACTGCGCAAGCAGATCCTCCGCGCGCATGATGGCCGCCCCGATGATGCCCAGAACCGCCGCCGCCTTGAGCACGTCTTTTTTAAGAATCTTACCCTCCTCGCTGGTCAAAAAACGGGAGAGGTCCTTGGCGACTCGCGGAACGAATTCCCCTTTGGAAGCGTCCTTCTTCTTGTCCATGTCATCCATTTCACGATCCTCTTAACCGCGCTGGTAGAGCGCGGCGACTTTTTCATTCTCGCCCTTCCTCTTTTTCAACCAAGATCGGAAGATACGCTCGTTACGCTTGTCCTGAAGGCGCTCGAACAGGAGGTCGAGGATGCCCATGCTGATCTTGCAGCGGGAGTTGGTCGGCATGCGTCCAGTAATATCGCCTTGGTCCTTGTAGCATTGGACTGGGCAAATGCCGCAGTAGGGCTTGTAGACGCATTTAGAGCACTCGACTTGATTGTCGAGGTTGGAGGCGATTGCCAGCGCCCGGACGACGGGATGCCCGACCGACTCAGCATAGGTGCCTTCCCCGACCTTGCCGATGAGGAAGGTATCGTCGCCCATCCGGTTGAGCATGCGGCCCTCGTCGCAGGTGAAGACGGAGCCGTCCCAGTTGTAGGCCATCTGACCTATGCCCGCCCCGCAAGGAGAGCGCAGGTCTAGGTAGTTCGGGTCGTCGTCGGTCAGGATCTTGGCCAAATAGAGACGCGCCGTTTGCTCAAAAAAAGGCTGTCGCAGACCTCTCTTCTTGTTGACCTCAAGTACCCGGTCGAGGGCCTTCGCGTAAAAGACCAAGAACTCTTCCGGACCGTAGCCGATCTTGTTCCAAGTGGCCACAGCCATCCCGTAGGGATTCAGAGGCCGGAGAAACACGCCGCGCGAGCCAAGCGCAACATATTCGTCCACGATCTCTCGCGGCTGGCTCAGCGACAGGCGCGTCACCGTCAACAGCGCGTCGATGCGGAACATCTTGTTCCGAGTCTTTGCATTGATCTTCTTGAACCACTTGACCGTCTCGGCGTGGCTGGCCCCCTTGCTCCAGGGGCGGTTGCGGTCATGAAGGGCGGCCGGCCCGTCGATGGACGTGCAGAAGTTCACGCCGCGCTTGAGCAGCCAATCAAGCTTCTCGTCGTCCATGAGGCTCAAGTTCGTGACGAGGTTCAGCCAGAGGCTCTTTCCCGCGATTTTGTTCTTCTCGGTCGCGTACTCGACGACGAACTTGACCACGGGCCAGTTCGCCAGCGGTTCGCCGCCCTGGAATTCGATGGTGATCGCGGAGCTGGGGCTTTCAAAAATGCGGTCGACGACCTTGCGCGCGGTCTCCTCGGTCATGTCCGTGGAGGCGTCGGCCATGCCGAGCGCGCTGGCGTGGCAATAGAGGCAGCGGTGGTTGCAGCGCAGCGTCGTCACGATCACATGGAGGCCCGGGCCGTGCCAGAGGAACTTATTGCGCCGCGCCCACACGCCGGCCACGGCGTCGAAATCTATCTGGTCGCGGATGAAGCCGTCGACCTTGAGCCTCTCGTACAGGACATCGCCCGGCCTGAGCTCCCCGGTGACGAATTGCCGGAACTGCGCGTCATCAAGAAGATGGTGACGGCCCAAGTCGTTGGTGATCAGCATCTTTCCTGACACCTTGCGAAAACGGAAAGGGCCCGTCTTGACGGGGTTGAGGACGGGGATGTCGACGGCCCTGGCGATGCTCATGAACGCTTCTCTTTGGCGGGCGCCTTCACCCTCGCGGACGCCCGAGACTTGGAGGAAACCGTCGCCTTGGCGGGAGCCTTTGTCTTGTCTGGAACGGAGATTGTCTTCTTCGGACTTCCGCTTTTGGCACCGAACGCCTCTTCCCAAGGAACGGACACGCCCAAGGGATCGGCCGCGCCGTCGCCGCTCTCGATCTCGGCCAGGAGCCGGTCGATTTCCTTCTCCAGGGCCGCGTCGATCTGCGGCGGCGCGGGTGGCGCCCCCTCCGCCTCGACGCATTCCGGACAGGGCGCTTCGCCAGGCGCGGCGACCGGCGACGATCCGGCCGCTGGTGAGGACGGCAGGGCCGAGACCAGCGCCTTGGTCACGATGTACTCGCGGATCTTCTGGTTGGAATCTGAGACGCGCTGACGGAGAATCTGGTGAATGAGCTCGTTGTCGAACTCCCCCTTCAACGCGCTCTGAGCGGACGGCGCAGCCCCCGCCTTGAGCGTCATGACGACCTGGAGTCGTTCCGGCGCGCAGCGCTCAACACGCACATAAGCGCGGTCGGTGAAGACGTAGATTGCGTTCTGGACGGCCTCGAGAGGGTATAGCTTCTCGTCGAGATCAAAGGCTATTTCGGCTTGGTCGCATGCGCTCATGGGTTCCTCTTGGAGTGAAAGTCGAAAAGCAGGGAGACTGTGCTTATGGTAGCGGCTTAACCTCGTCCCGGCCATTCTATTTTATGCCATAGATGAGAATCATCCCGGTCTCGGCGCGAAACTGCCGCTGAGGACGCGGTAGACCGTCTTCGCCGATATTCCAACACGTTTGGCGATGCGCGCGACGCTCATGCCCTGTCTTCGCCAAGCGCGTATGCACTCATCGCGAAGGCCGCAGACGGCGCAACGCGGGTTGATGCCGCTCTTGGGAATCCAAATCCGCCTGCCGCCCAAGGCGGCCTGAATTGCAGCCATACGCCTGGCGCCCAGCAGTTTGAGCAGGCGCGCCGCATCGCTGTCGATGGGCTGGAAAGAGCAACGAGTTCTGGGCACAAGTCCCTCTTCGCAACACTGCAGCCAAACCCTATTTACTCCTCGTCCGGGGCCTTCTCGGTTCCCATCTTGGGCTCAGGTTTGGGAATGGGAATGGGACGGCCTTCTTCGATCGCTTTTATTCTCTCCAAAACATGAGGGTCGGTCGTCTCCATCGGCTCACCCTTGCGGAACTGCGGCTTCTCCTTGGCAATCTTGGCTGCGGCTGCGGCCCGCGCCGCAGCCTCGTCCGCAATTTTCTTCTGCAGTTCCTTTCGACTGCGTATTTCCGCTTGGCGCATTTCCTCTTGGCGCATTTCCGCTTTGCGTATGTCCTCTTTGCGTATTTCCTGAGCCAAACGCTGTTGCTCGGCGGCGAGATTCTTGGCGACGCCTGCGCAGAGCGCGCGGGAGACTTGCTCGCGCAAGCCATCGCACGCTCCCGGCGACTTCGCAATAAGCGCCTGGCACGAGGGCGAAGCCGCGCACCGGGCGGGATCGCGCAGACCGGCCACCAAAGCCGCTTGCGCGCGGCAGGAGCGCAGGTAATCCTTGTTCCCCCCCTTGCAGGCGCTAATCTCTCCGGACCATGCCTTCAGTAAGGGTTCGCACTGTTCCTGGGAGTCGAATGGGAATTCCCTCTTGAGCACCACGCAGGACGCCGCAACGTCTATGCCGCGAACTCCCCGGATCAAAGCGGCGCAGCCTTTCTCCAGGGAAGGCCCTCGCACGCCTTCGACCTCCATCAGTTTCCGGCATGCGGTGGGCGCGTCGCCGTCGCGCCAAATCTGATACAAAAGGAGGTCCGTCAGCACTGCAATCCGGCACACATTCGCGCGTTTTTTGCCGAAATGCTCAAGCGACTCGCATCCGTCGGACGCTCCCTGCAGAGCGCGGCACGCGACATAGTCATTAGGGTCTGCCCCCTCAGTGCAGGCGCAGGTCGCCATATCTGAGCGAAGATTCGCGTCGGCTAGAATTTCATCGACGCTGAACAACGGCCTCCGGCAGCGCTCGGAAATCCGTTGATTGGCGCTCACGCGAGCCGTGCTGGTGAGGCTTTCTCCCCGCGGGGAATCAACCGCGACAGCGGAGGTGGGACTTATGAACAGAGACGCCAGGAGGAGTTTGATGATCACAGCGTAATTAGACCTCCTCAAACCCCGTTCGTCTATGATCTATGTCATAGCGAGAGGCGACAACTCGGAACTGCCGAACACCGCGAGGTAAAGCGCCCAGGTGCGCGGGCACGAATCACGGACGCCGCAGCCGCGGCAGACCGGCGCCTCGGGGCGTGCTCCGGACCGGGCGGGACCCAGCGCCTCTTCGAGGCGATGGAGATCGTCGACGCGAAAGCGCGCCCACCGCTCATCAGAGTCGGGGCCCGACCGCTGCCGCGCGTCGAGATGGCAGAAGGGGATGCCCTCCGTCGAGGCCGAGAGCCCCGCCGCCGCGGCGGCGCGCAGCGCCTCGCGCACGCGCGGGGCCGCGTCGGAAAGCCGGGGGAGGAATTCCGTTTGAAGGCCGTCGGCCGTCTCCACCGGCCGTGGAAAGCAGAATTGAACGCGCCTCACGCCCAGTTTGGCGGCCAAGGTCACGATGGGAATTAGCCGCAGCAGGTTGCGCCGAAGAACCGGAACATTGAGCACGACCTCTCGTCCCGCCATAACGGCGGCCCCGACGCCCGCAAGCGTCTCGCGCAGCGAGCCCGGGCGGCGGGTCAACGCGTCGTGCGTATGCTCGTCGGCCGCGAACAGCGTGATCTCGAAAGCGTCAACGAGCGGAAGGAGGCGCGCGCGTATGCCGGCGCGCGCCAGGCTTCGGCCGCTCGTTTGGATTTGTATAAAGCCGTAGCCCATCGCGCGCGCGCGCCTGAGCAACTCTTCGAGGTCCGGACGCAGCGTGGCCTCCCCGCGCATAATCACGAGCTCGGAGCAGGAAGCCTTGCGCCCCGCGTCCATGGCGCGCACGGCGTCCTCGAACGTCCGGTCGCCCAGATGCGCGATGTCCGCGATGGGCGCGTGCGCGGGATCGCAGTCGTCGCGCGCGGTCAGTCGCAGCATGAGACGCCGACCGCCGGGAAGCGAGGGCAACGCGACGGCGTCAATGTCGCGGCGCGCAGGCTCGCGCCGCGCGACGAAGGGGCCCAGAATCAAAGCTCCGGCCTCGGCCATGCCCAGGAAGCAGTCCACGGCGTCATGGGGCGAGCAGACGATGGGCTCCCCCCCGCGGTTGAAGGATGTGTTGAGCACCATGGGCACGCCTGTCATTTCATGAAACGCGGTCAGGAGTTCATGGTAAAGAGGGCTCGCCGCGGCATGAACCGACTGCGGGCGGCTCGTGGCGTCGACGTGGGCTACGGCCGGCACCCGCGCGGCCCGGCCCCTCTTAAGCTTGCGCGCAAAGAGCATGAAGCGGGAGTCGAAGCCGTCCTCAAACCACTCCTTTTCGTGCCCCGCGAGAATGGAGGGCCCGAAAGGACGCCAGGACTCGCGTTCCTTAAGGCGGTTGACGCGCGCGCGCATGTCCGCGCGCCGCGGGTCGGCGAGCAGGCTGCGCGCGCCCAGCGCGCGCGGCCCGAATTCCGAGCGGCCCTGGAACCAGCATACGACATCCCCCTTCACCAACAACGCCGCCGTCTCGCGGGCCACTGAAGCGGGACGCGTATATCCGAGCCCCGCGTGCTCGAGAGCCGTGCGCGCTTCATCCTCCGTAAACGCCGGCCCCAGACCGGCATGCTCGAGCGCCCGCGCCGCGGGCATTCCTACGATAGCGGCGGCCTCCAGCGCCGCGCCTAGCGCGGTGCCCGCGTCGTTGGCTGCGGGCTGGACGAACATCGCCCTCGGCTTGAAGGTCCGGCGTATGAGTTCGTTCATGCGGCAGTTGAGGGCCACGCCTCCGGCCAGGCACAATCCGGACGCGTCGCGGGGAACGCCCGCGTCCTTGAGGATCGCCAGGACTATTTTCTCGAGGGCGGCCTGAAGGGACGCGGCCATATTTTTGTGGCCGGATTTAAGCGGCGCGCCGGACGCGCGGGCCAGCGACTTGAAGCGCTCGCCGATCCCCCATTCATGGATGGAATACGCGCCGCGGGCGCGGCGCGATAAATAGCGCGTAAGATCAAAGCGAGATTTCCCGAAGGAAGCCAGGGCCATGACGCTTCCCTGTCCATGAGAGCCGAAGCCCAGCAGGCGCGTCACCGTCTCGTAAACGCCGCCGATGGAACGGTCGGTGAGGCTCAGTATCTCGCCGATCTGGCGCAGGCGCCCGCGACGGCCCCGGAACACCGCCGCGGTTTCACGGTCGCCGCGTCCGTCTACGCTCAGCACCCAGGAGTCCTTCTGTCCCGAGACCCGCCA
Organism: Elusimicrobiota bacterium; assembly: GCA_038059415.1. Classification (GTDB taxonomy): domain Bacteria; phylum Elusimicrobiota; class Elusimicrobia; order UBA1565; family UBA9628; genus GWA2-66-18. The sequence continues at coordinate 16,815 of JBBTJN010000033.1, read as the reverse complement.
AGCGGAGGCGGCATGACTGAGATGATGAGGCACGTAGACGACGCGCCCAACGCGCAGGACGGGGATGGTCTTGCCGGCTTCGTGCGCGCTATAGGCGCCGCGATAGCGTGCGGGGATGCCGTTGACCGCGATGACGTCCATGTCGTCGAGCGTCAGACTCCGCTCCAGAAGCAGCGCGCCGACGGCGCGGCGGCACAGGACCTCCTCGAGACACACTGTGGGATCGGAGGCGAGCGTCGAGCCGGGGCGGCCCTTCGGCGCATAGCCGTGATGGCGCACGCGCGAAAGGCGCTCCTCTTCCACCGCGCCCGCGACCGAACCGTCCTCGAGCAAAGCGGCCGCGTGCTCCTGCCTGGTCGTCACGGCCAGGCCCAGTATCCATTTCGGTTTCGCTTGCGGCTCCGGCTTGGGCAGAAGATAAGACGGAGGAAAAAGCGCGGGTAAAACCGGTCCCGGCGCCCCGCGCAGACGGGACAGCCAGCCCGGGCGGCCGGCAAGGGACCGAGCCGTGGTGGCGCTCGAATCTCCGTAGCGCGGGCGCAGCGCGTCCTGCGGACAGGCCTCGACGCAGTCGAAGCAGCCCAGGCATCTCTCCACGCCGCCAGGCGCGAAGGTTCCCCTCAAGGCCATGCTCCGTGTCGGGCACACCTCGGCGCACGTCCCGCAGCCGGTGCAGCGCGCGGGATCGACGAGGATGGGCGCCGCCTCGCCGGCGGCGGACGCCCGCGCTATGGTCGGCCGCCGCGCCACGCCCCACTCCAGGCCGTCGAGAAGCATGTCAGCGTCCGCGGGCGCGGCCTCCTCGTCCTCGGCCATGGCCGACTCAAGCCAGGCCAGCGCCCTCGGTTCGAGCGAAGCCGCCACGATGCGCGCGGGGCGCACCCCCCGCGGTCCGCCGGGGCGCCGCCAGCTGATCACGCGCGCCTGCGCGCCGAGCCGGAGGAGGACCTCGGCCTCCACGCGCGCCGCGTCCTTTGCCTCGTCGAAAATCTCGCCAAGCGCGATGATCCATGTCGGTCGGCGACGCCTGTCCTCGAAATCGCCGCCCGGCTTTGCCGCCCCGATCTCGGCCCGGCAGGGCAGAAAGGGAGACAGCCGTCCGCGCAGCCAGGTCATCGCGCGGGCGACGGAGTCCGAGCCGAGATCGCCGCTCAGCTTCAAGATCGCGCCTTCATCTCCGAGGACCAAGGTGAAGTCCCGCAATCCCAGTCGCGCCGGCCCTTCGACGAGAGAGCGCGGCTTAAGCCGCGTGCCGAAGTAATCCGTCACCGGCCATGATGTCGTGATCATCGCGCCGCGTATTGTATATAATGCGGCGCGGAACCAGCCCCACTTTGCGCGGCGCCAAGCGCTCGCTGCTCCTGGCCATGAACTTCTTCGACCGCACCGACCGAACGCTCCTTAACCGCGATCTGCGCCGGGCTCTGGGAGGGAGCTACGATCCGGCGGAACTCGTCGCCCGGGAAACCGACCGGCGCCGGATCATCCGACACATTCTCACGCAGGTCATTTAGGGCAACACAAGGCCTTGATACCTGGGTCATAGCTGATGGGCATAGCAACAGGCAAACTGGCCGCGGTCATTCCGGCAAATTTTCGCACAGTACCACCGCTGTCTGTCAGACGGGGGAGCGGCAAGTAGTTGTAGGTGGTACCCTCGATGTAGACGCCGGGTTGGAAAGTCGCGTAAGAACCAGGCATGCACACAATGCCGTCTGCTGATGTTGTCGTGATAGGCCAACTGCTGCAACCTGAAGCGTTGATATAGGTGTGGCCGACGACATGGAGAGCTGTGGCCGGCGTCGCAATCCCCACGCCCACGCGGCCGCTGACGATGAGCCCATTGGCCGGGGTGGGGGCAGTCTGGTTCCAGTATGATCCCACGGCCACCCCCCCATTGACACCCAACTTGAGGTTAGCATTGGATACAGGCGCCGTGCCCAACGAATTGATAACAACACTGTTCGAATTACGAGCAAGTATCGTAGATCCCGTGGTGATCATGCTTGTGTACACGCCGGAGGGCGCGGGGTAATAGGTGGTCAGAACCACGCTCTCGGAGTTGAGTTCGCCGACGGACGCCAACAGCATCGCCGCCATGATCGGCAGGCGCCAGGTGCGCGGGCCGTACACGAAGCTCAAGTCGAAATTCAGACGGATCGTCCGCTGCTCCACTGTCCCTCCCTTGACCAGTAAGTGTAGCGGACGCGCCTGAGGCCGACTATGCCCGCCATCATAGATGGCGTTCGCCAGGCCGGAATGTTGCGAGGCGAGCAAACGCGTGAGTCTGAGCGACGCCGACGATCTCTCCTGGTACGCGCGCAAGGCGGCGCTGGCCTTCGCGCCCCTGCCGGGAGCGGAGCCCGACCCGCAACGCGTGTCGGTCCTGCGCGCCCGGCTGGGGAGCCTGCGCGCCGCCGGGATCAAAGGCGACCTCGAGAGCCTGACGCTCTACACGCGGCGGCTGCCGCCGGGCTGCGTCTCCTGCCTCAAAGGAAGGGGCAGCAACCTTTACGTGACCGGCCTGTGCACGCGCGACTGCTTCTTCTGCTTCAACGCGAAGCCGCGCAAAGACGAAACCGTCGTTCACGGCATCCCCATCGACGAGCCCGGCGAGGCGGTCGAGATCATCGCGCGCTACGGCCTGCGCAGCGTCGGCCTGTCCGGAGGCGAGCCCCTGCTGCGCCCGGAGCGCGTGCTGGCTTTGCTCGGCGCGCTGAAAGCCATGCCCGATCCTCCCCGCGTGGACCTTTACACCAACGGCGATCTGGCGACAGACGACCTGTTGGCCAGGCTGCGCGACGCCGGACTCGACGCGATCCGCTTCGACCTGGCCGCGCGCGACTACGACCTCGAGCCCGTACGCCGCGCGCTCGATATATTCCCGGAAGTCGCCGTCGAGATACCGGTCGTCCCCGAACATAAGGAGCGGCTGGAGCGCATGGTCCTCGAGCTTGACGCCCTGGGCGTGCCGTTCCTCAACATCCACGAGCTATTCCTGTGCGCGGAGAACCGCGAGCGCGTGGTCGCCGGCGGCCAGGTCCCGCTGAAGTCCGACTCCCCCCATCTGCTCTGGCGCCCGACCGCCGAGAGCGGCGTGGCCGCCCTCGACCTCCTGCTCTTCGCGCTGGAACGGACCAAAACCCTCTCCGTTTACTACTGCTCGTGCGGCACGCAGGAAGTCATCGCCGCGCGCGGCCTGGCGCGCCGCCGCGCGGGCAAATCGGTCGCGGCATAGTCTCCGGCCCGGCCTCCTCACGATTGACAGCGTCACCCTATTTGTGGCAATAATGATGCACCTTACACATTATGACCGCGGATTTCCTGGACTCAATTCGGCCGTTGTTCGACTGCCTGGCGGACGGCTATTGCGTCGCCGACGCCCAGGGGCGGCTTCTTTACGCCAACGCCGCCGTCGGGGAGTTGCTCGGTCCCGCCGCGCAAGCGGCCGGCGAAACCTCGATCTGCGAGCTGCTGTGCAAGGGTCTGGGCGGGTCGTGCGGCGAGGTTGCGTCCGCGTGTCCGCTGAGAGTTCCCCGAGGCGCGAAGGACGCTCTGAGCGTCAAAGGGAGATACGGCCCGACCGGGCGGGATATCCGCGTACGCTGCTCGCGCGTGCGCCGGCACAGCGTCGAAAACCTTTTCCTCATCATAGAAGACGTCTCCCCCCAGGCCGAGGCGGGGCGGCACAAGGAGGAGTGGCGCCAGATGCTCGCGCACGATTTCCGCGCTCCGTTGACCATCATGTACGGCGTGTTGCGCACCGTCCAGGATCTCGGCGTCGGCCACGCCCTCGATCAAAGCGACATCGATCTCGTCGAGAAAGGTGCGCGCAACGGTCGCCGGCTCGATGATCTGATCGCATCGTATCTGGAGACGGCTCAGCTGGAGGACGGAACGCTGCTCGTCCACGCGGTGCCCGTGGACGTCGACCGCATGATCCGGGAGCTCGTCAGCGAGGAGGAGGCGGGCCCAAGGACGCGCGGATTGAAACTGACGATCGGCGCCGCCTCGATGCTGAGCGCGCTCGCCGATCCGAAGCTTCTGCACCGCGCCCTGACCAACCTCATCGGCAACGCCCTGAAATTCACGCCCCAGGGCGGCCGGATCCATATCCAAGCGGCGGCCTCCGTGGAAGATCATGCGGTTCTCATCACCGTCTCGGACAACGGCCAAGGCATCTCCGCGCGCGACCTGCCGCACATCTTCGACCGTTTCTACCAGGGAGAGAGCGACAGGAAGGACCATGGGCTCGGCCTGGGGCTAAACTTCTGTCGGGCGGCATTGCTCGCGATGGGGGGAGAGATCACGGTCCAATCGCAAGAGGGCAAAGGAAGCGTCTTCACCATAAGACTTCCCGCGACGGTCGCCCTGGAGGTCTCGCCATGAGCGTCTTCGACTCGCTAAGCCAGGAGCACGTGCTGCTGCTCAAGCTCGTCGGGCGTCTGGAGCGCGCCGCCGCGGAGAAGGATTCGCGCGCGTCCGCCCGCGAGACGCGCAACATCCTTCTCGTCATGTTCAAGGCCCTTGAGGCGCACGCGCAACTCGAGCACATGATCTACGACAAGAGCCTGGAATTGCCGTCGGCGGCCGCGTACAAGGCCTTGGCCGGCGTGGAGAGACAGCACAAGGCTTTGTCCGCCCTGCGCGATGAAGCCTCCGCTCTGCTGACCATCATCACCCCCGAAGGCGGCGAGTCTCTCCGAGCGCTGGCCGTGCGTCTAGCACAGCTCCTGCGCGGCCTGATCGAGGATGAAGAGCGCAAGCTCTGGCCGAGCTTCAACGCCTACGCCGGACGCTCGACGCTGCACCGCCTCTCCAAGCAGGCACGCAAGCAATATCTGGCGATGGAACGCGACGTCAACCGCTATTGGGCCGAGGTCGAAAGCTACATGACCTGAAGGCGCGACGGCATATCCCCGATGGCAGCATTGTTGCGTGGTACAGTGACACTCCGAAGCCGGACGGTCTAAAACTCGAGCCGAGTCATGACTCTCCTGCCGCAGGGCGAAGGTCGAAAGGTCCCGCCCGCTCGAAGCCCGCCGGACCGGGGCTGAATTAGGAAAGGAGAGGCCAGTTGCCGTCTGCGTCCAGACGGGCTCCTCCCTTGCTCATCGAGAGGAGCCCGTTTTTTTATTTATCGGCGCACCCTCAAATGAAAACCACGACGCCGCACATGATTTCACCCGACGAAGCCCTGCGTCTGATCTGCGAGCACGCAAACGTTTTGGGCGAGGAAAAAGTTTCCCTCGCACAGGCCGTCGATCGCGTCCTCGCTTCGGAGATTCTCGCCCGGGAAGCGCTCCCCCCCTTCGACAACTCGGCGATGGACGGCTTCGCGTTGAGGGCTTCGGACATCAAGGATGCCTCGCCGCTGCGTCCCGTGGAATTAGCCGTTCTCGAGACCGTCCGAGCGGGCGAGACGGGGCGCCTTGAGGTGAAGCCCGGAGAAGCGGTGCGCATCATGACCGGCGCGCCCTTGCCCCGCGGCGCGGACAGCGTCGTGATGCGGGAAATAACGCAGCCCGCAACGGACGGTAAAGTCAAGCTGACTCAGGCGACTAGGCCCGGCAGCCATGTGCGCTCCCGGGGCGAGGATGTCCTCGCGGGGAGCCTGCTCCTCGACTTAGGGGCGCGGCTTCGCCCTTATGACATCGCTTTGCTCGCCGCGCAAGGCATAACGGAGGTCCCGGTGATCCGTCGGCCCCGGGTCGCCGTTCTCGCCACCGGAGACGAGTTGGTGGACGCGCGCGAAGCGCTCGCCACCGGCAAGATCCGCGACTCCAACGGACCCGCGCTCCACGCCGCGCTGTCTCGGTGGGGCGTGCCCGTCTTGAACCTCGGCATCGCCCCGGACGAGCCCGCGGCGCTGCGCGCCGCGCTCGAGCGCGCATTGGCCCGGGCCGACGTGCTCGTGGTCTGCGGCGGCGTGTCCGTCGGCGATTTCGACTGCACCAAATCCGTTTTCTCAGCGCTCGGCCTACGCGAGGTTTTCTGGCGGGTCGCCATCAAGCCCGGCAAACCCCTTCTCTTCGGGGTGAAGGAAGCCCCGAACTCGCCGCCCAAGCTCGCCTTCGGCCTTCCCGGCAATCCCCTCGCCGCTTTGGTCTGCCTGGAGGAATTCGTGCGACCCGCCCTTGAAGCGCTCCAAGGCCACGCTGCGAAGCACCCCAGCTACCATCTCACCGGGATCGCCCTCAACGACTATCCCAAACCCGCGGATCGCCGGCAGTATCTGTTCTGCCAGGCAAAGCCGTCGTCCGGCGGCTACGAACTGACCATCATCCGGCCCCAAGGTTCGGCCATGCTCGCCATGGCGTCGCGAGCCAACGCCTTGGCGGTGGCGCCTGAGGGCGTCTCGCGCATCGTTCCAGGCGACATGCTGAAGTTCCGGTGGCTCAAATGATCGACGCGATGACCGGCGTGGTTTTGGCGGGCGGGCGCAGCAGCCGGTTCGGCGTCAATAAAGCCTTGGCCGACTGGGAAGGAACGCCCTTGGTCCAGGCGGTGGTCAACTCGCTGCTCGAAGTCCTGCCCACGGTGCTCGTCGCAACGAAAAATACGGCCGAGCTCTCGTTTCTCAACGGCGAACGCGTTCAAGTCGTCGAGGACCTCTGCCGCAACGGCCATCCCATGGGCGGCCTCTTCACCGCGCTTCAGGGCCTTGAAACCGGGCACGCCTTCGTCGCCGCCTGCGACATGCCCTTCGTGCGGCCGGAGCTCATCGAGGCGCTCTGGCACTCGCGCGCCGATTACGACGCCGTCATCCCCGTGTGGCGCGGCAAGCGGCAGCCGCTGTGCGGCGTCTACGCGCGCGGCTGCGTCGGCATGATCCGGTCCTCGATAGCTGAGGACGCGTTCGGGATTTCCCGCCTGTTCGATTCGCTGCGCACGCGCTTCATGCTGGAGAAGGAGATCGAAAGCGTCGATCCGCAGGGCCTCTCCTTCATGGACATCGACACCCGAGAGGATTACGCGCGAGCCAAGGGGCTGCGGCCATGATGCGCGACGGCTTCAACCGCGCGATCGATTACCTGCGGCTCTCCGTCACGGACCGGTGCAACCTGCGCTGCGTCTATTGTCTGCCCGAATCGGCGCCGCGCTTCGCGCCTAGCGCCGACCTGCTGCGCGACGACGAGATCGTGGTTCTGGCGGGCGCCTTCGCGCGCCTGGGCGTGTCGCATATCCGCATCACCGGCGGCGAGCCGCTGGTGCGCCCCGGCCTGCCGGCTTTGGTGCGGCGGCTGTCCTCGATACCAGGCATTAGCGACCTTTCTCTAAGCACGAACGGCGTCCTGCTGGCGGGCCAGGCTCGGGAACTGAAGGCGGCGGGCCTGAGCCGCGTCAACATCAGCCTCGACACGCTGGACGCCGCGCGCTTCGCTCGGATCGCCCGCTTCGGCAGCCTGCGCGGTGTCCTCGAGGGAATTGAGTCGGCTCTCGAAGAGGGACTGGCCCCGGTCAAGCTGAACGTCGTCGTGGCCCGCGGCATGAATGACGATGAACTGGGGGCGTTCGCCGCATTGACCGATAAAAAACCGCTTCATGTTCGTTTCATCGAGCTCATGCCCATGGGCGAGACCGCCTTTTTCAGCGCGCAACGCCGGGTCCCCTTGGGAGAGATGCTGGCCGCGGCAGCACCCCTGGAGCCGGTCGCCGCGCATGAGCGGCCCCTAGGACACGGTCCCGCCCGCTATTACCGCCGGCCCGGCGCCGCCGGCACGATCGGCTTCATCAGCGCCTTGAGCTGCGGCTTCTGCGATCGCTGCAACCGCGTGCGATTATCGTCGAGTGGAACGCTCATCGCCTGCCTTGACGGCGAAGAGGGAGTGGACCTGCGCGCGCCTCTGCGCGAGGGCGCCGGAGCCGACAAGCTCATGGCCCTTATCCGCGGCGCCGTCCGCGCCAAGCCCGAGAGTCACGACATGGCCGCGCGTCTCACGGCGCCGGACGCGAGCCCGCGCGTCATGTGCCAGATCGGCGGCTAGCCCCTAAAATTCCGTCTTCTCCCCCTTCGGCATCAGGCTGAAGAGGGAGTCGGTCAACGCGTCGACCTCCTCCTGATCCATGAGGGTCTTCCAGGAGTTTCTGTGCAGGCGCGGAGCGATGCCGTTCGGGTCTTTCGGCGTAGCGTTGCGTCCATTGAGGATGACCGCCTTGACCTCGTCTTCTTGAAAGCCTTCCGCCACCCTGTTCAAGGCCGGCATCGGATCCACACCGCGAAGGATTTGGCCGGACCGCGCTCAGCGGAACCGCCCTCCCACACGGCCACTCATCGATAAATGGCACCGCGCGGTCTCCTAGAGCGCCTTGCCGGCCGCAAGCAGCGCGAGCTTTTCCTGGACGGCCTCTTTCGTGAACGGCTTCAGATGGAAGTCACATGCTCCGAACTATTCTTCTTCTACAAAGATGGGCTTATCTTTCACATAAAACGAGATCGCCCCCTTATTCGTTTTTTTGGTTTGTTGACGAAAGGCTGTCGCGTAGTCTACAACATCCCTTCCAAATTCATAATTTGCAACAGCTTCTGTAGTTATTGCCTGATTTGACTTTATTCCAGAAATAGAAACCAGTCTTTCTTCATTGTTCTCATTCCAAATCACCCATATGTATTTATTTTTCTTATCCCGAACTTTGTAAACATAAATACCATCTTTCTCTTGAACAATTTTTAGCGTATGCCAATTCGCTCCACTCAATTTTTGCGTCATAAGTTTATAAGAGTAATAGGAAAGTTTCTTAACACCATAGCCAGGGTCACCTTTGCCTATGCCGTCATAGATTAATCCCGTATGATCGAAATAATCTTCTCCTGTCAGGGGAGGATAGCCTTCCAGTAAGGCCCAAGCCCAAAATATTTTTTTAACACCATAGGATAACGGGAAAATATATCTCTTTATAATATCGCTTGCCTGTAAAACCTCAGAGTTGGGAAGGCTAGGACTCCCCGCCTCTGTAAACCAAATCGGAACATTTTTATATCCGTTTTCATCAAGAATTTCCCTGTAATATCTAAAAACCTCTCTTGACCCAAACCAATTGTTCTTCTTCGTCGTGGTTGCAAATCCATAATAATGAATATCAAAGATATCTATACTTTTGCCGCTTAACTTCTTCAGAAGTGGAAGATAAAAATCGTTCAGCTGCGCGAAGAAAATACTTGGATTCTCCAAATAAAGCAATTCTCCTCCAACGGTCCCGCCAATCATGACTTTTGCGTTAGGGTCTACGGACTTTATTGCATCGTACGAAATTTTCGCAAGTTTGGAAAAACCCTCCCAATCCAGATTTAATTCAGGATCATCGGGGTTATTAATATGAAAAGGTCCAGATTTTAAATTATTTGCAATAGCCTCGTTTTCAATTTGCCAATAATGAATTGGATTTTCCAGCCCCGGCATATCATTTTCACCATCACCATCGTAACGCTCAACCAATGCTTTCAGATATTTAGTGTAGGCAATCTCAAATTGTTCATTTTGAAATTGCCAGGTTCCAGGCTTTAGAAATTCAGTATGTCGAACCCAAATATTGGTTAAAATATTAATTCCCTCAGGCACAAACGCATATTGAGCATCTGAAATAGTCCAGTCGTAAGGTTCGTTTTTCTCCGGCTCTCGAACCCCCACTCTTTCCCACCGCACACCTATATCGATTGCATTTGTGTAAGCACCTTCACGATTTTTTTCACTCCATATGTCATGAAAATTAATTACTTCGTTTGTTTCCACAAAAGGACGATAAAACGCGGAATGAAACCCGAACGGGGATTCTAGATCATAGGACTCTTTTTCATACAGATTTTTAGATCCGGCTACTGTTTTATCTTTTAATCGACCAACTAGATTTTGACCAGTGTTCCTGTTTTGAGCTCTTTCTCTCATGTTTGCACAATTCTGAAACGAAATTAAAACGGTGCAAACGGATAAAATAGCCACAACAGCTACAACCATAAATCTTAGACGTTTTTTCTTTGAAAACATAACTCGAACCCCTTTCATTTTTCTTACGCCATTTTCAGAGAAACCTGCCCGCAGTTTTCTCTTGCTTTTGCGCACTATTGATTAGAGATATCGCACCTCCTTACCTGTGCTCTGATTGCGATGACCACGCATAACTGTACCGACCTCAACGCTTCGAATGCCAATCTCTTCATAGAGAGCCCCACTTAAAGATTGTCCAGAAAATTCTGCCTTCTTGATGTGGGGAAGAGTGTTTTCGGCATCGATGTATAGCATGTCCACCGAAAACAAGGTGGGAAAAATTAGCCCACTTTTGCCGGTGACCGCCTTCATGGGCTCAGGATAGTCCCTATTCCCGATCTGCGTCAAGGCCGGTTTTTCCGCGTGCCGGAGTCCTCATTCCGTGATTGCTGCGTCCGCGACAAAAATCGACTCATCCGGGCGCGACCGTGCCGCCCCGCCGGGGCGATAGCGGACGAGGTCCTGTTCAGGCGCATAGGTCAACTGATTGAGTGACAGCGCCGGGCGAAGGACGTAGAGCAGCAGGCGCTCCAGGCCCGCGCGATATGAGACCTCGACGCGCGTCAGCGCGTCAGGCGAGAAGCTCCCGTGCGGCCAGGCGAGCATCTCGCTGACCGTCGCCTCGGGAAGCACCCGCATGCGCAGCATGCGTCGAAGTATCCGCCGGCGCAGGCCTTCGACGAGTCCGGCGACTTCAACTTCTGCAAAATAGACTCCCTGCGCGAAGTCGGCCTGCGAACCGCACTGCGGCACGGCGCCCTGCTAGGGCTGCTGGTCTACGGCACCTACGACCTGTTACCCGTAATAGAACGCTATCAGAACCGGACGAGTTCCCGGTCGCCCTGGCCGTGCAGGACCGGCTCCTGATCGCGGTTCTGCCTGCGCGCCGCGTCCTGGATCTTGGGCTTAAGGTAGTCATAGAGTGCCCGGGCTGTGACTGCGCCAGAGTCGTCCTTGGCCCCGCCGCTCAAGCCCTTGAGAAAGTAGTAGGTGAAGGTCCCGTGGCCCTGATCTTCCAGGGTGCTGGTGATCTGATCGCCTGATGCTGCGGCAAAGACGGTCAGTTTTTGCGGCACGGTTGCTGTGTCCACCTTCATGACCAACGGCCGCGCGCCCTTGGCCAGGACGGACCGGCCGCCCGCGCCGGAGAAGCAGGCATCCATGGCCACGATGACCTCTTTGGCCTTGAGGCTGGAGAGCTTCTCGTAGAGGCGCTTGATGGGGTAGCCGGTGTTTTCCAGGAAGCCCGGGTCGCCGTCGTAGGGGAGCAAAAACGCTTGGCCGCTCTGCAGGTCCGGAGCACCATGGCCCGAGAAGAAAAAGAAGACCCTGCTTTTTCCGCTCACGTTCTTGGGGAGCCAGGTTTCGAGGAACTTCTCCATCGATGATTTCACGGCTTTTTCCCCGGAAAGGTGGATCAGGTTCCTGCTGGGGATTCCCAATGCCAGGAGATGGTTCTTAATAGCTTCGGCGTCGCGTTCGGCGAACTGCGCCTCAGGGATGTCAGAATATCTCCCGATGCCGACCACCACGGCGAAGTCATCTGGACGTTCGCGACGAGCAGGGCCAGGGTTGTCCACGTCGGACCGGACAAGAGGAGCGGACGGGCTGGGTCCGGCCGCAGCGCCCGCGCCCGTCCGGCTGCCGTCAGCCAGGCGTGCGGCGAGTTCCCGGGGATTCAGCGAGCCGCCCATCTTGGCGATGGCGGCCGAAAACGCGAGCGAGAAAGCCTTTTCGACGGCGACCCGCATGTTGGACTCGCTGCGCTGGTGTTTGCTCTCCCCAAGCAGGGTGTCTTCCCAGACCGGCATGCCGGACCGGTTCAGGAAGCTCAGTTTGATGCCGACCGTGCAGACCGGGTTTGATTTAAAAAGCCCCACGTCGACGGTGCCCTTGGCGATGACCAAGCTGGCGCGCAGGAAGACGTCGGCTGCGTGTCTGTCTTTGACGAGGGGCGACCCAAGTCGGCCGAACTCGCGCTCAAGAGCTTCCCGCAGCATCGTCTCGGGGTTGGGGCCGATGAAATAGTCATGCCCGAACGCGGTGAAGTTCGCCCCATCGCCGCTCTTGTTTTCGACGGCATCCAGGTAGATCTTGGGCATGCCTTCGGGAAGGTGTTGGCCTGCGGAAGCGACGGGATCATAAGTCAGCCTGATGTTGTTGGCCGTCATCCCTGTGCAGCCGGAGAGAATGACGGCGAGCGATACGATCAAGACGAGCGAATGCAGGCCTCTCATCTGCGGCCTCCTTGAGGAGGCCATGCTACAAAAAATGCCCTCCTTTCGGAGATCTGTTATCCCGTCCAGCATACTTGAAACGTTCGTTTGTCGTTTGGCCCGCACGTCTGTCTTATGCGGAGTGCCCGAAGCGTGTTTGGCGCGGATCATCTTGTCGAGAAGCGGCAGGACGAAAGCGACTGTTTTGCCGCTGCCGGTCTGCGCGGAGCCCAGATTTACTTCATTACATATCATTTAGGCCTTTCGACCCCAATACGCCTAGGCCGAACGCCTCATGCAGAATCGCCTGCAAATATGTCTACTCTGCAGACAATGCAGAAGCTTCTGCTCTGCGCGCTGACCTCGCTGCTTATATTCTTGGGCGCTTTTGCCCAGGCGGCGCGGAGCGTTCACCGTGCCGCCCCGTTCAAGGCCCACCTCGCTGTTGCTTCTGCGCCTGCCGCCTCCCTCATTGTCCCGGCCCCAATACTTTCAATATTTCCAATTAACGTCCCGACCCCTGGGCTGATACCCAGCGAAGAGGACACAGCATTGAGCGTCGCTGTCGGCGCCCAGCAGGCCCTGCACGGTCCAGCGTCACCAACCGATACCCTCTCCGCGCTCTACGATCGCGCCAATGCCCCAGTTGGCCCGCAAGCCGTCAGTGTCCCGCCTCCCCAAGCCCCGACCGGAAAGGCTCTTTTTGACGAACTGCATCAGATCACCGGTCGCGGATACAAGACGCATAACTGGAGAAAGGCTCAAGACTATCTCTTCTCCACGGCTGATCAGGTTGTCGTCAACGGCAAAAGCGGCATCATCGACGCTTATTCCTCTGTCTTCGTGCCCGGCCGGAGTTCGGAGGGCGGCGACTACCCGGAGCCGGGAGACAGCAATGGTGACGGCCATAGAGACACGAGGGGGATGAACGTCGAACACATCTGGCCGCAGTCCTTTTTCGGCAAACGTTTGCCCATGAGGTCCGATCTTCACCATCTGTTGACCACCTTCATCCATCCCAACGCCATCCGCGACACCCTGCCTTTCGGCGAGGTGAAGGGCCGGGGTGATTACAGCAACAAGGCGGGGGCCAAACGAGGACAGGGCGTCTTCGAGCCGCCGGACGCGGCGAAGGGTCAAGTGGCTCGCGCCATGCTCTATTTTTACACGCGCTATCACAATATCAACATCACCATCGGCGACTATAACGACCAAACCTTTTGGAACGGGAAACTGGAGATGCTGCTGCGCTGGAACAAGCAATTCCCACCCGATAAAAAGGAGCGTCGCCGCAACGATCTCGTGGAAAATTTCCAGGGCAATCGCAATCCTTTTGTCGATGACCCAACTTTAGCCGACCGCATAGGCGTGGAAGGCTTCTGGCGCCTCCCCAAGGCGCAACGCATCCAGCTGCGGCAATCCGCAGGCCAGACCGTCTCTCCTCGCAAGCACCGCCGCCGTCACCGCTAGTGCTCCAACATGCCACAAGATCCGTTTCTGAAGGAAGCGATCATCGAGGCGCGCAAGAGCTTGGCGGCCGGAGGCATCCCGATCGGATCGCTGCTCGTGCGCGCGGGAAAACCGGCCCTCCGGAACGCGGATATCGGCCCCTCCTAAAAGACAGCGCTTTGCCTGAAATACAAGGTAGATGAAAGCGAACACGTCGTCGCCATCAACGATTCGGGAGCGGTCTGCTGGGATGGTCAGTTCGACAACACGCGTGAAGCGTTCCGAGTGCCGGAGTCCTCATCCCGTGATTGCTGCGTCCGCGACAAAAATCGACTCATCCGGGCGCGACCGTAAATCGCTGAAGACGTACACTCATGGCCTTTGTCCGCGGCGCCGTCCGCGCCAAGCCCGAGAGTCACGGCATGGCCGCGCGTCATGTGCCAGATCGGCGGCTAGCCCCTAAAATTCCGTCTTCTCCCCCTTCGGCATCAGGCTGAAGAGGTAGTCGGTCAACGCGTCGACCTCCTCCTGATCCATGAGGGTCTTCCAGGAGTTCATGTGCAGGCGCGGAGCGATGCCGTTCGGGTCTTTCGGCGTAGCGTTGCGTCCGTTGAGGATGACCGCCTTGACCTCGTCTTCTGTAAAGCCTTCCGCCACCCTGTTCAAGGCCGGCATCGGATCCACCTGAGAGCCGGGATTGGGCACGCCGCCCATGGCGTCAACGCCGTGGCAGACCGCACAGCCGTAGCGCTGATAAACCATCTTTCCCGCAACGAGCGGATTCTTGGGCATGGCCGGCGCGGCACGGTCGAGAAGAAGATTGTTCCAGACCGCGAAGGATTTGGCCGGACCGCGCTCGGCGCAACCGCCCTCCCACACGGCCAGCGCGAAAGGAACCACCGTCCCGCCGGGAAACGCCGCGCCGCCGGGCGCCTTGAGCTTGCGGCGCAGGACCACGGTCCAGGTTCCATCCTTCCAGTCTCCGGCGCCGTCCACGGCCTGCGTCTCGCGCCGGCCGATCGTTCCCCAGCCCTCGGCCACGAGGTCCTCGGGCTTGGCGGGGTACTTGATCGTGGTGTGGATGGCATCCGGGCGATAGTAGTCCGAGTAGGCCTTCGGGTAGTGCTCGGCCTTATCCATGGCCGCGCTCCAGCGCCACACGTTAACCGGCTTGCCCCTCTCGCCCATCATCGGAGCGGGCAGAGAACCCGTCATCAGCGGGAACTCAAGCGCGATTGCGTCGACGAACTGGCCGGACAGCTCCAGGTCATCGCTCTTGGTCGGGTCCGCCCAGCGCAGGCGGAAGAAAATCTCGGCGGCGGTGCGAAGGCTTTGAACCTCGACGCCGGCGATGACGCCTCCCCCCTGGGGAACGACCAGCTTCTGGGGGGCCACCGCGACCTTCACGGCGACGGCCTTGTCCCAGGCCGCGGCGTAAGGATCGAGTGCGAGCTTGTCGATCTTGTTGGAGACCAGGTTCTGATGAAACGCCGAGGCGGGAACCGCCGCCAGGACGAGAATGAATAAATAGCCTATGAGTTTCACGACTTACCTCCCAGGAGCGAGCGGCACAGCGCCGCAAGCTGCAGATAAAATTCCGGCGCGCCGGCGGCGGAGAGCTTGCGCGCGATGACGCCGACGGTTTTGAAGACGAGTTCTCCGCGCATTTTTTCCGCCGCGTCGGCGGCGATGTCCCGCTTCTCGCTCCAGCCGTTGAGCTCGGCATGGACGCGCTTGATCTCAAGGTAGGCCAGGAACTCAAGAACCGCCGGCAAGCCGTCGGCTCTGTGCTCGGACTCGACGCCGAAGGCCTTGTAGAAGCCCGCCAGGTCGGCGATCTTCTTCGCCTGCCCGTTGGGATCCTTCGTCGCGTGGAACGCCAACTCGAGCGGGCAGACCGGCGCGGGGCCGAACAGGCGGAAGTGCTGCCCCTCCAGTTCCGACGGAAGTACGGCGCTCAAGGCCTGCTCGAGCTTATTGAGGCCGCCCGCGGGCACGGCGCGCGAGTCTCGCGCCGCGCGCAGCAGGGCGTCAAAACGCGTCTTCCACGCCGCGTCGGGATAGCCGAACCCGACCGAAACCAGGCGCAAGGCGATGGCCCGGGGCGGGGCGGGGACTTTTTCCACGGTATCGGCGGCCATGCTCCCTCCTTAAGTCACGCTCTGGCGGTTGACGCCCAGTTTCTCATCGCGGAACGCGCGAAAGACTATGGGCTCCTTGACCGGCACGCTCACCAATTCCTTCCCGTCCTGGTAGCCGGTCGCCATCCCCTTCTCCACCTTGAACTTGTCCACCCAGTGATCGGTGCAGCCGAACAAGGTCAGAAGGCCCACGGTCTTAGGATCGCGGCGCTTGTAGGTCTCCACCGCCTCACCGGCGCCCGGCCCGAACATTTGGGACAGATAAGTCTTGTCCACGTGGATGGGAGGAATGTAGTACACATTGGGCGCGGTGCCGAGCTGGGGCAGGAGCGGAACGGCGACCTTGGCGACATGGACCAGGTAGTCCATGGGGTTGTCCGCATCGGCCTTGTCGGGAGTGTTGATAAATCCCGTCATGCGTATCTTCCCGATGCAGGTCTGCACGCAACGAGGCGCGATGCCCTTCTCGATGAGCGGATAGCAGGCGATGCATTTTTCCGATTTGCCGGCTTTCGGGTTGAACATCGGCTTTTTATACGGGCAGGCCTGCACGCACTTCTGATAGCCGCGGCAGCGCTCCTGATCGAGGAGGACGATGCCGTCCTCGGGACGCTTGTAGATGGCCTGCCGGGGGCAGGCGGCCAAACAGGCGGGACTCGAGCAATGGTTGCAGATGCGCGCCAGGTAGAACATCCAGCGATCGTGCGCGCCGGTCCCCCCCTCGGTGCTCATGCTCGTAATGTCCCCGATGGGCGCGTTGATCTCGTCCTCGCCGAGGTTGGGATGGGCCCAGTCTTCTTTGGCGGGCATGTAGCCCAGGACTTCCTCGCCCTCGGACGCGGCCTCGAAAATCGTCTCGCCGACGTAGGCGCCCTCGGCGCTCCAGCTCTGGCGCTTGAGCTTTTCGAGTATTTTCACGTCCCAGGCCAGCGGATAAAAACCGAAAGGCTTGCTCTCCACGTTGTTCCACCACATGTGCTCTTCGCCTTCGCCCGACGTCCAGGTCGTCTTGCAGGCGACCGTGCA
>JBBTJN010000032.1:0-31686 GCA_038059415.1 Elusimicrobiota bacterium | reverse complement strand
AATCGAAAGGTGCGAGTGCCAGTTAACGCCGGCTGAATTGCGCGAGGACGGCGGGGCGATGGAAGCCGTGCAGCGCTCCTGTTTCAGTCGGGAGCGTGTGGGCTGGAGGTCAGTGCGACTGGCCCGGGAAAACCTTTCTCAGGAAGCCCATCAGGGCTTCGTGTGCCTTGGGCGGCTCGGCCGGGTGATGCGGCTCGATGTAGCTCGTAGGAGGCTGCGGGTCGTCTTTGGTGAATGAGACTACGGGCAGCGGCGCGGGCGGCAGGGCTTCAGGAGCCGGCGGGGGCGGTTGGACCGGATCTGGAACTGTGGCGGGCAGCAACATCTCGGGCGAAGGGCACAGGCGGTTGAGGTCCTCTTCCAGGCGGCGGATGACGCCCAAGGCCTTGGCTAAGGAGAGCTCCTTGTCGGAGAGGTCTCGCGAGAGTTTGTCCACGAGTCGGTTGCGGATGCCGAGGTCGCTCTCAGTTTCCTGCACACGGCGCTTGGAGCCCTCGAAGTCTCCTCGCATGCGCTCGAACATCATGCGCATCTCGGTGTACTGGTTCTCGCGCGCGGTCAGGTTCGCCTGGAGCTGGGCCAAAGCGGACTGGTCCTTCTTTATGGTTTCCTCGAGCTCGGCGATGCGTGGGATGCGGATCTCGAGCATGGTCGCGGTCTCGCGGGCCGCGTTGAGCTCCGTTTTGAGGGCGGAGATCTGCCGCTGAAGCGAGTTGATGAGCGATTTCTCATCGCGCCGTGTTTCCAGTTCCTTCATCAGGTCGGCGACGTGGGAGAACAGTCGCGTGCTCGCGGTGTCGAGGAGCGCGTCCACCTCGTTGGAGGTCGGAGGCGCGCGCAGGGGCGCGGCCGGAGGAATAGTGGCCTGATGCTTTTCGAGGGCCTGGACGATATCGTCGAACTCGCCGGCGCGGCGCCAGTTCTTTTCGGCGATCTCGCCCTCTCCGGGGCAGACAAGAGTGGTCATCGTGAAGTCGGGAAGGGCCGCGAGCGCGTCGGGCTCATAGCTGCCGGGGACTTCCCCCTTCATGTAGGTCCAGTATTTCATCGCTTCTCTCCGGGCGGCGTGTCTGATAACGACTCTTGAATACGGCGGAATTTTTCAAGAAACTCACGCATCTCCGCGCGCAGGATATGGACATCCTGGTCGGTCAGGGCCTTGGCCTGTAGCAGGACCTTGTGCGAGGCCGCGGCCTGGCGGCGCAGCTCCCCGATACTGCCGGCAAGCTCCGCTCCTTTCGAGCGAGCGGCTGCCAGCTCGGACTCCTGATCATTGAGCCGCCGGCGGGCCTCGAGCAGGGATTTCTCGCAGTCGGAGCGGCGCTCGCGCTCGAGAGCAAGGTCGGATTCCCGGGCGAGTTCGCGGGCCTCGCGGCGGGCGATCTCGGCACGGGCGGATTCAAGCTCTCCGCTCAGGCGGGCGTTCTCAATTTCGAGCGAGCGGCGCGCGGACTCCGATTCCAAAGCGGCTCCCTCATAGGACGAGGCCGCGTCGGAAAGGCGGCGCTCGAACTCGGAGGCGAGCCCGCTCAGGGTTCCAATTCGGATTCGTTGCGCCTCGAGCTCGCCCCTCAGGGCCTCTTTTTCCCGGATCAAGGTCTCCAGCCGGATGCCCTCTTTCCTGAGGGGACGCGGGACATCGGCCAGATGATCGATGTCTCCGGCGATATCACGAACCGGCGAAAGGCTTGGATAGCCCTGCCATCTCAAATCCCCCAGCCAGTCATTGGAATCTTCGTTTGGCGGCATGCCCTCTAAGGATAGGTGGTCTCTGTTACATTTTCAAGGCTATTGGAGTCCTTCGACAGTGGGAGCAAACGCTTCCTGTCGATAACAAATCGTTAACCTAGAAGCGCCGCGCATGAGCTACCCTATGCGGCAACGCCATGTGCGCACTATTATTCGCAGTCGCGTTTCCGGACGAGGAAACGTCTTGATCTTGCCGCGGCGCGGCGCGCTTGAAGAGGCTCGGCATAGGCTCGATGAGGCGGCCGGCGTCCTCGACGGCATGCGCCGCCTGACGGGAGCGGCTGCGGCGGACGCACCTCCGGCCCCGTCCGCGTCGGATGCCGCGTCCCAGAGGGTTAAGCGCGAGGCCTTGGAAACGGCGCGTGAGGATTTGAGGCGCATGGCGGCGGACTTGGAAGCGGCGCGCGCGCGCAGCGCGGCGCTCATCGAGGAGCTGGCTTCCCGGCCGACGGCGCGCGATCTTGAGGAGGCTCGTGCCGGAGGAGAATCGGACGCGGCCCGCCGCGCGGCGGAACTGAGTCGGCAGGTCGTCGGACTCCAGGAGCGAGTGTCGCTTCTAAGCGCCGAGCACGTGCGCCTGGAGGTGCTGCGGCGCAATGCCGAGGCGTTCGGCGCGGATTGCGAGGCGTCTCGACACTCTCTCGAGGAGACCCTGAGGCGCGATCTGCGCGCTGCGCACGCGTCGCTCGATCAGGCCGCGGCGGATTGCGGAACCCGCGACGCGAAGGCGGTCACCGAGATTTCGGAGATGCGCGAGCGCCTCGATGCGGCGCTCGCGCGCCTTCATCGCGAGGACTTGGCCCGCAAGCAGGAAAGCGCGGAGGAATCGTCGTTCAAAAGAGAATTCGAGGCCGCGCAGGCCGTCATTGCCTCGCTGCGCCGGGAATTGTCGGATCAGCGGGTGCGCGTGATGGGCCTCGAGCGCTCGCTCGAACTCGCTCTCTGCGAGAGTCCCGCGACGACGCAAATAGCGCAGGTGCTTCCGGCTCTCGAGTCGGCGCTATCGGCCTGGGACGGCGCGCTGCGCCTGCGGGGCATCGCGCTGACGCGCGAATTCTCCAGTCATTTACCCGACGCGCCCTATGATCCGGAGCAGCTGCGCCTGGCTCTGCACCACGTGCTGCGCAACGCGGCGCAGGCGCTTGCGCGGGGTGCGACTCTGCGCGTGCATCTCAGGAAATCGGCGGTCAATACCGCCGAGATTGAATTCCGCGACGACGGCCCGGGCTACCCTCTCACATGGCTCCAACGGCAATTCGAACCTTTTGCTTCGCCGCGTCGGGGCCACGCGGGCTTGGGGCTCGCCGCCGTGCGGCGTGCGCTGCGCCGTTGGGGAGGCGACGCCTCGGCGTCGGTCGGCGCGGACGGCCGCGGCGCTTGCCTGACGTTGACCTTCGCGTCAGCGCCAGCGCGGTCCCATGTGAAGCTCTGAAGCTTCAGTCTATGCGAGCGTTATCCGGGGTTCTTGCCTTGCTCTTGGGGCGGCGTGACGCCGGCAAGCTTCCAGACGTAATCGCGCAGCTTGTCCAGGTCGACCGGCTTGGAAACCAACCCGACGGTCGGATCATTGGGAGGCAGAAGTCCCTTAGCCTTCGCCAGGTCCATGCCCGTCATGAAGATGATGGGCACGCGAGGGATGTTCGGATCGGAGCGAAGTTTCTTGAGCGTCTCCGTGCCGAGTCCATAGCCCGGCATATTGATGTCGGAGATGATAAGAAACGGCAGGATATCTCGCGCCTGGATGAAGGCCTGCAGCGCGTCGCTGGCGGTCGTCACCCTCAGTTCCGGGTGAGTGAGGGCCCCCTCGAGAACTTCGAGGATTATTGGATCGTCGTCTACTATCAACAGCCACTTCTTCTTGGCCATGCGGGACAGCTCCCCTCTCATCTACAGGACGAGATTAACATCATAATTGGTCCATGTCAATATCACGCGCTCAGTCCCCTTTGGACATCTCCCTTAGGCGCTTGAGGACGGCATTCCGGTCGCAGGGCACGGCGAGACAGGTGCGCGCGATTTCGCGCGAATCGTCGAGCGGAGGCAGGAACTCGACGTTCTGATATTCCTTCACGGCTTCGTCGCGGCGTCCGAGGACGTCGAGAGCCTGGCCGCGCAGAAGGCGGATCAAGGTTTTGAAGCTGTCCGGCTTCTCCTTCGAGGTCGCATCCAACGCGTGGTCGATCCAGACGAGGGTCCGCTCCATGTCCGCCTTGGCGAGGCAGTCGGCGCCGGAGAGGCCGCACACCAAGGTCAGCCACTTGTGCCGGAAGTCCTTCGGGTCGGCGGCGATGGTCTTATGGAGCTCTCGGCCGAGAGTCAGTGAGCCGTCCCAGTCGCCGAGGCGGTGGCGCAGCAGCGCCTCGAGGAAGACGAAGTAGGGGCTGTCCGGAAAATCCTTGCGGAGCTGCAGGATGATGGTCAAGGCCCGCGCGTCGTCGTGCATATCGATGAGGTAGATCGAGGACAGCATTTGGGCGGCCTGCCTGCGAGTGAAGATTGCCTTGTCCGCCGCGCGCTGGATACGTTCGAGGCCGCGCTTCTCGTCGCCACGAAGGCCGAACAGCATGCCGAGCTTGACGATGCCGGAGAAATGCGCGACCTGATAGTCGAACACGCCGAGGCCGAGATAGACGTCCTCGTACTCATCGTCGATCTTTACGCACTTCTTGAGGGACTTCAGGGCCTTCTTGCCGTCGAAATAGCCGTCGAGCCACTTGCCTTTCATGAGGTTCCACTGGCCGCGCACGCCCAGCGTCATGCCGGAGACGAAGTACCCATCGGCCCGCATCTGCTTATCCTTCGAATCGATATAGGCCTGGGACTTGCGCACGCCGGCTTCGATGTCCTGCTCGAAGAGGCCCTGCAAGGTCGGTGTGTCCTTGAACAGCCCATATTCTTGAGAAGCCTGCCACCAGATGGCGCTGGCCTCGAAAAGATAACCGAAGGGGTTGTCGGGCTCAAGCTCGATGAGCTTGCGTGAGGCCCGGCGCGCCTGCGCGTAGTCGAGGCGGTACAGCGCGCTCAGGCCCTCGTCGAGGTGGGTCTGGGTGGCGGGCGTCGGGCGGGCGCCGCCCGCGTAAACCGACATGGGCGCCAACGCGAGCAGCAACACGACGATCCGGATTAACGGCCCACTGATCATGAAGCGGTAGGAGATTCCTTATGGGACTTCCAGAACTTGCGGATGTGGTCCCAGCTTTCCTCGGCGGTGTCGACCATCTTGAAGAGTTTGTTGTCTCCCCAGTTGGTCATGCCCTGCTCGGCGAGATAGTCGAAGTTTACCAGCCGCTTCCAGAAGGTCTTGCCGACGAGAATGATCGGCAGGGGGCGCTTCTTGCCCGTCTGCACGAGCGTCAGGGTCTCGAAGAGCTCGTCGAGGGTGCCGTAGCCGCCCGGGAACGCCACGAGCGCCTTAGCGCGCATCAGGAAGTGCATCTTGCGCAGGGAGAAGTAGTGGAACTGGAAGCAGAGTTCCGGCGTGATATAAGGGTTGGGATCCTGTTCGTGCGGAAGCGTGATGTTGAGCCCAATTGACTTGGCTCCGCACTCCCACGCGCCGCGGTTGGCGGCTTCCATGATGCCGGGGCCGCCGCCGGTCACGATCACATGCTCTAGGTCCTGGCCCGCATGCTGTGCTTGAGAGAGCAAGGTCGAGAAGCGCCGGGCCTCTTCGTACCAGTGGGAGAGTTCGACCTTCTTCTGCGCGACGACAACGAGACGCTTGAGTTCGACGTCGCGCGGGTGCTCGGACAGGGCCTCCTGCGCGGTAGTAAGCTCGCGCTGGGCTTCCTCGCCGGAGAGGATGCGGGCGGAGCCGAACACGACGATCGTGGAGCGGATCTTGTTCTCGCGCAGCATCAACTCGGGCTTGAGCAGTTCGAGCTGAAGCCGGACGGCGCGCAAGTCCTTGCGGCCCATGAAGTCCATGTCGGCGTACGCTTTAAGGTAGGCGTGCGACTCGCGGATTTTTTTTAGCAAGGCAATTCTTTGGTCGGGGAGGAGTTCTCGGGTGGGTTTGGGATTCATTGGAGTTTGAGCAGACGGGGCAGCCACAGGCTCAGGCCTGGGCAATAGGTGACGACCATCAGGGCCCCGACAAGCAGGATCCAGAAGGGAAAGACGGCGAGGTAAAGTGCCGGAAGCGGTTTATTGAACCGGCGCGAGGCCAGGAACAGATTCAGGCCGAGAGGCGGCGTCATATAGCCGATCTCGAGGTTAAGCAAAAATAGTGCGCCGAGATGCACTGCGTCGATGCCGTAGAGCGCCGCGACGGGCGCTATGATCGGCACGACGATGACGATGGCCGAGAAAATTTCGACCATGTTCACGATGAGCAGAAAGACGTTGAGCAAGGCGAGGAACCCCCACGGGCTATGCACGTGTTCATGCAGAAACGTGAAAATACGACCGGGGATTTCCTGGTCGATCATGTAGCTCGTCAGCCCCAGCGCGCAGCCGAGCACGATCAGGATGGCTCCCACGAGGATCATGCTTTCGCGCGCGACCTCGGGCAGCTTGCGCCACGGCACGTCTTTGTAGATGAGCACCTCAGCGACCATCACATAAAAGGCCATGACGGCGGCGGCCTCGGACGCGGTGAAAAATCCGCCGTAAATGCCTCCGATCACGATGAGCGGCAGCGGAATCTCCCATGCGGCGGCACGCGCGGCCCCGCGCAGGGCTTCCCAGGAAAACGGGATCGGCTTCACATTCGCCCTCTTCGCCACGATGAACGCATAGACGGACAGCGCGGCCAGGAGCAGAAGCCCGGGCACGAGCGCCGCCGCGAAGAGCGTGTCGATCGAGATCTTGCCGACGAGCGCATAGAGAATGATCGGCAGGCTCGGCGGGAACATGAGGCCGAGGCTTCCGGTCGTGGTGATCAGCCCGAGGCAGAAGCCCTCGGGGTAGCCCTGGCGGCGCAGCAACGGAAAGATCAGGCCGCCGAGCGCGATGATCGTCACGCCCGAGGCGCCGGTGAATGCGGTAAACAGCGCGCAGGCGCACAGACAGGCGACCGCGACGCCGCCGGGCAGCCAACCCAATGAGGCCTCCGCCAGAGTCACGAGGCGCTGCGGCGCCCTGCTTTCCGCGAGCAGGTAGCCCGCGAAGGTGAACAGAGGCACGGCGATTAGGGACGGAAGAGAGGCGAGGCGAGAGAACTCGATGATGACGGCCGACGACTGAATGCCCACGCCGTGGAACAGATACAGCGCCAAGGCGCCCATCAGAGCGAACACGGGTACGCCCGCCAACGCGAAGGCCGCGAGGCCGGCGAGCGCCAGCAAGGTCATCGGCCGAAGGCCTCGGCGGCTGCGTCGGCGCTCTTGAACAACATGTGCGTCATCACCAGAGCGAAGCCAAGAGGAATGCTTGCCGAGGCGACCCAGGACCGCACGATGAGTCCGCCGATTGCCACGAGTTCGGCTCCCGAGGCGCGGTCGTCCGAGAAATAGATCCACGACGCTTTGAGCAGGAGCGCGGTGATCGCCGCGCCCGACAGGTTGGCCGTCAGGCGCAGCCAGGGCTTAAGCCTTTCGGGCAGGCCGACATGCGCGGCCTCCCAGGCAAAGTGCTTCTCGGCCGCCGCGGCGAGCGCCGCTCCGAGAAATCCGGTCCACAGGACGAGGTGCTTGAGGACGGTCTCCCCCCACAGCAGGCCGAGGCCGAAATGGCGCAGGATCACCTGCGTGAAGGCGAGCGTCACCATGACGGCGAGGAGCGCGACGAGAAGCGCGCCCTCGGCCGCCGCGAGGCGTGCCTCAGCTTTTCTTAGCTGATCGCGCACGGAGGGCGGCGAGCTCCTTTTCGAACTTCCCGAGCAGCTCCGCGGAGAACAGCTTTCCGACGAGCTCCTTGCGCGCGGCGGCGCCGAGTTCCTCGTACCTGGTGCGCGTCGCGGCGCCGGGATCCGCGGCGAGGTCGAGGCCCTGCTTCTTCAGCGCCACGAGGGCCTCGTCGTTCTCCGCGCTGGCGAGTTCGTTGAGGCGCTTGAGGTGCTTTTGCGACAGCTCGGTCAGGATCTTTCCCTGATCGGCGGGCAGGGCGTCGAAGAATTTTTTAGAGACGAGCACCGCGCCAGTGGATTGCGCGATCGGCACCGGGTAGATGTGCTTGAGCTTCGAGTGCCACTGCAGCGCCACGATGCCGAGCGGCGGGCCGTAGACGCCGTTGACCATGCCCGTTTGCAGAGACTGCATGACGTCCACGATCGATAGCGGCAAGGGGTTGACGCCGAGCGCCTTGTAGGCGGCCTGCGCGATGGGGTCGCCCTCCCACACCCACATCTTCTCCTTCTTCATGTCTTCGGGCGAGGCGATCGGATTCTTGCTGAACACGTACACCGAGCCGAGGTCGGTCCAGCCGAGAAGAACGAAGCCGCCCTTCTCGATGGCGGCCGTGAGCTCCTTGGAGTACTTCTCGCGCACGAACGCCAGCTCCGCGCGTGAGCGGAACAGCCACGGCGCATCGAGCAGGCGCGTCTCGGGCGCGACATCGCCGAGGCCCACGCCAGTAAATCCCGCGCCCTGCAGTTGGCCGATGCGAATCTTCTTGACCACGTCCTTCTCGTCGCCGGAGACGCCGCTGGCGTAGAACTTAAACTTGAGCTTGCCGCCGGTCTCCTTCTCGAGGTCCCTGGACAGTTCGGTGAGGACCTTCATCCAGGTGGAGCCTTCGGGCGCCAAAGTCGCAAACTTGATCGCGACGGTCTGCGCGGAGGCGGGGGCGTTTAAAAGCAGCGCCAGAGCCAAGGGCCTAAAAATAATCATCTATTTTCTCTAGGTAAGACGCGGCTTTTCTCTTTGCCGCTTCGTCGGTCAGTCGAGCCTCGGGAAGCGCTCCGGCGGGCGACTCGAGAACTTTCGTCAAAAGTTGTTTAAACAGATCCCGATCCTGTATGCCCACGGCGTACCAACGCGCGTTGAGGACGTGTGCTATCAGGTACTGGTCGCGCGTGATCTTGCGCACCCAGTCGAAATGAATCTTGGCTTTGGCGGGATCGCCGCCGAACATCGCGGGGCGCGAGCCGTAGTAGACGCCGAAGAACAGGTCGGCGCCGCCGAAGTGGAAGGCCGGGTCGAGTTCGTAAACGCGCTTCATCAGCAGAACGACCTTGGGAAGGTCCGCCAGTTCGGAGGCGTTGTCCTTGGAGAGGTTGACCATCCCCGCCCAGCCGAAGCCGGCCCAGAACAGGTCTGGCACGTCCTCTTTTTTCGCCCACTTGAGCGCCCGTTCGAAATCCTCGCTGTTCTTGTCCTTCAGGCCCAGGAAGACGGACTTGAGCGCCAGGGCCGCGAGCGCGTGATCGCGGCCGCGAACGTATAATCCCTTGGCCCGGTGGGGCTCGGCGTCCTCGACGAACAGGAACGCGTAGCCGCCGAAGCCTTCGGCGGCGAGGCGCCTCAGCGAGAGATTTTCCGGCTCGGTGACGAGCAGGGTCTCGATGAGTTTGAGCTGGGCCGACACGGCGTCGCGGCCGAGTTGATAGTCGGGCTCTTCGAGGGCGGCCTTGCGCCCGCGCTCGAGCATGGCGGCGGTTATGCGCAGGGCGTAGCGGTCGATGGAGACGCAGCCGGAGAGACAGACGGCCGCGAGGAGAAGACGACGCCTGTTCCTCATTTGGTGGCTTATCCTAGCAAAAACACGGCTGGACGCTGTCGGGATTTCCTCAGCGCGTCCGGGGGTCCCGGCCTCATTTAGACGGGAGGGCGGGCTCCCGCTCACGCCGCGCGTCGCGCTGTTGAACAGGCTGAAGGCGTGGCCGCCCTTGATCGAGAGGACCCAGCGCGAGCCGCCGCCGGCGGTCTTTAAGGCGATCCTCCGGGCGTGGCGTAGATGATGATCCCCGGAAACCGGGCCGAGACGGGCCATGGGATCACGAGGCGCTCGGGGACCACAAGGTAGCTCACTCCGGCGGACAGCGCCGCCTCGGAGAGCCGCGATGCGTCGGCCTGAGTCCAGGGTGCCGGACCGTCGGGAACCTCGCCGGGGGAATGACGCAGCAATGAGCCCTCCCAAGCGGCCTGCTGGCGCGCGAACCTGTGAGCAAAATTCTCCCAGTCCATGCCGAGTCGGCTCATGCGCCGCTTCCAGTCGCGGGCCGCCACGCCGTCCCATAGGGCGAGGTTGAAGTCCGTCCATTCCGCGTAGACCGGCCGGCGCGCGGCGAGGCGAAAGCCCCTGGCTAAGGGATGAACGAGGAATGCGGCGGCGGGCGGCGTCGTCCATGCCCAGGACGCGACGGCGGCCAACTCGTCGTCAGGCGGACGCGGCCGGCGGATCAACGGCGCCGCGAGCGCGAGCGCGAGCGCAGCCAAGACGGCGAGCCCGACCGCCCGGGCGCGCGGGCCCAGGCGGCGCGCCGGCGCGGACACGACCGCGTAGAGAGCGAGTGCCCCGGCAAGGGCTGCCGACAGCGCCATGCTCGGCCGTGCCGACCACAGGCCGCTCGGGTCTGCGAAGAGCGCGGTGCAGCCATAGAGCAGTCCGGCGGCTCCAGCGGCCGCGGCCAGCATCGGAGATTCGCCGGCCGACAACAGCGCCGCGGACCAGGCGGGAAAGACGGGTGAAGCAAGGGGCAACGCCAGCGACCAAGCGACGACTGCCGCAGGACAGAACGCGCGCAGCGTCGCGGCCGATAGACGCTTCTCGAGAACGGGCGCCGCCGCCATGAGACTTAACCAGACCGTCGCCACGTCCAGCCTGAAAAACTGTAGCGCGAGCAGCCCGCGGCTGCTCGGCACGATGGCGGCCAGCATGGTGAGGGCCCACAAGCCGGCGGCCGAAAAGAACAGCGGCGTCAGGCGCCCGCGCGCCGGATGTCCCTGGATCACGGCCACCGCAAACAGCGCCTCGGCGGCGGCCTTGATCCATTTTTCGGCCGGCCATTGCGCGGGAAGGTAATTCTGAGGGGCGCAGATCATCATCACCTGCAGATCCCCTCCGCCGCGAGCGAGCACGCGGCCGTAGATGGGCCCTGCGGCGAGTAGAAAGAGCGCCGCACCTTGGCTCAGGGCGCGGAGCCCTCGGCGCTCGAGAAGGCCGGCGCCGATCAGCCAGGCCGCGCCGATCGCGGCCAGCATGGGGTTGAGATGAGCGAGCAGGCCCAAGAGCGTCAGCGGCGCCACCGTGTGGCCGCGCAACCACGCCGTGACGCAGCAGAGGACGAACGGCCAGGCGAAACTCGTCTGATCGATCGAGGTCTTGAGCATCGGGTCGCCGCTGAACGCCGAGCCCCAGAAGACATCGCTTGAGAACAACACGAGGACCACCGCGAGCACGCCTCCCGGCACCCGCGCGCCCAGCGATCTGGCGGCCGCGTACGTGGCCGCACCCGCCAAAGCCCGGCTGCCGACCCAGAGCCCGAACGCCGCGCATTCAAGGCCGAACGGGCCGGCCGCCGCCGCCAAAAAGTCCCAGAACAAGGTCGGTGCTCCGCGGCGCAGGGCGGCGACGACGATATCCCCGCCGTAGAGAGAAGGGTCGAGGCGCGAGAGCACGTAGGGCAGATAGAAGAAGTGGTTCGAGCCCCTCCCGAACACGTAGCCGTACATGATGCCCGCAGCGACGGAGAACGCGCTCCCGACGAGCGCGGCGACGGCCCATTCCCCCCCGAACGTGCGGCGCGCCCGCGACGGCTTGGCTAGCATGCGCCAGTTATAGGACAATGAGCGGGCCTGCGCAAGCGTCGGCGGCAAATCGACTATAATTCACCAATGAACGCCGTCCGCTCCGTTCTTGCCGCAGCCGTCTTCGTTTGGCTCGGAGCCGCGATGATCTTCTCATCGTCGCCGACCTTTGATGAGCCTCTTCACCTGGCGTCCGGCTACTCGGCTCTCTCCGGCGACGGACAGCCCGGGCGCTGGCGGACTCATCCGAGGTTCGCGCAGATGTGGTCGGCGCTGCCCCTGTTGGCGCTCAAGCCTCCCAAACCGCTCATAGGCCCATCTTGGCTGAGTGAGAACGTCTTCGGCAGCGCTGATGCGTTCCTTTACAAAAACTCCGTCTCGGCTGAAAAACTGTTGAACGTCGCGCGGCTCTGGTCGCTGGCGACCTGGGCCGCCCTCCTCTCTGTCTGCGTGTTCGTCTGGTCCCGGCGCCTCGGGGGATCGGCGCAGATGATGGCGGTCGCTCCCTTCTTGGCGCTTTGTCCGCCGCTCATCTCAAACTTCGCGCTCGTGTCGACGGATAGCGCGGCGACGGCGCTCTATTTCGCCACCTTCTACACGCTCTCGAAAAATCCGCGCCGCGAAGCTCACTATGCCCTTGCGGGCGTGACGATGGGCTTGGCGATGACTTCAGCCTACGGAATGGTGCTGCTCCCTCCGTGCGCGTTGATTGCATTGTTAGTCGAGAGCCGTCTTGCCGGCGGCAAGCCGCTGCAAGCCAGACACGTGCTGATCCTGTTGGCATCGGCGCTGGCCATCGTATCCGTCATCTACGGTCCCAGCGGGTTCATGGCGTACTGGCGGGACCTCGCGTCGACCCTGGCAATCGTCTCGACAGGTTGGCCGAGCTACCTCATGGGATCGATTTCTCAGACCGGTTTTTTGGCGTATTTCCTCGTAGCGGTCGCCGTCAAGACGCCCCTGCCGCAGCTGTTCGCGGCCGCTCTCGGCGCGGCGAGTATGATCGAGCGCAGGCCCGCGCGGGAATGCCTTTGGCTGCTGGTGCCGCCCGTCGTTTATTTCGCCGCGGCCTGCTTCTCAAAAACGCAAGCAGGATTGCGCTACGTGCTGCTGATTTTCCCATTCATGGTCGTCTGTGCCGGCGAGGGGCTCGCCTGGCTCTGGACTAAGCCCCAGATCGGAAAGCCCGCCGCCTGCCTGCTCCTCGCCTGGCTCGCGGCGAGCGTCTTTCGCGTGCACCCCCATTATCTCGCCTATTTCAACGAGGCGGCCGGCGGTCCTACGCGCGGCCAGCGCCTGCTCGTCGACTCGAACCTCGACTGGGGCCAGGGCCTGCGCGACTTGGCCCTGGAGATCAAGCGCCGCGGCGATCCCCCGATCTATCTGTCGTACTTCGGCAGCGGCGACCCTTCTTACTATGGACTGCGCTACTATCCCCTCGAGTTCGTCATGTCGATCGCGCGCCGCGAAGGCGTCGTTCGTCCCGGTGCACGCGATCCCGTGCTGCTTGCGGTCTCCGCGACGAACCTCCAGGGCCTCTATCTCGACGACCCGGATGCCTTCGCATGGCTGCGCGACCGGAAGCCCGCTTATCGAGCCGGCTACTCTATTTTTCTCTACGACCTAACGAACGACGCCGAGGGACGCGCGTATCTTGCCAAGCAGTTGGCGGCTGCGAAGTAGGAGAAACTAGCCCATTTCTGGCGGCGGCCGCCTTCATGGGCTCGGGAGAGCCCCTATGTCCGATCTGCGTCAAGGTCGGTTTCCCCGGCGCGTCCGTACCGGGTCCGGGGGTCCCGGCCTACTTCAGACGGGAGGGCGGGCTCCCGCTCACGCCGCGCGTCGCGCTGTTGAACAGGCTGAAGGCCTGGCCGCCCTTTATCGAGAGGACCCAGCGCGAGCCGCCGCCGGGGCCTTGGTTGAGCGCGTAGGCAATATCGATGCGGGCAACGCCGCCGCTGCGCGAGCGCGTCGAGGCCGCGCGCAGGCCCGCGCCGATATCGGACTTGATGTTGCGCAGAGCGAGGTTCGCGCCTTCGGCACCGATGATGCCGCTGTCTACGAACACCGCCGCGCCCAGGCGCACGAGATGGAACCACTCGTCCTTGAGAAAAACCCGGTCCTCGAAGTTCACGAGGACGCACTGGCCGCCGACGAAGCTGTTGTTCTTGTAGCCGCGCAGGCCGGTGTTGCCCCCGAGCGTGAACGAGCTGTCGCGGTCGAGGAACTTCCCGAAGCCGCCCTCGAGATGCCCGATGAAGGTGTGGTCGCCCCAAATGCTCGTCTTCCAGAAGAAGTTGAGGTCCGCGTTCGCCAGGGTGTTTTCCCACCTTCCTGCGACGGTCCGCCCCATCAGGGCGACGCGCCCGATTGCGAAGCGGCCGGGCGCGATGCGCACGCCCTGCTGATTCGAGACGTTGAAGATCATCCGGTCCCGGTCGGAGCCCGTCTGGGCCCCCATCCAGCCGCTGCGCATGGAGAGCTCGTTGCCGAGGTTGAAGTCCTCGACGCGCTCCATGCGGTCGATATAGGTCTCCTTGATGTAGTCCGGCTGCACCCAGGAATAGCCCAGGGTCGGGCCGGACATGTTCCGGTCCAGCGGCAGGAGGCCGGGCGCGGTGAGGGTCGTCGTCTCGTACTGCGTGCGTTCGGTGTACCAGCCGCCCTCGACGCGTTGGACGAACAGACGGTCCGCTTCAAGCCGACGGCCGAGCGAGGCATCGGCGATGAGGCGCGTCTGTCGGAACCGGGAGAACTCCGCCGCGTCGCGGAAGACGACATTCTCCGATACCGAGCGCTGCCAGACCGCCGCGCAGGCGTGCGTGGAGTCCAGCTCATAGAAAGGCCGCGTCAGGGACGTCGCGGCCGAGTCGTTGTCCGTGCCGTGCGAGTAGCGGCCGTCCAGCGCCAGGCGCGTGCCCATGAAGCGCGGGTCGCCGTAGCTGTAGGAACTCGCGGTCTTGTTTCCGGTGCGCGAGTAGTCGAAGGCGACGCTCTTGCCGTAGCCGAGGACGTTTCCTTCCTCGAGGCCGAGGCCGAAGAAGTTCTCGCCTCCCTCGGTGCCGGCGGAGAAGCGGGGATTGGTGGTCCAGCTGTCCTGGTTGCGCACGACGGCGTCCACGCGACCGTCGGGTCTCTTGACCGGGATGATGTCGATGCGGCGGAAGGCGCCGTTGGCTCTCAGATTTCTCTCGGACTGGATGACCTTGAGCGGATCCCAGACCTCGCCGGGTGCGAACAGGAGCTCGCGGCGGATGATCATCTCGCGCGTGGGAAAGTGGATCTTGTTGGCGACGCGGAAGAACCACCAGTCCTCGCCCGGCACCGTTGGGTCGAATACGTTCATCCGCTCGACGCGAATCTCGCCGATCACCGCGCCGGGAAGCTCGGGCGGGGGCTCCGGTGATTGTCGGGCGCCGGCGGCGCACGCGAGCATCATGATCGTGATGATCCCGAGCCTGCCGCGCCGGCGCGCCGTCATGTTCGGCGCAGTTGCGTGAGAATCTCGCTGGTCGAACGCGAGCGATTGAGGGTGTAGAAATGGATGCCCGGAGCGCCGCCGTCGAGGAGCTCTCGGCACTGGCGCGCGGCCCAGTCCACGCCCTTGCGGATCACGGCCTCAACGTCTCCTTGGATCGGGGCCATTTGGGCTTCGAGTTCGCGGGGAATACGCGCGCCGCACATCGACTGGAACCTTTTGAGCTGGGCATAGGCGGTGACCGGCATGATCCCCGGCACGATCGGCACGCTCACGTCGGCGGCGCGCGCGCGCTTGACGAAGGCGAAGTAGTCCTTGCTGTCGAAGAAGAGTTGGGTGAGCGCCCAGTCCGCGCCCGCCGCGGCCTTTTGCGCGAAGCGAGCGAGATCGTCCTCGGGCGATATCGCTTCGGGATGCGTTTCGGGGTAGCAGGCGACGGCCATGCGCAAGCCCCCCCGCTTCTTGACGAAGGAAACGAGGTCGGCGGCGTAGCCGAAGTCCCTCTGGCCCGGCGGGAGCACTGGATGGTCCTTGGGCGCGTCGCCGCGCAGCGGCACGAGGTGACGGATGCCGAGGACGGCCAGGCGATCAAGCACGGCGGCGATTTCAGCGCGCGTGTGCGCGATGCAGGTCAGATGGCAGGCGGTGGTCAATCCCGTCTCGTTTTGGATGCGACCCGCGGCCTCGACGGTTCGCTCGCGTCCGGATCCGCCCGCGCCGTAGGTCAAGGACACATAGTCGGGTCGCAGGCTCCTCAGCACCTTGACGTCTGCGATGAACCTATCGAGGTCCTCCGGTGCCTTGGGTAGGAAGAATTCGAATGAGAAGAGCGGGCGCCCTTTCCCGAACAACTCTGGAATCTCTTGCACTGCGGGGATATTACCAAATGTCGGACTTGCGCCGCTTTTGCGGAAATGGCGCTATGTGAGCGCGCCCCGTTATGACGACTTGCCCCTGGGCGAGCGGGTCTGCGACTCCTCGATCAGGCGCTTGTACTCGTCGATGAGGGTCGGGTCGGTGTTGACCATGCTTGCGGACGTGAAGTCCGCCGCCGCGTTTCTGAATTTATGGGAGGAGGTCCAAACCGAGGCGCGGTTGCGGTAGTAGCGGTCGACGAGAGGGTTCACGGAGATGGCGCGGGAGAAGTTTTCGAGCGCTTCATCTTGGCGTTTCAATGCGAAATACCCGAGGCCGAGGCCGTTGAGGGCGTTCGCGTCGAGAGGGTCGGTCTGCACCGCGAGCGAGTAGTTCGCGAGCGCCTTCGGATAATCTTTCAGGAAGTAGTGGACATTGCCCGCACGCAGGTAGGCCTCGGCGTTTTTTGGGTCGGCCTGCAGGGCTTTCCCCAATTCGCTCAGCGCGGCCTTGTAGTTGTGGCGAAGCGTGAGGACGATTGACAGTTTCACGCGCGCGTCGGAGTCGTTGGGTTCGAGCTCGAGGGCGCGCACTAAATCCTGTTGGGCGGCCTCAAGCGAGTCCTGCGCGGTGAGCGTCATGCCGCGGCTCACATAGGCGTCTGCAATCGAGCCGTCGATCTCCATGGCTTTGGTGTACTCGAGCACGGCCTTGTCGAACTGCTCGGAGTTGTGAAGCGAGTCGGCGCGCAGGATGAATACGTAAGGGTCCCCGAGGTCTTTGAGCATCTGCTCGTCGAGGTCCACGATCGCGGACAGGAAGTCGTCACCTGCGGGATGGCCGGCCGCAAAGCCGATATAGGGGCTGCGGACGTAGGCATCCATGCCGACGGCCTGGAGATAGACGCGGTGAGCTTCCTTATACTGGCGCGAGGCGGCGTGGGAGATGGATTTCGCCATCAGGCCCTCGGCGCGGCGCGTACCGAGCGCCCAAGCGGTATCGATGTCCTCGATGGCACGCGCGTACTGCTTGAGCGCGTACTTCGCGAGTGCGCGCTGAAGATAGGCGGGGCCGTGCTGGTTGTCGAGGTCGAGGGCGCGCCCGCAGGCCTTGATCGCTTCGCGCGGATCTTTCGCGAGGCGCTGGGCCTGGCACAGATAGGTCCAGGTGTCTTTGGAGCGGGGCTCGAGCTCAAGGGCTTTCTTGAAATCCTCTTGCGCGGTCATGATCTGGTTCAGAGAGCCGTAGGCGAGGCCACGGTGCCGATACGCGCTTGCAAGCTTGTCATCGAGCTGTATCGCCTGACTGAGGTCTCGTACGGACTGTTCGTAGTCGCGCGCGCGCAAGCGAATGTGGCCGAGGGTGTTGTAGATCGAGGCGTTGCTAGGGCCCTTCTCCAGGGCGGCTTTGATGTCGCTCATGGCGCCGGAGCGGTCTCCAAGCTGGGATTTGGCGTCGGCACGACGCTCGAGGATGCGCGCCGCCGGGCCCTTGAGCGCCAACGCGGCATCGAACGAATCGATGGCCTTGAAGTAGAGGCGATTTCTCAGGTGCAGGGAGCCGAGGTTGTAGTGGTAGCCGGGATCGCGCGGCTTGAGTTCGACGGCCTTCATGACGTCGTGCAGCGCCTTCTCGGGCGCCATGAGCGCGTTGGCGTACAGCGCACCGCGTCCGTTGTAGGCCTCGGCAGAGTTCGGGTCGGCGTCGATCGCCTTCGTGAAGTCCTCGAGCGCCAAGGCCGGCTTCTCAACGCGGGCGTAGAAGCTTGCGCGCGCCACGAGAATCTTCGCATCACTGGGCGCCAGGCGCAAGGCACGATTAAGGTCCTGGATCGCGGGCTTGTCCCGGCCCAAGCGAGCGAGCAAGATTCCGCGCACGGTGAGTACCGAGACATTCTCGGGCTCGAGATCGGAGGCCTCGTCGAGGTCAGCGAGCGCTCTCTTGAGGTCCCCATCGTATTCGTATGCGCACGCTCGACGTATCAGGGCCGGCGGGGCGGAGCCGAGTTGGCGAGCGCGCCCGTAGGCGGCGATGGCGTCCTTCCAGAGCTGCAGCGAAAGGTAGCGGTCGCCGATTGCGAGTGCGGCCTCGTACGTGAGCTTCTGCGAGGTCATCGCGTTGTTGTAGTCCGAGAGCGCCTGCTCACGGCGTCCGCCGCGCCAGTGGAATTCGCCGCGGTTGTAGTAGGGCGCGTAGTCCTGGGCGTCGGCGCGAACGGCCTCCTCGAAATCCGTCAACGCGCCGGCCTCGTCGCCCCGGTGCAATTTGAGCGCGGCTCGGCCGAGGTAGGCGTAAGAGTAACCGGGGTCGAGCGCGATCGCGCGGTCGTAAGCCTTCGCCGCGCGCGCGAGGTCTCCTTGCCGCGCCAGGGCCGAGCCGACGAGTGCGAAAGCCAAGACGAAATTCTTATTGGACCGAAGCGCTGCGGTCAGGTCCTGCACGGCTTTAGCGTTGTCGCCCTCGTCGTAGTACGCGCGTCCCCGCGAGAACAGCCACAGCGGCGTCTTCGGCTCGAGCTTGAGCGCCTCGTCGAGGTCCGCGATCGCCTTCGCCCGGTCCCCCTTCTCTCGCCACACGCGGGAGCGGGCATACAGCGCGGCGGGGGTCCTCTTGTCGGTATTCAGCGCGGCGTTGAAGCTCTCGAGCGCATTGTCGGCGTGGCCGAGCAGCAAATGAGCTCCGCCCTGTGCGATGAGTTCGTCGACCGCGAGCGAGCTGCTGCGGGAGCCGAACAAATCAAGGGCTTTTTGCGCGTCCTTCTTCTGGCGAGACAGGTCGCCGGCGGCGTGCCAAAGACGCGCCCGCAGTTCGTATGCGTTTGCGTTGCGCGAGTCCGCATCGAGCGTCTTGCCGACCGAGCTCATCGCGTCCTTGAACTCGCCGCGGCGGTAACGGGTCTCGGACTCGCTCAGCAATCGGCGCGCCTCGTCCTTGTCCGCGGCCATGAATGGAGGCGCGAATAAGACGAGGGCGGCTGCGCCCGTCGCGAGTAATCTGAATACCTTCAACATGGGGAGAGTACCGGGAACGTGTTACAAATTCAAGGCTAAATCATCTGGGTCGACTATGAATAGAAGTCGCGCACCCAGCGGTGCTTGGCGATCGCGGCGAGTTCGGCGGCGTCGAAATATTTCCCGTCGCAGACGCGGGCGTTAAAGGTCACATGGGACACGCGGCGCATGCCCGGGATCACGGTCGTGACCGAGTCGAAGCTCAGGCAGTACTTGAGCGCCGCCGCCGCGAGCGTCTCCGCCTTGTGCCCGATCACTGCGCGCGCGAGATGGTCGGCGCGTCGGCAGGTCTCCGTCAGGCGCTCGCCTCCGAAATAATGCGAACGGAAATCCTCGGGCGCGAAGCGGGTTTCCGGAGTCATCATACCGGTCAGGCTTCCCTCGTCGAACGGGCAGCGCGCGATCACGCCGACGCTCCTTTGCCGGCATAGCGGCAATAACATGTCGGTCGCGCGTTGGTCGAACATGTTGAACAGGACCTGCACGACGCCGACGAGGCCGGTCTTCACGAGCTCGACGGCGGACTCAGGGGCGTCATTGTTGATCGAGACGCCCCAGTTCCGGATCTTCCCTTCCGTCTGGAGTCGGACCATCTCCTCGGCGAGGGCGGGCCATAAAGGGTCCTTGAGCCAGGAATCGTGCCAGACGTGGAATTGGTAAAGATCGACGCTGTCTGAGCCGAGATTGCGAAGGGACCGCTCGACGCTGAGCCGCACCCAGTCCGGCGGGAACACGAGCGCCAGCTTCGCGCGGGGGTGGCCGGGCCATTCCATGTTCTTCGGCGGAACCTTTGTCGAGACGACGGCGCGGCGGCCGGCTTCTTTGAAGAGGCGCGCGATCAGGCGCTCGGAGTGTCCGTGCCCGTAGGCGTAGGCCGTGTCGAAGTAATTGACGCCCGCATCCAAGGCGACGTGCAATGCGAGCATGGACTCGTGGTCGTCCGTCGGGCCCCACATGGACTTGCCGATGCCCCAGCCCCCGAAGCCGATCTCGGAGATCGACAGCCCGGTTTTCCCCAGCGGCCGGTGCGGCAGCTTCAGAGACGTCTCGCTCGCATTCACCCCGGTAATCTAGCAAAATCCGGAATCCGAATCCGGTGTCAGGCCTAGCGTTATTGGGAGACTTTGACTTGGAGGCCGATCGCGCCGATGATGTCGGCGACGGCCTCGCAGCGCTCGCGCGCGCCCTGGTAGACGACAGCGGAGCCTTTGGAGTGGACTTCCCAGGAGTAGGCGCGGGCTTGGGCAAGGCCGCAGCGGACGGACTTAAGGAGGATCGCTTCCACCTGCGCAAACGAGTGGCAGTCGCAGTTGAAGAGGATGACGTGCCAACCGGAGTCGCGGTCGCTGTCGGCGGGCTCCTCGACTATTTTAATTTCCGCGGAGCCTTTGCGCGTCGCAACCGGCACGGTCAGAGTCTGAGCCATTGCAGAATTTTCCACTTCTCGATCGCCGAGACCTCGGCGCCGTTGCGGCGCAGGCGGTAGCGGCGCCTCAGGGCGCGCTCGTCGCGGCGCAGCGCGGTGCGTTCGGGCTCAAGAAGTCCCATGCGCTCCTGTTTGGCGAGGTAATGCGCGAACGCCAAAGCGTCGGCCACGACTCCGGCCTCGCCGCGAGGGCGGCAATGTTGGGCGTAAGCCAGGAACAGCGTCCGGTAGCGCGTGCCCAGAAGACGCACCGTCTGCGGCAGGTAGCGCGCGGTTTTCCAGAGGCGTTCGACCGACTCGGTTGTGGACGTGGCTTCCATCATTCGTAGTTTAGCATTTCGACCAAAGGCGGCGTACCAGATAATCCCCTTCGAACGCCCTTTGGGGATAAGTGGATAAGTTAGGGGATAGTAACATTTTTGACAGACGGTGTCAGGCTTTAATGGTTAATTAACGACGGAGATGCAGCACTTAACATCAGGCACTTATCTGGGACTAATGACCCATGCGAGGTTAGGCCTGTGGACCCCCGCTCATGCGGGTCTTTGGAGCCAATATGGATATACAGGCCCAGTGGGATGCAGTTGGCGTCGCGTTAAATCCAACCCGGGGGGCGAATGGCTCGAACTTGCGGATGAAATGCTACAAAGAGTCATGGATATCGTCGCGCTGTTCGGCCTCGAGGGTGCGCTGGCGCGAGCGCGCTCCGGATGGGAGCCTCGCCCTGCGCAGGAAGCCATGGCCGGCGCGGTGTGGCAGTCCCTCGATCAGGGTGGAGATCTTGTCGTAGAGGCGGGCACCGGCGTCGGCAAAAGCCTCGCCTATCTTCTGCCCGCGGCCCTGTGGGCCGCGACGCGCGACCGGCTGGTGATCGTCTCCACGCACACGCGGGCGCTGCAGGAACAGCTCCTGAACCACGAACTTCCCACCGCCGCGCGCGCGATGGAGGCCTTGGGACTGCCGCTGCGCTACGCGATGCTGATGGGCGCGGATAATTATTTGTGCGTTCAGCGTCTGGCGCGCCTACGTGCGCGTCCCGACGTCGTATCCGAGGCCGGCAAAGAGATGATTGAGCGTCTTGAGCGTTGGACGCGCGACGCGCAGACCGGCCACCGCTCGGCGCTGCCGGAGCTCGTCGCGCAGAACCTATGGGACCGCGTCGCGCGCGACACCGACATCTGCGCGGGGCCGGGCGGTCCCTATTGGGACCGCTGTTTGTGGCGGCGTGATCGCGAGCGCGCCGAGCGCGCGCACATTCTCGTCGTCAACCATGCGCTGCTGCTGTCCGGCGCGCGCCTTCCTCCGTCGGACGCGATGATCCTTGACGAGGCTCATAATTTGGAGGATGCCGCTTGCGCGCGCTACGGCGTGTCGGCGGGCTTGAGCCGCGCGGTGGCGTTGACCGAGGAGGTCCACGCGGCCGCGAAGGTGTTTGGCGACGAACTGCTTTCGACTTTTGCCGATGAGGCGGCGGCGGACATTGGGCGGTTTCTTGAAGGGCTTGCTAAGGATAACGGCCTCACCGAGGCTGACGAAGAAAATCAAGGCAAACTGCTTGAACACACGCCTGGTAATCCACCCAGGGGACTCATGGCGCTCGACAAGGCGCTGGCCGAGGCCGCAGCGGCGGCCGAGGGCCGGCCCGACGAAACCGAGATGCGCATGCTGCACATGAAGGTCGCGCAGTTCGGCCATGATCTTATGGCCGTGCTCAAGCCCGACTCCCCGGCAACCGCGCGCTGGGTCGCGTGGCCGCGCACCGGACCGGAGTTACGCGCCGCCCCCCTCGACGTGGGCCGGCGCCTGTCCGAGGGCCTGTTTTCCCGCGGCGTGCCATCAATATTGACGTCCGCGACTTTATCCACGGGCGACGGCCTGAAAGATTTCAAGGCGCGCGTCGGCCTGCCCGATGCCCGCGAGCTTGTTCTCGATTCTCCCTACGATTATTCCACGCAGGCCGCCTTCTGGGCGATGGAAGGCATCCCGGATCCTAAGGACGAGGACGCCCATGTGCGGGCCGTGACGCAGGTCTGCGCGGATATTGTCGCGCGCGTGCCGGGCGGCGTGTTTCTCTTATTTTCAAGTTGGAAGCTTTTGCGCAGGGTACACGGTCTGCTCCGCAAAAAAATAACAGATCGACCCGTGTGGGCGCAGGGCGCGACGGGCCACGAGAATTTAGTGCGTGAGTTCGAGACTGCCGGCGACGCGGTGCTTCTCGGCGTGGACACGTTCTGGCAGGGCATCGACGTGCCGGGCGAAGCGTTGTCCTGCGTTGTGATGATCAAGCTCCCGTTTCCGAACGTTTCGTCGGCGCTGGAAGAGGCGCGGCGGCGGTGGCTCGCGGATAACGGACGCGAGTACTTCAAGGACTGGTCTTTGCCCCGCGCCGTCATGAAGTTTCGTCAGGGCTTCGGCCGCCTGATCCGGACCTCGACTGACCGGGGCGCGGTGATCTGTCTCGACTCGCGCGTGCTCAAGAAGGGCTACGGCAAAACTTTCCTGCGTTCCCTGCCGTCCTGTAAAAAGATCGACAGCCTCGACGAACTCTCGAAGTTCTTTGCTCCCCTCGAAGCGTGAGCCCCTGTATGCGCAAGTCGGCGCGCAAGGACGGCAACGAATAAAATTCGGAGAGGGAGGGATTCGAACCCTCGCTAAGGCTTTACGCCCTAGAACGGTTTAGCAAACCGTCGGTTTCAGCCGCTCACCCACCTCTCCACTATCTTGATAATCGTTTGGTTTTAACGATTATTCTTAAATCGGGACATCCACGTCAAAAACAGTTTCCGGACATTAGTGTGCGGGAAAGTGTGCGGTCGTAGTTTTCAAAAAAACGAGGCGCTAAGCACTTCAGATGCTGTGAACAATTCTAGCACAAAACCCGTCGAGAGTCCGCGAGTCCGAATCATTCTTGAGCCCTGCGCAATAATCGTTTGTGAATTTCTCCTTCTTTTCAACTGGAACCTTCGTTCCACAGTCGTTCCTGTCCCAGAAGATCAGGTAAACCCTGAACGCCGACGGTAGTCGCTTCACCGAAATGGTGAAGAATTGGGCGTACAAATCGGACATCAAAGATACGATACGCTGGCTCATTTCATTGTAGGTAGAACTATTTTATGGGCATAAGTTCCAATTTAGGAACATCCATTTTATCGAAAATATTACGTTTAACGGCAGATTCCACATGGCTCATGGTTTTCATGAACTGGTCCAAACGCAAGCCAGGCCAGATGCCGATAGGGCCAAGTTTCTCTTTCGCCTTTCTCAAAAGCTCCAGGCAGCCGGCCTTAGATCCTAGCTCCAATTTGTGCAGCCCGGCGGCCGCCTGAATAATCCCTTGAAGCATCAACTTCTCCCGCCCGGATGCGCGTTTCCATGGCGCCTCAAGAAACTCGTGGCAGTCGAAGTAAAGTCCCTCATTAAACAGGAGCGAACCCACCCAAATATCCCGCAACAAGGGATTGGTAGGAGCTTCGCTTGCCTTAAAATTTTGAATAGTTCTCTGGAATCTAGGCACTCTGTCTTGAACATATGCGAGAAGATCGCCTCGGCCAGGGACAAGTTCGACATCGCAGCCCCTTCCTTTGCTAATCGCTGCCCAAATCACATCGCCTTCCAAAACATCTCCGTTAGTCCCTAACAATTTCAAAATTTTGCTAGTGGAACATATTGCCAGAAGTCCTCGGCGGTTGAAGCCCTTGGACTCCCCGACAGACATCAATGCGGAGAGTGGCATTGAGGGTACACCTCGCTCCTCGCAGATCCGAATAAATAGACTCAACCAATAGAATCCATCTGAGAGTCCCGGGCTATCCAGTACCGCGCAAAACAACCCATAGAGTTTGTTCCTCAGGGCAATCGGCGGGACAGCGGGCTGTCGCTTATCTCTCATTTAGATCTGCAGAATATTTAGGGGGCAGGGCGAGCCTGCCAGGTTTGACGATGTCGATCTGAACCGCGCGCCGGCAACAGCTTCATCCACTCGGCAAGAATCAACTTCGCCGCCTCCGACTCCTCTTTCCCGGGACGCCTGAGCAGAGCCCTTTGAAAAAGGTCTCTCGCCTCTTGCCTTTGGTTCAAGGAGACGTAAAGAGACCCCAGGCTGAAATAGGGCGCCAGAAGATCGCGATTTAAGGCGATCGCCGAGTTCCAATCCGCAATCGCCTCCTTGCGCCTGCCCATCAGAGAATGCAGCGTGCCTCTATCGTTACGCCACCGCGCATCGTCGGGGCGGATCTGGAGGCGCCGCTCGACGACCTCGAGAGCTAGCGCGTACTCCCCGATCCTTTGGTAAAGCAGGACTCCGTGCCGGAACTGCTCATCGGAAAGGCTTTTCTTCAGCGCCCTCGCCAGGTGCGTCAAGGCGGAGGTCCGGTCGCCCCCGTCAAGGGAGGCTTCCGCTCTATCGAACAAGAGGCTCCCTTCGTCTTTCCTCAACAGATCCAATGGCCCCGGCTCTCGCGGAGGGGGCTTCGTCGTCGCCGATCTTCCGAGCACCAGAGCGTAGCCGGCGTGGGTGAACGCGGACTGGAGGTCCCCGGCCGCAAGATTGAGGCGAACCACGTCCAGCCAGGCCTCGGCCAAGGACTCCTGGTCGATCTTCGATCTGAAGGCGGCTAGATTTTCGAATAACGCGATGACCGTCGGACGCGTCGCCGCCGGCCAGGATGAGATGATCTCGAGAATGATGGGCGCTAAAGTGGTCCCGTTCGCTCCCGAGACATCAGCGAGCTTTTTCACCTCTTCCATGACTTTGCCGGCCTCCCTTGGCCTGCCGTTCAGGCCGAGGTAGACCGCCTTGAGGATGCGTTCCCGGAAATCCATGGTCGTGCCGGACCTTCCGGACCCCGGACGCTCCCATATTCGCGCAGCGAGGCCGCCCCGCGCCAGCAGCGCCCACGCATACCGAATTTCCTGATCTCTCTGCGGATTGAGAGAGAACGCTCGCGCCAGGTCGCCGCTGGCCGCGGCGGCCTGGCCTGCGCGCAGCCGCCGCATGCCCCGCTCCGACCAGAGCCATGGATCCTTCGGATGGCTCGACAGCTCCCTCTCCCACGCCTGCGGCGCGGCCGCCCGTCCGGGATAGGACCACACCAGCGCCAGCGTCCCGCCCTGAACCAAGAGAAGAAGGCCGAAAACCATGTACACCGCAGCTTCGGACGCTCCCTGCAGGCGCTTTGAGGCCGGCTTCGTCCAGCCGGCAAAGAGACCTGCCGTTAGAACAGCGAGAATCGGCCACGCCGGCGCAAAATAGTTCTCCTGCACCGACATCAGGCAGTGTATCGCGATGAAGTAGCCGGCCAGCAATTGGAGCTGCCGGCAATCCTCGCGCTTGCGTGAGAGCCAAGCCGAGGCCGCGGCCGCGAGAACGAGCAATGGATGGAGACCGGCCGCGTAAACGACGCGTCCCCAAACCGCGGCCAGATAGCGCATGGGGTGGAGCAGAACCTCACCCGCGGCCCAAAGAAGAGCGCTGTGACCGGGCGGAATGTCCGCGATCGCGCGGGAGTCGGCCATCCCAAGAGTGCGCACGAGACCCAGGGCTCCGGTGATGATGTTATTCTCGGCCCGACCGTCCTCAAGGATAACGAGACGGCCGGAGAGCCGCCAGTTCATGATGATCCAGGGGGCGAGGAAAATGAGAGGAAGCGCGCAGAGCGCGGCCGCTTCCCATCTCCGCGAAGGGCCCCTGCGCCAATCCCGCGCCCATTCATAGGAAACCAACAGCGCCGGAAACAGGAATAACGGCGACAGGATGAGCAGGCTCCCGCCGATCGCCGCGGCCAGCCATGCGCTTGCTCTCAATGACGGCGCTCTTGCCCGCCGCGCCAGAAAATAGGCCGCGATCAGGACGGCCATGGTGTATAGCCATCGTTCTTCGACCTCGCTGCCGTGCGGCATGAGCGCGTAGAGAAACGCGGCGCCCGCCCCGCAAATACCGGAGTACAGAAACGCGCCCAGCGCGAAGACCAAGGTCACGCAGGCCAGAAGTGCTGCCACGTGGACCCAGGAGGAGGCGGCTCTCGGCAGATGATTGTAGAGAAAGGCGTTAGTGACGGAATAGGCCGGCATGGCCCTCGCGACTCCCGGCCACGGGACCCCGTGGAGCAAGGCTTCGCCGCCCTCGATGTGAAAGTCTGACTCCTGGCGGCAAAAGGCGTCGGGGGCCATTTCCGCGATCTTTGAAAAGCGCGATAAGAGCTGGATGCCGACGCAGGCCAGGAGGGCCGCCGTGGCGATGTTCTCCCAACGGCCGGCCCAGCGCAATCCTCCTCTCATCGACCTTGGAAGCGCGTCTGAGTCAAGAAGTCGCTGCGCATAGCGGGCGGTGCGGGACGGCTACGCTTCTGCTGGTCCACTGCGGAATTTTTGGACAAAGTGCCAAGTGTCCAAAGGCCCAAGTGTCAACGACTTGACCTCGCAAGGCGGAACCCGAAGCCGCCGCTGCTGCCGCCAGGGTTGCCGATGCGGCGGTAAACGGCCCGCAGGCGCTCGGCGCCAATGAGGGAGAAGGAGCCGCCGCGCAACACCCGGTCGGAGCCCGTACCTTCGTACGCGCTGCCGTCGGTCGGCGCACCCTCATAGGAATCGTGCCACTTGTCCTGAACTTCCCCCCGCCGATGGAAACCCATTCGACTTCCTGGCCGGGCTTGCCCGCCGAAGGATCGTTTTCCTCCACGTAGCCCGCCAAGATTATTCTGGGAGCGCCTGGAGCGTTGCCTGCCTGGGCTTCCTTATAAGACTTCGGTGGGATCCATGCCTTGGCCCAGGTCAAATCCAATAGGGTGTCCCCAGGAGAGGTCAGACCGGGCGGCGGCGGCCAAGACCATGAGTCAGTCAATCAGGCACAGCTCGTTTTTGAGCTCGTTGCGATCCTCGGGACGGATGGGAAAATGCTGGGCCAGTAGCCGGCCCGCGACTTCGATGGCGCGCGTAAGGCCCTCGGTGGGATGGCCAGCCTTCAGACCATTGACGGCTGCGGCGCAGACCTCTTCCCAGTCCTGGTGCGAGAGCTTATCAGTAATGGCCCCACCGCCCTCCACACGCACGCGATGCTCTAGCAAGGAGACGTAAATCACAATGCCGGTGCCGTCGTGGGTCCGGCCCAGGCGAAACTGCCTAAAGGCATGGGCCGCCGCGCGATCCACCTCCTGGTCTATTTCTTTCTTGGGCACGAAAGGGAGCTTAAGCGCCGGAAACCGGGTAGCTGCCGTCGCACCCAGCGCAAATCCTGCAATGATGATGGCCAAAATGTGGAGCAGGCCCAAGGTCAAGCGAGGACCTACGGTCCACGCGCCATCAACAACTCGGACGTCTTGAAAAAAAAGCCAAGCCGCCGTTAGCGCCACTAGGGCCAGGCACAGCCCAAAAACATCTTCGGCGCGGTCGTAACGTCCTGAGGCAGCCGCCACCACGGGCACAATCTCACCGGAAGTGTTTTGCTCGGCCTTTTTAATGGCCTGGGCGATGGTTTTGCGGTCTGCTTCGCTGAAAAGTTCGCTGGGCCGTTTCATCATTCCCTCACCAGGACCCGCTGGCCCCGCCGCCTCCGGAAGATCCTCCACCCATGCCGCCGCTGCTGGATGTCGCAGCCCGCAAGAGGAAAAAGAGCAGAACGCCGACGGCGGCTAAAAAAGCCCAGCCCCAGCCAGTGCGCCCGCTCTTAAATAGGGAGTAGGCGATGCCGACAACCAACACCACGAAACCGATCTGCACCCAAATGGCCCACCATGGCGCTTTGGCTGTGGGCAATTCCAAGCCTCGGGCTAAAGCATTCATGCTCTCGACGCCAAGTGCTATGCCTTTGGAGTAATCCCCACGGCGAAAATGGGGCAAGATAATATC
Source organism: Elusimicrobiota bacterium (assembly GCA_038059415.1). Lineage (GTDB taxonomy): Bacteria > Elusimicrobiota > Elusimicrobia > UBA1565 > UBA9628 > GWA2-66-18. The sequence goes on along the minus strand of JBBTJN010000032.1, from coordinate 3,696 downwards.
CTGCATCACCTGCGCGGCTTGATAGTTGTGCTTGTGCCCCCATCCCGAACCCAGCTCGATGCGGGTCTTTCGGTCCTCTTTGGAAACTAAAACCAAAATGCCGTAGTTGCGGCGCTGGGAGCCGATGCCCCAGGCGTTGAATAGATCGTGGGCGAAACCCTCGATGGTTTGGCCGGCGGCGTCGTGATCTGCCAGGGAGGTCACGGTCACCACGTAGAGAGGAATCTTTTTCTCTTTCCACAGTGCCCAGCAGATTTCGTTGACGCGCTTGCGCCCAGCCTCATCGAGCAGGCCGGCTTCATCTGAGTAAAAGCTGTCGCGCTTAGGCTTGTCGGGGAACTTCGCGGCGAAAACCGGCGCAACACCGTCAAAAATCGTCAGTCCCAACGCCGCCCAAAATATAATCTTCCAGCGTCTCATCGGATTCCAGTATATTACTATGGCACTTGCGCGTCAAATGACGTTTAACCCTCTCAATTTTTAATTTTCCCTTTATTATATAGACTACCGGACAAAAGGGAGAGAGTAGAAAAAGGGATTGTCTACACCGATGAAGTTTGCCAGTCTAGTAGCACTCTTGCGTTTAGGGCCGCAGAGGATTGGCCAGCTTTTTTATCATCTACCGAATTTCTTAAAACTCTTCTGGCGGCTGACGAAAGACCGGCGTGTTCCTTTGCGGCCTAAGCTCCTGCTCGTTTTTCTGTTGGCCTACGTTGTCATGCCTGTCGATCTCTTGCCGGATATTCTCGTCGGGCTCGGTCAAGTCGACGATCTGCTGGTACTTTTTTTCGGTCTGCGGGCCTTCGTCCGACTCTGCCCGCAGGAAATTGTACGCGAGCACGTTCAGGCGATAGGCGCAGGCGGATAATAAATTCAATTGTGCTGGCGCGCCGTGCCGTTGAAGTGCTCCACGAAAGTCGTGTTCACATGAGACGACACGGCCGATCGTTTCACGGCCTCATCCACTTGTTCCTGCGTGCTTTAGGTGGCGAGCAACGTGTCGGCGGTCCGAATCACCTCAAGCAGGGCGTCGGCGGTCTTCGCGCGCATCAAGCGTCTGCGGACCGTCTCGTTGGAGGCGAGCGCCGCGATTCGGCTGAGGATGCGTAGCTGGGCGACGGGCACGTTCGAGGGGGTGAGGATGAGGAAGACGAGTCGCACCGGCGCCCGGTCGGGGACTCCTGCGAAAGGGACCGGCTTGGCGAAGCGGCCGAGCGCGACGAACGACCTCTTAAGATCCGACATGCGTGCATGGGGAATGGCCACGCCTCGGCCGACCGCGCTCGAAAAACGGCGCTCGCGCTCGAGCGCGGCGCTCAGCGCGGCGGAGCGGTCAATCCCCGTGCCTGCGGCGGCGAGCCGGTCCACGAGTTGCTTGATTGCATCTTCCGCGGTGGCCGCCTCCAGCTGAAGCGCCACCGCTGATGGAGCCATCACTTCAGCCAAAGACCAGGCCTGCGGCATGTCGAACTCATCCTGGACCTCCCCGACGAGCTCCTCGAACAGGTCCTCCAGCGTCACCAAGCCGGAGACGGCGCCCTTCTCGTCCTTTACCAGCGCCACGTGCATGCCCTTGTCCGGGAACGTCTTGAGCATGCGCTCGACGGGCTCCGCTTCCGGGACGATCGTGATGTCCCGCCGCGCGCGCTCCAGATCGGGAGGCGCGCCCTGGAGGAAGAGGTCTTTAACGTGAACGAAACCGACGACTTCTTCCAAGCCGTCCCGGCACAGGGGATAGCGCGTGAATCGACGAGTCCTGATGATGTCGAGATTCTCCGCCCAGGGTTTGGCCGTCGAGAGAAAGGCGATCCGCTCTCGGGGCGTCATCGCGTCCCGGGCCTTAGCCTGACTGAGGTCGAATATGTTTTCATGGAGCAGAAGCCCTTCGAATGGCAGGGTGCCTCTTTCCTGCGATTCGCTGAGAAGCAGGCGGATCTCCTCCTCGGAGATGTTCGTCTCCGACTCAGAGGCCGGCTTCAGCCGCAGGAGGCGCAGCAGGCCGGCGGAGCTTGCCGACATGATGATGACGGGCAGGCGGCACAGCATCGCGAATAATTTCAGAGGGAAGGCCCCCCATAGCGCGAGTGCCTCGGCTTTATGGATCGCGATGGTTCTCGGGAGTAGCTCGCCGATCACGATCTGGAGGTAGGCCAAAGTCCCCAGCGCGATCACCAGCGACAGGCCTCGGAGCGGCCCGTCCGGAAGGTCGCCGAGCAGCCGCTCGGTGCCGGCCTGCAGCATCGCCGTGATCGGCGGCTCGGCGAAGGCTCCCAAGGCCAGGGCCACCATGGTAATGCCGACCTGGATGGCCGCCAAGTAGTCGTCAAGATGGGCGAGCATCTCCTGGACGCGGATCGCGCGCGCGTGGCCCTGTCGAGCGAGAAGCTCGATACGCGCGGGGCGGACGCGGACCAGAGCGTACTCCATCAGGACGAACAAGACGTTGAGCCCGATCAGGACGGAGAGGATGATAAAAACAGGCATGGGGGCCGATTCTATCAAAATGCCTCGACGGGTTTATTCGCAGGGTCGTTTGGCGGGAGCCTTGGCGTGATCAGAAATTCGAGCGGCGAACGGAACGGTAACGGTGTGCTGTCCAGTTCAAAATGAAACATCTCAAGCCCCTCGCAAGATACAAGCGAGGCGGTTGCTCAGAAAGTACGGCTGTAGAATTTAAATCATCATTGGAGGGGAGGTCTTGTCCGGAAGCGCCAAGCCCGCCGCCGGAGATGCGTCATGCGTTGATTCATTCGTGCCGGCAAGCCGCCCCGGGCCGAATTCCGGGAAATTCTGTGGGCGTATCAGGACGGCTGACTGTTCCCTTAAGGCGCAGGGGGCCCATTGACCGCCGGCCAAGCCAAAACTATGCCGTCGACGCCGACGGTGTAGCCCCAATTCGCGTACGTGCTGGTTGGGGACGCGCAGGGCGGCGGGTCCGTCCCGCAAACCTTTCTCTTGACGCAGGCGGCGTAGTACCCGGCGGGCGCTACTCCCGTCAAATCGCACGGCACTTCAAGGCCCCCAGCGACAAGGCCTTTCACGTCGAGCCGATAGTTTTCTTGACTCCAGGACCGCTTTTGAAGATAGCCGCATTGCACCACGGCGCAGGGCGGATAGGGTGCACCTGGACAGGCGCCGCTATTACAGGTGTCATCAATGGTTCCGTTGCCGACCGTGTTGAGATCGATATTGAATGCCCGCTGCGCGCCGGCGGCCATCTTCACCAGGGCGAGAGCATTTTCGGCCTTCGCGTTTTCAGTCGTTTTCTCATAGCTGACGACGGCATACGCCGCTAAAATGCCGAGGATCAAAATCGTGACAATCAGTTCGATGAGAGTGAATCCTTTCATGGTGTTCGGCTTCGTGCCTCGACCATTTCTGGGCGAGCCATACCGCGAGGAAATGTCGGCTCCTCTTGGTCCTGAGGCCCGGCCTCGCATTTGCTCCTTCAAATGCTTGGTCATGGTTTTCGATTCCTCACTCGTTTACGGGCCGAGGAGACACGGTCCTCCCAAGCTGGCATTGACGTTTCTCTGCACGTCTATCACGTTGCACGAGCCGTCGCGGTTGATATCCGACGCGCAAGCCGCCGCGCCCAATGCCTGATTGACCTGCAATTGCACATCCACCACGTCGGTCGACCAATCCCGGTTTAAGTCGCAGGCCGAATAGACGCTCAACATAAGCGTGCCCGAT